>CAZJAX010000098.1:0-7060 GCA_964543965.1 uncultured Planctomycetia bacterium
TCCAACGCTCTCATGAAAGCCGCCAACCAGGAGCTCAAGCGCTTCAATCAAGGCCTGTTTGTCCTGGACACGGTCATCACGCTTGCGCCGCTTCTAGGCCTGCTCGCGACCGTGACGGGAATGATTCATGCGTTTGGTCTTTTGGGCGCCAAAGAGCTTGAGGCGCCCGCTGTGATCACGGGCGGCATTGCCGAAGCGCTGATCGGCACGGCTTTCGGTCTCGGCATCGCCATCATCGCGCTGATCCCGTTCAATTTTCTCAATTCCAAGATGGAGGAGGTCCGGCACGAGATCGAGGACGCCTCCACACAGCTCGAGCTGATCTGCAAGGCGGGGCGATAGAATCGTGAAGCTCGCGTCGCCCGCATCCAAACGCAAGGCCCGAATCGAGATCATCCCGCTCATCGATATCGTCTTCTTCCTTCTAGCGACGTTCGTGATGGTGTCGCTGTCGATGGTCAAAAGTCAGGGCGTAAAAGTCCAGCTGCCATCGGCCTCGACCGGCTCGCGCCAGGAAGCCGGTGAAAAGGATTTTACCGTCATCACGGTCACGGCCAACGGCGACATTTATGTGAACAAAAAGAAAATCAGCGCCTTCGAACTGCCTGCGCGTCTAAGAGAGATCAAGGAGAAGGAGGGGGATCCGGCCGTCCTGTTGAACGGCGACGACAAGGCGCTGCTCGGCAAGGCGGTCTACGTCCTCGACGAAGCCAGAAAAGCCGGCATCAAGAAGTTTGCGCTGGGCACCCAGCAGCCCTAGCGCGACGTGGACAATTTTTCCGGCGAAAGCATCCGTTTTCCCGTACTGTGCCACTATAAGATCATCGCCGAGGATCATGAGGGCGTCCAAAGCTCGATCGAGAAGGTTTTTCTCGAGGTCAATATCCGCGTGCGCTTCGAAAGAGGCCACCACTCCGACCGCGGCAAATACATCACGTTCAACGCCGATGTCCTGATCCATTCGCTCCAGCTTATGCGCCATATCGACGCCGCCTTAAGAAAGATCGAAGGTGTGAAATTTGTCCTCTGATGCCGTGAAAAGATACGAGCTCATTCTTTTCGATTTCGACGGTACGCTCGTCGATACCATCGCCGACATCGCGCACTACGCGAACCTGACGCTGAAGCGTTATGGGCACCGGGAGAGATCGCGCAAGGAGATACAGGAGGCGGTCGGCTGGGGTGTGCACGAGCTATTGAAAAAACTTGAGCCCGACTTCAGCCTCGACGAGAAGCGTCTGGAAGACGCCGTCACGTTCTTTAAGAGCGGATACCAGGAGAAGCCCGTCGTCACGGCGGGCGCGTATGAATCGGTGCGGGAGATGCTCGGCGGGCCGCTCTCCAGGATCAAAAAAGCGATCGTGACCAACAAACCGCAGGATATCACGATGAAGATCCTTAAAGAGCTCGCATTGGAACATCATTTTGAAATCGTCGTAGGGATAAACGCGGGATTCCCTCCGAAGCCCGACCCGGCCGGAGTGCGGCACATTCTTGAGAAGCTGTCAGTGTCTGCGGAGAAAACTCTTTTTATCGGCGATAGCGGAGACGTCGACGGCCAGACCAGCCGGAATGCGGGAGTGGACTTCGGGTGGGTGGATTACGGATATCACGGGATCCACGAACACAAGCCTTTGATGGTTTTTTCCAGCGCCGCGGAGTGGGCGAAGATAGCGGTTTAGGCGGAGGCGGTCCTAGAGAATTTTTCGGCGTACTTGCTGACCCAGCGCCGAGCCGCCTCTTCTTCGGAAAGCTCATAGCCTAGTTCGCGGGAAATGGATTTCTGATATTCGATGATCTGCAGAACCTCTTCGGCGAGTTTGGCCTTGAAGGCGTCAGGAGAGTTCAGGAATGAGACGCCCGCTCGGTATTGGTTGGATTTCTTATAATTTTTGCAGTAGGCGACGCGAACCTTGAGATCAAAGACTTTTTCTTTGACCGGTATCGACAGCATCAGGAGCGTCCCTTTTGAGAGCCGGCTGGGCCAGACAAAGGATAGTCCTCCCAATGAAATGTCCTTGGATTCGGAAAGATAGGAGTCGATGCTTTTTTCCATCCTAAGCTGGATAGGAACATTCACAGGATGGCGGAAAAATTGGCGCTTTTCCCTGCGGAATAGATTGAACATGGGTCTATTATAACATAAGTTTTGGGCGACATATTAAAAATGTTTTTATTCTTTGTCCTCCTTGTAATTTGGTTAAATATGCTTAAATCGTTCCGATGCAGCGGATTGGGTTTTTTCTTTGCGTTTCACAAGATTATTTCTTACAATGAGTTAGGAGAATTTATTTGATGAAATATCGTCGATTTGCCGAGGCGGGACTTATTTTCACCTTTTCGGTCATGTTTCAGGCGTCAGCCCTAGCGGCTCCGCCGACCAAGAAAGCGGATCTGGACCTCGACGGAATCCAGGAATCCGTGATCCATTACGCCGAGGATAGGAAGATACTTAAGGTGGTCATGGATAAAAATCACGACGGGAAGATCGATGGCCAGGTCACTTACCGCGACGGTTTCCGCGATTTTGCGGAGATCGACTCCAATTTTGACGGAAAGATCGACACGGTCGTCATGTATTACTTTACCGGCGTGCCGGCTGTGATCTCCGTGGACCGCAGCTCCGACGGCAAACCTGACCGGTGGACCTATTTTAAGAACGGCGTTATTTATAAACGCGAATGGGATCGTAACTTTGACGGCGCCGCCGACTATCGAATCCTTTTTTCGACCGAAAAGCAGATCATTCCCGGCGAGACCGCCTATATGCAGTCCATCGTCAAGCAGTACGACGATGACTATGACAGTGTTTATGAAAGGTCGATCGACGCCAAAAAAAAGACGAGCGCCAAGCGCGTGTCGGTGGCTGCGGGGAGTCTCGCCGAAGAGCAGGTTTGAAACAGAAAGAGGTTTTGTGAAAGACATCAATCTGGATATGGTGCGCGTAACGGAAGCCGCAGCGATCGCTGCGTCCGCATGGGTAGGAAGCGGCGACAAGAAGAGCGCTGATAAAGCGGCTACGGACGCGATGCGGGCGAGGCTCAACTCTCTTGAGCTTTGCGGCAGGATCGTCATCGGTGAGGGGATCAAGGATGAGAGCGCCGGTCTTTTCGCCGGGGAAACGGTGGGTCTTCACGCGAAGGCGGGCGAGGGAGCAAAGGTTTACGATATCGCCGTCGATCCCATCGAAGGCACGCGGCCGACAGCCAACTCGGGGCCGGAGGCTCTGAGCGTCTTGGCGGTCGCCGGAAAAGATTGCCTTTTCTCGACTTCTGAATTTTACATGAAGAAGATGGCTTACGGCCCCGCGATCCACAGCAGGACTTTGCTGTCGATCAGCGATCCCCTCTCAAAAACGGTCGAACTTATTTCAAGGGCGACCGGCAAGGAAAAATCCAAGATCATGATATGCCTTCTGGATCGTCCGCGCCATGAGGCCTGGATCAAAGAGCTGCGGGAAATCGGCGTACGCATCAAGCTGATCCAGGACTGCGATGTCTCGGCGGCGATCGCGACATGTCTGGACGAGAGCGGCATCGACATGCTTTATGGTATCGGGGGCGCGCCCGAAGGCGTCATCACGGCCTGTGCGATCAAATGTCTGCGCGGTGATTTTCAGGCGCAGATCGTCCGCGACGGGATCGTTGACGCGAGAGTCATGGGCGCCGAGGATCTCGTGAAGGGGCCGTGCGCGTTTGCGGCGACGGGGATCACCAACGGCAGCCTTTTGAAAGGCGTCCGCTATTCCGGCAAGGAAGTTGTGACGCATAGCGTCTTCATGCGCTCGATCAGCGGTACGGTCCGATGGATGACGGCTTCGCATGGAAATTAAGATCCTGTCGTGGAATGTCAACGGAATCCGTTCGGCGCTGAAAAAGAATTTTCAGGCGTTCGTGAGCAAAGAAAAGCCCGACATTCTTTGTCTGCAGGAAACAAAAGCGCCTGCCGGAGGCATTTCGGTCGATCTGAAGGGCTATGAGCAGTTTTGGAACCATGCGCAGAAGCCGGGCTATGCGGGCACCGCGATCTTCAGCCGTCTGAAGCCTGTTTCTGTCTCCAGCGGAATAGGCGCTTCCAAGCATGATGCTGAGGGGCGTGTCTTGACCGCAGAGTTCAGGAATTTTTATCTCGTCAACGTCTACGTGCCCAACTCGAAGCGGGATTTAAGCCGCTTAGGCTACCGCTCAAAGGAATGGGACGCCGATTTTCTCAAGTACCTGAAAAAACTCGTAAAGAAAAAGGATGTCGTATTTTGCGGAGATTTGAACGTCGCGCACCGCGAGATCGATCTGACCTATCCGAAGGCCAATGTCAAAAACCACGGTTTTACGCCCGAGGAGAGGGCGGGCTTCGACGAGCTGGTGAAGGCGGGCTTTATTGATACGTTCCGCGAGTTTGAGAAAGAGGGCGGGCATTACACTTGGTGGAGCCGGCTTTCAAACTGCCGGGCCCGCAACATCGGCTGGCGCATCGACTATTTCTGTATTTCTAAAGGGCTAAGGCCAAAACTTAAAAGGGCGTGGATCTTGAAAGAGGTCCAGGGGTCGGACCACTGTCCGGTCGGAATCGTACTGAAAGGAGTCTCATGAGCTTAAGAAGGATTCAGGAAGAACAGGACGCCTGGTCGAAGCGCAATTTCGACAACAAAAAGCCTTATCAGCCCATTCTCGGCGCGGCTGAAGAGGTCGGTGAATTGGCGCATGCATATCTGAAGATGGAGCAGGGTATCCGCGGAACAAGGGAAGAGCACGAGGCGAAAATGAAGGATGCGGTGGGAGACACCTGCGTATTTCTGATGGATCTCTGCAATCAGATGGGGTGGAAGCTCGACGAGATCATCGAGGAGACCTGGAACCACGTCAAGCAGCGCGACTGGAAAAAGGACTCGCTGCAGGACACAAAGCGATAGCATGTCCGACGCCTCGACACACAAAGAAACGCATTTCAAATCGACCCAGACGCTGCGCGATGTCGTCATCGGCATGTCCGACGGTCTCACGGTGCCTTTTGCGCTGGCCGCAGGATTGTCCGGAGCTGTTGTTTCTAACCGCATCATCGTGACAGCGGGTCTGGCTGAGATCGCAGCGGGATCTATCGCGATGGGGCTCGGCGGGTATCTGGCCGCTAGGACCGAGGTCGAGCACTATATTTCCGAGCGCCGCCGCGAGCTGCGCGAGACGCGTGAAAAACCTCATCATGAGGAAAAAGAGGTTAGTGATATTTTTAAGGGATACGGCCTCAGCGATGAGCATATACGGCCGGTGCTGGATTATTTCCGCAGCAATCCAAAGCAGTGGGTGGACTTCATGATGCGCTTCGAGCTGGGGCTTGATCGTCCCGACACCGCGCGGGGAAGGAACAGTGCTCTGACCATCGCGCTCTCCTACATCGTCGGCGGCCTGATCCCGCTATCGCCGTACATGCTCAGCGTGGACTCGGCGGCCTCGCTCACCGCGTCGATCTTTCTGACAGTGGCGGCGCTTTTTGTGTTTGGTTACGTCAAAGGCCGTTTTACGGCAAGGAAACCGCTTCTATCGGGCATTCAGACGGCTTCCATCGGGGCTGCGGCGGCGGGCGCGGCATTCCTGATCGCAAGGATTTTTGGTTAGGGATATGGTACAATCAGTTAAATTTAGACAATTTTTTATCTCAAAGAGGAGAAGGTATGTCAGGACATTCTAAGTGGGCAACGATCAAGCATAAGAAGGGCGCGCTTGACGCGAAGCGCGGGGCGGTCTTCACGAAATGCGGCAAAGAGATCACGACGGCGGCCCGTGTCGGCGGCGGTAATGTCGACATGAACCCGCGTCTGCGCCTCGCCATCGACAAAGCGAAAGCGGTCAACATGCCCAACGATAACATCGATCGCGCCGTCAAAAAGGGGACCGGAGAGCTGCCCGGTGTCTCCTACGAAGAAATGACTTATGAGGGCTATGGCCCGCACGGCGTGGCGCTTCTGATCGAATGTCTCAGCGACAACAAGAACCGCACGACTTCCGAGATCCGCAACATCCTGGAAAAGAAAGGCGGCAGCATGTCGGGCGCGGGTTCCGTGGCTTGGCAGTTCGCGAAGAAGGGTCTGCTGGTTGTGAAAAAAGAGGCTTCGGACGAAGACAAGCTGATGACGATAGCGCTGGACGCCGGCGCTTCGGATTTTGTCGCCGGAAAAGATTCCTACGAGATCACGACGGAACCGCAGGATTTCGATAAAGTCAAGAAGGCTCTCGCAGACGCCGGCATTGCCGCTGAGAGCGCGGAGCTCACGCGCATTCCTTCGTCGACGGTAAAGGTGGCCGGACTCGCCGAAGCCAAGGCGGTCATGGCGCTGATGGATGCCATCGAAGACAGCGAAGACGTGCAGAACGTATACGCCAACTTCGATATCCCGGACGACATCCTCCAGGAATTGGCGAAGTAGATCCGATTGAAAGTCCTCGGCGTCGATCCGGGTCTGCGTGTCACCGGCTACGGTGTCGTCCAAGCCGACGAGAACCGCGGTTCCCGCGGAGGGCTTCGTGTCCTGGAGGCGGGCATCGTGAATGCCAAGGCGCCGGACGGGATCTCCGAGCGTCTCCGAAAGATTTACCGATCACTGTCCGAGGTGATCGAAGAATTCAAGCCCGATGTCCTGGCGATCGAAAAGCTTTACGCGCATTACGAGCACCCCGCTACAGCCATTTTGATGGGGCATGCGCGCGGAGTCGTTTGCTTGTTGAGCGGAGTCTATGGCGTGCCGCTCGTCAGCATCGCTTCGACCCACGTGAAAAAGGCAGTCACGGGTCACGGGCATGCGAAGAAATTGCAAGTACAGCGCATGATCCAGCATGAGCTCTCGCTGCCCAGGCTTCCTGAGCCGCCGGACGTGGCGGATGCGCTGGCGGTGGCGCTAGCCTATATTTCTACGGTGAAAAAAAGAAAATGATCGCGCAAATCGCAGGAACAGTCGAAAGCCTTCTCGAAAACACGCTGGTCCTCGGCGTGAACGGGATCTCGTACGAAGTCTACATTCCCACGGCGGTGATCAAAAATTTTGAGGGCCGCCTAGAAAAGGATTCCCGGG
>CAZJAX010000099.1:0-7029 GCA_964543965.1 uncultured Planctomycetia bacterium
TTCATGATCGCTATCATATCCAGCGTCATGACGCAGGCGTCCAAGGAATTGAATGCACCGCCCGCAAACCCGGCGGCGTCCGTTCAAAAATCTTAAGGAAAAAATGAACCAAGAAAACACGACAGACATCAGATTTCCGAAGATCCGGCCCGGCTATGTGCTGGGGGCGGTCACGATCGCTTCATATCTCGTGCTGATGCTGACCACAGCAGGAAGACCGCAGACCGGCGGGTCATATACCATTGTCTCGGGCTCTGCCTCGGCGGTGATGATCGTCAGTTTTATCGCGGGTCTTGTTTATTGGTTGATGAGCGTGTACCGTCTTCATAAAACGCTGAACAATCTAACAAGCGGGACATATCCGATCACGGCGCGGCAGGCGGTAGGGTATCAGTTCATCCCTTTTTTCAATATCTATTGGACGTTCAAATGGCCCGCAGAGATCGCCGACTTCGTGAATCATCTTGAAAGCCGCACGGCGATGAACCGTTACAAATACGGCGTTATACTTTTTGTGGCGTCTATATTTTCGAGGCTGCTTACGGGCATCTCGATCGTAGTCGATTTCGCGGTGTTGTCGCGCCTGATCCAAAAGACTAAGACGGCCGTGGCTGAGCGGGCGATCCCGATCGAGTATGAAAAGCCGAAATATAACGGACGCGCCGCGATGATATGTCTCTGGGCTTTCGTTGCGGTCGTCGTGATCGGTCTCCTGGCCGCGATCGCCATTCCCAACTTTGTCAAAGCACGGAACACAGCAGCCGCCGGCAGCACGGCGTCTACAACGGTCATTTAACATGTCAAAAGTCAACGAACAATACACGGACCTCGATAAGCTGCGCCACAGCTGCTCCCACGTGCTGGCGCAGGCGGTGAAGCGCCTTTATCCGGAAGCTAAGCTCGGATTCGGCCCTCCGGTCGAAGACGGGTTCTATTACGACATCGTCCTTCCCAAGACGCTTTCCGAAGAAGACCTCGCGGCCATTGAAAAGGAAATGGCCAAGATCGTGAAGTCGGATTTTCCTTTCGAAAAACGCATGGTCTCGCCGGACGAAGCGCGCGCGATATTCAAGGCGAAGAACGAGACCTTCAAGCTTGAGACGATCGAACAGCTTTCGAAAACCGAGCCGCTTTCTGTCGTCGTCGACGGCGAATTCACCGATCTCTGCAAGTACCCGCATGCGCATTCGACCGGCCTGATCACGGCGTTCAAGCTGACGAGCATCGCAGGCGCTTACTGGAAGGGCGACGCGAAAAACCCGATGATGCAGCGCATCTACGGCACCGCGTTTTTTTCCCAGAAAGAACTCGACGAATTCATCCGCGTCCGAGAAGAGGCTAAGAAGCGAGATCACCGCAAGATCGGCAAAGAGCTTGATTTCTTCTCGATTCAGGAAGACGGCGGACCGGGCCTCATTTTCTACCACCCGAAAGGCGCGTTTCTCCGCCACTTGATCGAACAGTTCGTCAAAGAAGAGCACTTAAAGCGCGGCTACAGCTTCGTGATCGGTCCGCAAATCCTGAAAAGCGACGTATGGATCACGTCGGGGCATTATTCGCATTACAAAGAGAACATGTTCATTTTCAAGACCGAGGACGAAAAGGAATATGCGATCAAGCCGATGAACTGCCCCGGGCACATGTTGATCTTCAAGACCAAGATCCGCAGCTACCGCGACCTGCCGCTCCGTTTTTTCGAGCTGGGCAACGTCTGCCGCAACGAAAAATCCGGCGTACTTCACGGACTTCTGCGCGTACGCAACTTCACGCAGGACGACGCGCATATTTTTTGCACAGTCGAGGGATTCCAGAAGGAGATCGAGAACGTCGTAGATTTCGTATTCTTCACGCTCGACACGTTCGGTTTTAAAAACCTCGAGATCGAGATCAGCACCCGGCCCGAAGGCTCGATCGGCACCGATGAGGACTGGGAGCGGGCGACCGGGGCGCTGAAAGGCGCTCTCGACGCGAAAAAAGTCGCCTATAAGATCTGTGAAGGCGAAGGCGCGTTCTACGGGCCGAAAATTGATATCAAGATCAAGGATGCTTTGGGCCGTTCCTGGCAGTGCAGCACCATCCAATGTGATTTTGCACTTCCGGAGCGTTTTGATCTAGAATATACGGGATCCGACGGCAACAAGCACCGCCCCGTCATGCTGCACCGCGCGATCCTCGGAAGCGTCGAGCGCTTCATGGGCACGCTGCTCGAGCATTACTCCGGCGCGATGCCGCTCTGGCTTTCTCCGGTTCAGGTAAGCCTGATCCCGGTCAAAGATACGCACCAGGAGTTTGCCGAAAAAATATCGGCCCATATGAAGGCCGCGGGGCTGCGCGTGGAGATCCAGGGACCCTCGGATACGCTCGGAGCCAGGATACGCACCGCGCAGACCGAAAAAACGCCTTACATGATCGTCTTAGGAGACAAGGAGATCCAGGCCGGCAAGATTGCGGTCCGGTCGAGAGCGGGGGGCGATCTGGGCGCCATGACGCTCGAGGATTTCTTCAAAAGAACAAACGCAGAGCTCGAAGCGCGAACCTGATCTTTCGCCTGCTCTCAAAACCAAGGGAGGTTTTTCATTTCTAAGAACACGACGCGTATCAATGACGGGATCCGAGTCCCGCAGGTAAGACTGATAGACCAAGACGGCAATCCGGCAGGAGTCGTCACGATCCAGGAGGCGCTGAAGCTGTCGCGCGAAGCGGAGCTGGATCTCGTAGAGGTGGCCGCGCAGGCTGTCCCGCCTGTCTGCCGCATCATGGATTTCAGCAAGTTCAAGTACGACCAGGAAAAGAAAGAAAAAGAAGCCCGGAAGAAACAGAAAGTGATCCACCTGAAGGAAGTGAAGTACCATCCCTTCATTGAGGAAAACGACTATCAGGTCAAGCTGCACCACATCGAGCGCTTTCTGAAAGAAGGCGACAAGGCCAAGATCACGATGGTGTTCCGCGGCCGCGAAATGAACTATATCGATAAGGGAAGGAAAGTCTTGGAGCGTCTCGCCCAGGACCTCGCCCCGCTGGGCGAAGTCGAAAAGGCGCCGCTGCTGGAAGGCAAAATGATCACGATGATCGTGATGCCCAAATAACGTCAATAAGAAACACGAGGAAGATATGCCAAAGCTGAAAACCAACAAGTCCGTAGCAAAGCGCTTGAGAAAAACCAAGACCGGTAAATTCAAGAAGTCGCGCGCGGGAAAGAGACATCTTTTAAACACCAAGTCATCGAAGCGCAAACGCCAGCTCAGAGGAGCTGATTATGTGGATTCGACGTTCAATAAGCAGATAAGGAGATTGCTTCCGTATGCCTAAAGCAAAAACAGTCCCGGCAGGCCGGGCCAGAAGAAAGAAATTCTTAAAACGGGCGAAGGGTTTCGTCGGCGGACGCCGCAAACTCTACCGCACGGCGCGAGAGACCGTGCAGCGCGCGATGGCGTTTGCGACACGCGACCGCCGCGATTCTAAGTCGGTCATCCGCAAACTGTGGATCACCCGTATTTCCGCGGGAGCCGCGGACAACGGATTGACTTACAGCAAGCTGATCGGCGGCCTTAAAAAAGCCAAAGTAGAGATCGACCGCAAGATCATGGCGGATCTCGCCAACAGCGAGCCGAAGGTTTTTGCCGAAATCTGCAAAATAGCCAAAGCTTAATACCGCTTAAATAAGAAGCAAACACCAGGCAAGACAACTTGCCCTGGTGTTTGCCATTTAGGGGATCGATGATAGAAGACCTAAAAAAACTCGAGAAAGACGCTCAGGCCGAGATCGCCTCGCTCACAGAGCCGAAGGCGTTCGAAGAGACCAAGATCCGATACCTCGGCCGTAAAGGGCTTTTGGCCGTGATATCCGCCCGTATGAGCGAAGTGCCCGCCGACCGCAAGCGCGAGGCCGGGCAGGAGCTTAACCGAGTGAAGACTGCCATCGAGTCCCTCTTTTCCGAAAAACAAAACAGTCTGGGTGCCGCTTCGGGCCCCGCCGCTAAAAAGATCGACGTGACGATGCCCGGCGCATTTTACGCTCCCGGCACGCTTCATCCTCTGACGCATGTGACGATGGATATCGTCGCGATCTTCCGCACGCTAGGATTCTGTCTCGTCGAAGGACCCGAGGCGGAGACCGAATACTACAATTTTGAAGCGCTCAATATTCCCTTAAATCATCCCGCGCGCGATAGTTTCGACACTTTTTACCTCGATAGCGGCCGCTTGCTCCGAAGCCAGACATCGCCGGTGCAGGTGCGCGTGATGGAAAAGACCAAGCCGCCGCTCAAGATCATCGCCCCGGGGAAAGTGTACCGCCCGGACGCGACGGACGCGACACATTCATTTATGTTCCACCAGATCGAGGGTCTCATGGTCGACGAGGGCGTAAGTTTCGCTCACTTAAAGGGCGTCCTTTTCGCTTTTGCGCAGAAATTTTTCGGAGAGGGCACCAAGCTCCGCTTCCGTCCCCATTTTTTCCCGTTCACAGAGCCCTCGGCCGAGATCGATATCTGGTCTGAGCAGAGAAATTCCTGGCTCGAGGTGCTCGGCGCCGGCATCGTGCATCCGCATGTCCTGCGCTCGGTGAAGATCGATCCCGAAAAATATACCGGCTTCGCGTTCGGTATGGGCGTCGAGCGGTTGGCGATGCTCAAATACGGCGTCGAGGACATCCGCATGTTTTACGAAAATGATCTGCGTTTCCTGAGGCAGTTTTAAATGAAACTTCCCGTTTCCTGGCTTAAAAAATACATCCCGGTGGGCCTCTCGCCAGAAGCGCTCGAGGAAAAACTCACGATGTCCGGCTCCAAGGTCGAGGCCGTCGAGATGAAGGGCTCCGAGGCCGTCATCGAGATCGAGGTCACGACCAATCGTCCGGACTGCCTGTCGGTGCTCGGCCTCGCGCACGAAGTATCGGCGCTGACAGGAAAAAAAGTCACGGTCCCTAAAGGCTATTTCACGAAAGAGACCGCGGCGAAAAGATCCCCCGCTTTCCTGATCTCCGTCGAGGACAAAAAGGCCTGCCCGCTATACACGGCGCGTCTATTAAAGAACGTTTCCATCAAGCCCTCTTCTTCTGATACGCAGAAGCTTCTCGAGCTTACCGGCACGCGCGCGATTTCCAACGCAGTCGACGCGACCAATTTTGTGCTGTTCGAGTGCGGACAGCCGCTTCATGCGTTCGATTTCGACAAGGTGCGCGGCGGAAAGATCGTCGTTCGTTTTTCGAGAAAAGGGGAAAAGTTCCTCGGCATCGACGGCGTGGAGCACGAGCTCGATGCTGAAACGCTTGTCATCGCCGACGCCGAACGTCCCATCGCCATCGCCGGCGTCATGGGCGGCAAACTCACCGAAGTCACGAGCTCGACGAAAAATATTCTTCTGGAGTCCGCGTACTTCGACCCGGCGCTGGTGCGCCAGGCCTCCAAAAAATACCGCATTTCTACCGACTCGAGTTACCGTTTTGAGCGCGGTGTCGATCCAGCGCTCGTGAAGCCTGCCTCCGCCCGCGCTAAGGAGCTCATCTTGGCCGACGGCGGGGAAGACGCCTCTGGACTTGTCGAGGCCAACACGCTCGGTTCCAAGAAGGCCAAGCCCGTCACGCTGCGCGTCGCCCGGGTCGAAGCGCTTTTGGGTATGAAAGTGTCCCAGGCCCGTATATTAGGCATTCTGAAGAGCCTTTGTATCCCGGCCAAGGCTTCAGGCAAGGAAAAGATCATCGTGTCGCCCGATACCTTTCGCCGGGATATCACAGAGGAGGCCAACCTGATCGAGGAGGTGCTCCGCATCGAGGGTTTCGACAAGATCCCCGTCGTTATCCCGCCTACCCGGCACGTCCTTAAGACCCCGGAAGACGCAAAAGCTCTCCGGACCCTGGAATTGAAGAAATTCATGGCAGCCCTTGGATTTTCGGAGATTATGACGTATAGTTTAGTTTCATCCAAGCTGTTGAAAGAGGCCGGTTTTGACCCCGGCAAGGCTCACCGCGTCGTCAATACGATCAGCGCGGGGCAGGAGTTTTTCCGGCCGTCCTTGGCGCCCGGAATGCTCGAGGCTGCGATGTTCAACGTGAACCGCAAAATGTCATCGCTCAAGCTTTTTGAGATCGGAAATGTTTACGGGGACGGCCTTGAAGAAACGTCCCTGTCCGTCCTTTTTTCAGGGCTCGCCGAAAACTACTGGCAGAAAAAGACCGAAGCTTCTTTCTACGGCCTTAAAGGCGCGCTGGAAAATATTTTGAAGTTTGCCGGAACAGAAGCCGCGGAGTGGAAAGACGGCCCTGCATCCGGAACGTTTGACCAGGTTGTGGAGCTTTGCATCGCAGGGAAGGCCGCCGGGCGGATCGGGATCGTTTCCGCCGCCGCGCAGAAAAATTTTGATATCCCGCATCCGGTCTATTTCGCGGAACTGTCTCTGGACAAGATCTTTAGATCTCCGGGACGATCGGTGCGCGTGAAGCCGGTTCCGAAGTTTCCGGTCGTGAGGCGCGACCTGGCGTTCGTGCTCGATGAAAGCGTCCGGGTCTCGGATCTGGAGGCCGAAATGCGGAAGGCAGCAGCCCCTTACCTGCAGGACGCTGTTTTGTTCGATCAGTATATAGGGAAGAACATCGCTCCCGGAAAGCGGAGCCTGGCGTTCTCTCTGGCGTACCAGAAGGACACCGGGACATTTACTGACGAAGAGATCGCGGGTCTTCAGGAACGCGTGGGTGCCGCGCTCAAAAGCCGGTATGCCGTGGAATTCCGTTGATGGACGGCTGGATGGAAACGCTCGGGATGATCGGGGGGCTGGCGATGCCGCTTTTCAACATCCCTTTGGTCTACAATATATGGAAGCGCAAAAGCTCCGAAGGCTTGAGCCTGACCTGGGCGCTGGGTATATGGGTCTGCATCATTCTGATGACGCCTCAGGCAGTGAATTCGCCGGACACAGCTTTCAAGATGTTCGGCATCGCAAACGTGACATTTTTTACGGTCGTGATCATTTTTATTCTGAAATACAGGCGCCCGGCGGCGCCCGACAACCGGGGGAGATAGAAGGATGAAAAAG
>CAZJAX010000100.1:0-6937 GCA_964543965.1 uncultured Planctomycetia bacterium
CGCGTCTTTCCGGGAATGCCGGTTCCCGGACGCCGCTGCCTCTGCCGCAGGCTATGGACAAAGCCCGTACCGCTCTCGAGGTTTTTGAAGGCAATCAAACCCCGGCCAATGCTCAGGCTGCCGCCGATGCGATCGGCCAGCTTTCCGCGGCGATCCGTTTCAGCCTCCGCACCAATTCCAACACTACCGCGACCCAGCCCGGAATAGAACCCGCACTGATCGAGACCGCGAAAGGCGAGCTTGGTGCGGCGCTCAACAGGCTGACCGCTCTGGTCGGCGAAGCCGCGGCCGCCGAACTGCTGCTTCCGTCAGCCGGAAAAGCGCCGGCTCTTCTGCGCGCGCTGGCCGAGGCCGTCAAGGCGGTGGAACCGCTGACCCAGGAATCGCCGGCGCTGCGAGAGGCAGCACAGTCGGCGGCGGACGCCGCCGTCAGCTTGGCTGGCGATATGCTGAGGCTGGACAAAGAGGGCTCGCTGAAAGACACCAAGCTGCTTCCGTTCATTCTCAATATCCGTGAAAGCCTGCAGCTAGTCGAGCAAATGGCCGGCAAAGAGCAGTTCGGTCAGGCCGTCCAGGAGTTCGGAAAATTCCTCGAGACGCACGGCGAAAGGATACTCGCGGAGATCTCAGACGCGCTCACACCGCTGATCGGTCTTTCGCCGCAAATGGCGGTTTTAGTCACCGACGCGATCCGCCAGATCGCCGACGCGCTAAAATTCACTACCGCCGATCCGATGGCGTCCATCATCGCTATCAGCAACGCGGTCATCAAAGTTGGCCAATATTTGCTCGACAACTTCACCGACATGGTGAAGGATCTTTCCTCGCTTTACATGGTTGCCACAGCCATGGACAATCTGGGCAAAGCGCTCGACATCGCTCTTTCGATGCTCAAAGATGGCGCCGCTATGCCGGCCGAACTTATCCGCGCCGCCGAGATCGTCACCGCGTTGGTGACCAAAACGGCTCAGCATCTGATCGAGCATATGGCCGACTACGTGAAGACGGCCGCGGACGTGCGGGTGGTCGGCAACATCCTTTCGATGACTGCCAATTCGCTGGAAGTCGCATCCAAGATCCTCGGCACGACAGAAGCCGTAGCCCGCGCCGGCATCCTTGTCGCTACCGCGATACGCGATTTTGCGAAGATCGCCAAGGAGATCGCTCGTACGGTCGCGGACGCCGCTTCTTATATGGACGTGGTCGACGGTCTCAATCAAGCAGCCGACGCCCTTTATAAGACCGCTTCCATCCTTTCCAATGCGTCGCCGGCTCTGCGCGCCGAGGGTATGAAGATGCTGCGCGAAGCCGCCTCCGAAATGCTCAAAGCGTTTGAAGTCATCACGAGCCGTACGTCGATCGTGCTCGACAGTATCAAGAGCGATTTGAAGGACGGCACCATCACAGAAAAACAGGCGGCCAACCTCAGAGCCGAAGTCCTTCAGCGCCTCTCGGAGATGCTGCAGAGCACCAAGCTTCTTTCCGACGCCAAGATCGCCGACCCCGCCAAGGTCAAAGAACTCAACAACAGCATCCTCGAGAACATGGTCTTGACCCTTGAAAGCATCACCGGGACCGAGGGCCGCACGGCCGGCGCGACACTTTCTCTCAAACTGCAGAACAGCTTCCTCGAGCTCTTCAAAGGCGAAGGCCAGGCTTGGGGCAAACTCGAGATGAGCGCCAAGCAGGCGATTCTTGTGGCGATCCGCCGCGGCTTGTCGGCTGACGGTCAGACCGCGGACGCCATCGCCGCGTTCTTCAACGCCAACGCCTCCGCCAAAGCCGCCTTGGCCGAGGTCACTGCAGAATTCGTCAGCCGCGGTAAGACCGCCGCCGAAAACGGCAGGCACGAAGACGCCGCCAGAAATTACCTCAAAGCCGCCGAAGTTCAGGTCACCGAGCAGGCCCGTCTGGATATCATGACGGACGCTGTCGGCGAAGCCATCTCTCGCGGTGATATGCGCACGATCGACTCGATCGCCACGAAGGCACGGGGCAACACCGAAGCTCAGACGGCGCTCAACAACGTCCTCGCGCAGGTCTTGAGTGCGCCTAAAGTCATCGAGGGCAATCTCGCCCACGAAGATATCCGTATCACCGAGATGCGCGCCGTCCTCGAGCGCATGGGCATCAAGGAAAATCTGAAGAATGTTCAGAGAAACCTTCAGAAGAACATCGAGCGTGAGAACGAGAACCGTATCCACATGACGATCGCCGCTGATCCCGTCATGTCGGCGTTCCTCGTGCGCCGAGCCCTGGTCAAGAACGAAGCCGGTCAAGAGGTGGAAGTCGAAGGCTACTTCTTTGTGGGTAAGGACGGAAAGACGACCTCGCTTTCGAAAGCCGAGTATTTCGAGATCTACTCGATGTCGTCACTGGTTAAAAATATCGGCTTATCGGCAAAGGCCGAGATCCTCGGAAAATCAAAAGAAGCTGAAGTGCTTCGCGAGATCGCAAATGACCCGAAGAGGGGCACAGATCATGCGGATTACAAGAAGCTCATGGGTCAGCTGCTCGAGAACATCTTCCAGAGACTTACCGGCGGCCGATTGACGCATTCGGCGTCCCAAGCGCTCCGCAGCGTGATTTTCAGTAATATGACCAGGATCGAATTGATGGAAGCCGTCAATGGCGTCAGCCTGAAAGCGGCCGCGCTGGCCCGCATGAGCGAGTCCGAACTTGCCAGGGAATACGACAGCATCCCGGAGAACATCCGCGCTGAGATCCGCAAGCTTGCCGATGAGGTCATGGCGAAGGCCGAGGAATCGTTCGCTCGCATCGATAAGAACATCGCCGAGGGTGTCGCGAAAGAGAAAGCTTATCAAGCCGAGCTGGATCTGATACAGAAACAAAAGGCGGAGCTTCTCGAGAATGGCATACCGCGCACCGTCGAAGCTACCAACGATCTTGCACGCCTGAGCGCGCTCGAAACGATGGTTCGCCAGCGCTCTTTCGGCGAAAATCGGATGAACGCCGAACAGAGAGACACGCTTGTCAGCGGCCTGTTGTTCACGATCGTAGCCAACGGTCTCGGCGTGTCGAACATCAGCAACGCGATGTTGTTCGTCGCGTTCAAAGCCGGCGGCGGTAAGACTATCCCGATCAACGCGATCCAACAGTCGTTCCTGACCTATTTCCACGGCGTGTTGCCGGGCGAGGTCAAGAGCTTCAAAGGCCTGATGGTGTTCGATTCCGAGGGCAACCTAAACAAAGCGCCCACAGAAGCCTCGTACAAGGCGCTGCAGGATTACTGCGAAAGGATACTCGGCATCAAGATTCACACCATCACCGACATTTCCAAGATGGAAGGCGAGACAGGCCTTTTCTTCATGGAAGCCCGCACGCTCATGGAGGCCCAGCAGGCGCACACGGCAGAAAACGGCCTGCTGAGCCGCTTCCGCATGTTCCTCATCGACGAAGGCGAGCAGGTGCTCCAGTCGGTGCAGCTGACGATGAGCGCCATCGTGGACGTCTACAGACTGCTCGATGCGAAGAGCCGCGCCGACGCCGAGGCGATGATCAAGGTGTTGGAAGTGGTCACTGCCGATATGGAAGCGCGCGACGCCAAAGACGATGCGCTCCGAGCTAAAGAACCCAAGAATACCGAAGGTCTGAATTACGACGAGCACGGCGCCAGCAAGTTCTTGAAAGATGGTCCGGCTGCTGAAGTCAAAAAAGCGGCGCTCGAGTCCGCCGCAGGCCAAAAAGCCATCGAGCAGCTGGGTCGTGCGCTGGCCGAGAGCATCATCGACTCGTACATCGTGAACGCCGCCGAAATACTGACGGTGAAGCTGAACAGCAGCGGCGGTTTCAACATAGCCATCAACCCTGTGACGGGCAAACGCGTTACCGACATGCTGAATGGCGGAGGCGAAGTGATGAAGGATACCAGCATGGGCAACCCGTATGCCTCTCTCGCCGCGATGCTGCGCACGAAGGGTCTCATCGGCGCAGACGGCAAACGATTGGTCCGTGCCGCCACCCTCGAGGAAGCGTACAACGCCTATGAGACATCTCAAACCGGAAGAAAGGTCAGTATCGTCGAGGCCGTGATGACGGTGAACCAGAATTCCGCCAGCGGCAAGCCGATCTCGATCTTCCTGTCGGGCACGAAGGACGGCGTCGGCGGGGAGCTGACGGTCCTGCGCGCCCAAGTTCTCGACCTCGGCACCAGCGGATGGAGCACGACGCAGGGATGGCGCCTGGCCCTGAACGCCAAACTGGCGCTCGAATACATCTCCTCGAGATCCAACGAGATCCAGAATCTTATCGATCTGACCGGCGGCAGACAGCTCAATATCATCGCCTCAGGTGCTTTGGAAGTTGCCATCGCCCAGGCTGAGGCGATCAGCGGCACTGATAAATTTGAGACACATACAGTCAAGAATTCCAAAGGCGTCGAGGTCGGCAAGTACCGCGTGTATGAGTCGTCGACCAAACGCCAGACCGTGGTCTATTTCGACAGCAACGTTTATGATGCGCGCTTCAGCGAAGTCGTCGGCAAGGACGGCTATGCATCGATAGACGCGCAGCTCGCCTTCGGCCGGCAGATCCACGTGGTCGCCAAGCTCACGACAGGTGCCAACATTCTGCGCACCAACGGTGAGCTCGGCATGCTTTCGCGGATCCAGACCGTCGACAAAGTCGACAGTATTTTCCGAGGCGACACCAAAGGACTCGAAACATATATTCTTACCACCAATACGCTCAACTATTCGCTGAAGATTCAGCAGGACGGCCGCGGTGAGGTCACGGCCGTCAAGGAAGGCGCTGACGGTAAACCCGTCATGACAACGAACGCCGAAGGCAAAGAGGTGCCGGTTCTGATCTATCGCCGCGGCCGCGCGGTCATCGAAAACGTTCAGAACGTCGAAGAGCTGCGGTTGAACAACGCCGACCGCGCCCTGCTGATAGAAGCCGTTCGCGAAGGACAGAATTCTTTCAAGGCATCTGAATCGGGCGATATCCTGATCCAAAACCTGCTTCGCAAAGGCCTCGAAAACGCCAACAACAGTCTCGACCGCCAGAGGACCGTCGAAGCGACGCAGGAGATGCAGAAGCGCGGCCTGGATTGGAACTTCAGCGTGACCGCCCAGACGCTTTCCATCGTCCTCACAGGCGCCATCATAGCACCCGTTGCTGCCGATCTTTCCGCGGGTGCGCAGGACGCCTCCGTGACCGCTGCGCCTCAGACGCTTCAGGCGCCTTCGCCCGCGGATCTGACCGAGGCTCAGGTCGCCGATATCGTATCTGTCAGCGAAGCGGTGGCACAGGCCGTGGATGCGGCCCGCGGCCAGGGACCCATAGCCCAGATCATGGCGCTGCAGCAGTCGCTGGCGAAAAGCTCCGATAAACTCACGGTAAACCAGGCCGAAGCGGTCGTCCGCTCTTACAACAATACGATGACGCTCGGCGAATTCACGCTGTTCGCCCTTAATCTATCCGTAATGACCGGCCGTATGGGAGCTGAAAACATCAAAGCGTTCACGCTGCAGGAGCTTCGCACGGTATCGCAGACTCTGCTGCGCAGCTTCGACGGCCAGGACGAGCTTGCGGCTCAGAAGGGTGTCGGCATCGCGGACGTATCGAAGATCAAAGAAGCGATCGATACCGCCGACGCTCCGCTCTTCGTCAGTCAGTTCAACGCCCTGGCCGGTACGTCGTTCACCGCCGGCACCGACTTTATGATCGACGGCCTGGCAAAGAGCCTCAAGAAAGCGGAAAATTTCACTGCTCTTCAGAAGCAGATCCTGGTCAAGATCTTCCTCGGCCATTCTTCTGCGGGTCAGCAGCTGGCCATGGAAGCAGACAACCTGGACAGCATCGGCCGCATCATCGGCGCTTCGGCGGCACCCGTCATCACGAGCGATATGCAGACCAAGCTGAAACTGACCTTGGCTCCTATGAACCTGTCCGTCGAAAGCGGCGCCAGCCTCGACAAATTCTTCGCTTCCAAGACCAACAGCGAGCGCGCCAAACATTTCGCTTCCTTTGTTACTGCCATGGATTCACAGCGGGGCAATGCGGTCCTCGGTGAAGCGGTCAGTATGATGGATGCGCTCTGCGGTTCTTGCACGGTGCAATGGGGCGAGAACGTCGCCGCGTTAGCCAAGGAAGGATTCGTTCAGTCGGACAAAGCCAAAATAGATCGCGCCAATTCCTCCGCCAGGGATCTGCGTAAGTTTGTGGCTTCTGTGCGCGCGGACGGCCGCAAGATCACGGATCTCAATTTTGACGAGATCGCTCACTTCACTCAGACGATCACATCCGTTAAAAATCTTAACGGCGTCGACGTCTCTGAAAGCCTGCTGGAGGTTTCTCAAACCATGGATGCCGGCAAGATAGCGGACGTGTTTACCGCTAAGGCTCTCGAGCTGGATCTCGGCGACCGCCGCATGGCCCGCCAGGCTGCGATCCTTTCCGTGGAAGCTGCCCGGCGCGGAATAAGCAGCAGCTTTAGCACACTGGACGGTTCAGAGATCGAGGTTTCTGAGGGGGCGATCTCGCTCAGAGGTTCCTCGAAGGCGCTCGCAGGGCTGCCGTCCTTTACGGCTGCCGCGACGGCATTTCACGGAGACGGCAGGACTTTCAGCGTGACCGCATCCGTCGAGGGCGCTGCCGGAAAGACGATGTGGAGCGGTACGAGCGCTGCCGCAGACACCGATATCGTCACCAACACATTGACATATACCGGCGCTTCGGGCGCAGGCGAGGCCGTCGTGAAGCTGAATCCTAAGACGACGACTCTGGAAATATCCAAGACCCTCGAAAAAATACAGACGCTGGCGCTGAATTCAGCCGCGGTGAATATCCGCGATAACGAAGGCGCCGCCGTTCTTGAAGCTGCGCCCAAAGCGTTTCAAGGGGTGGTTTCGCTCGACATCCGCGTCACGCGCTCCGACCGTTTCGTGCTGAGCCTCGACAAAGATGCGCGGAT
>CAZJAX010000101.1:0-6503 GCA_964543965.1 uncultured Planctomycetia bacterium
AGAAAAGCAGTGCATGACGCCTCTCAGCTTCCCCTGCCCTTCTGCCTTAAGGAACTCGTATGAATCGTCGAACGCTTCCCGCGAATGCACGATGACGGGCAGATCAAGCTCGAGAGCCAACCGCAGCATCTGCACAAAACTTTTCTTCTGGTTCTCATGAGACGACTGGCTCTTGAAATAATCCAGACCGATCTCGCCGATAGCGACAGGCTTGGTAGCTCGGGCAAAGTCCGCGGTCTGGCGGTAAACGCCGTCGTCAAACTCATCGGCGCTGTGCGGATGGGATCCTGCCGTGTGGTAGATAAAATCGTGGGCTTTCGCAAGCTCATAAGAGGCTGCGTTGGTGGCGGGATCGATGCCCACACTGATGAGGTATTGAATGCCGAACTCCTTAGCCCGCGTGATGACCGCCTCGCGGTCTTGATCGAACGCGTCCATATAAAGATGACAGTGGGTATCGACGATAGGCACGCCTTTGATATGACTGACCAGAGGCTCCCCGCTCCCTTTTGATCCGTTGAAGAGCGGCGGCTGAGTCATGTCGCGTTCTTCCTTAAGCGCTCGATGATCGCCGGCAGCTCGGACAGCGTGTAGTCGACCTCGTTCTCGGTCGTAAAGCGGCCCAGCGAAAAGCGCACCGCGCCGCGCGCCAGCTTATCCGAGAGTCCGAGCGCCGTCAGCACATGCGAAGGCTCAAGCGAGCCCGCCGTGCAGGCCGATCCGGTGGAAACGCAGATATTTTTCAGGTCAAGATTCATGAGAAGCGTTTCGCCGTCCAAGCCCTCGAAGGACACGTTCAAAGTGTTGTAGATCCTGCGTTTGGGGTCGCCGTTCAAGCGGACTCGGTCGATCTTTTTCAGGATGCCCTGCTCGAGACGGTCGCGCAGGCCCGCGACGCGTTTGGACTCGGTCGGCTTGTTCTTGGCTGTCAGTTCCGCGGCCTTTCCGAAACCGGCGATAGCGGGCACGTTTTCGGTGCCGGGCCGTACGTTTTTTTCCTGATGGCCGCCGTAAAGGATCGGCTTGATCTTTAAACCCTTCCGGACGTAAAGCGCTCCGGCGCCTTTAGGTCCGCAGATCTTATGACCGGAGACCGTCAAAAGATCGACGCCTTCCTCTTCGGGATGGATCTCGAGGCGTCCGAACGACTGCACCGCGTCGACGTGAAAAAAAGCACCTTTATCGTGCGCGATACGGCCGGCTTCGGCGATGGGCTGGATGGTGCCGATCTCGTTATTGACATGCATGAGACTCACGAGCGAAGTTTCATCGGTCACCGCTTTTTTAAGCGCGTCGAGATCCAGGATGCCCTCGGGCGATACGGGAACATAAGTCACCCGGCAGCCCAGACCCGCAAGATAGCGCGCCGGATGAAGTACGGCGGAGTGCTCGATCGCGGAGACCACCAGATGCTTTCTCTCAAGAAGCCTCAGCATCATAGCGCCGCGAAGCGCCAGATTGTCAGCTTCGGTCCCCCCGGAGGTAAAAATGACGTCGCCGGGTTCGACCGCGAGGCACTCGGCGACCTTTTCACGGGCGTGCTCGACGGCATGGCGCGCCGTCTGCCCCTTGCGGTGCACGCTCGAGGCGTTGGCGAACTCCTGCGTCAAAAAAGGCTTCATCGCCTCAAAAGCTGCGGGATCAACCGGCGTCGAGGCGTTGTAGTCCAGATAGGCTTCCACGGTCAGGCCTTTTTTATTTCTATGCGGGGAAAAAGAGGCGACGCTTTAGCGATCTTGCCGCCCCCCTGGAAGTGTCCCCACTGCGCCGCCTTCAAAGGTTCGTCCTGCGGCTCGCCCGGCAGTCCGAGCTGAGCCCAGATGGCTTTTCCGGTCGACGGCATGAAGGGCCACACGGCCTGCGCGACCGTCTTCAGGATTTCCATCAAGACGACGATGACGACCTTAAGCTCTGCTTCCTGGCCCTGTTTTGCCAGGGTCCAGGGAGCGGAATGCTCGATGTATTTGTTGGCTTTGCTGATGAGCTGCCAGATCGCTTTCAGCGCATCGGAAAATGCGAGGCGGTCCATGTGGGCGGTCAGCTTCGCCGCCAGCTCATCGATATCGGAACGAAGAACGTGCTGAATGTTCTTGGAAACGCCGGGCGGGACTTCGCCCTGAAAATACTTTTCGCACATCGTGAGGCTGCGGCTCACGAGATTGCCGAGATCGTTGGCCAGATCCGTGTTGAAACGGGTGATAAGGGCTTCTTCAGAAAAGATCCCGTCATCCCCGAAAGATGTCTCGTTCAAAAGAAAATACCGGTACGGATCTACACCGTAAGTCTTCACGATATCCACGGGGTCGACGGCGTTGCCGCGGGACTTGGACATCTTCTCTCCGCCCTGCACCCACCAGCCGTGGCCGAATATCATCTTCGGCTGCTCCAGCCCGAGCGCGTGAAGGATGATGGTCCAATACACAGCGTGATGGCGCAGGATATCTTTGCCTATGACGTGCACATCAGCAGGCCACCATTTTTTGAATTCCGCCGCCTTGGCCGCATCGCCGTAACCGCAGGCCGCGATGTAATTGGTCAGCGCGTCGAACCACACATACGTCACGTGGTTCTCGCTTAGAGGCGAGACGATGCCCCACTCAAGCCGGCTCTTCGGCCGTGAGATGCAGAGGTCCTGAAGCTGGTTGTTGTCCAAAAATCCGAGCACTTCATTGCGGCGGCTTTCCGGCAGGATGAACCCCTCGTGCTCGCGGATATAGCCGGCCAGCCATCCCTGATATTGACCGAGCTTGAAGAAGTAATTATCTTCGTTGATCTTCTCCACAGGACGGCGGCAGTCCGGGCACAGGAACTTGCCGCTCTCAAGCAGCAGCTGGCCTTCGGTGTAAAAACTTTCGCAGGGCGTGCAGTACCAGCCCTCGTAATTCTTTTTATAAATGAGCCCTTTGGCGTCAAGCTCCAGCCAGACCTTTTTGACGGCCTCTTTATGGCGGGGCTCGGTCGTGCGGATGAAATCGTCATAAGTGATGTCGAGGGTCTTCCACAGATCGCGGAACGTCAGCGAGATCTGGTCCGTGAACGCCTGAGGGGTCATGTCCGCCGCCTGAGCCGCCTTGTCGATCTTCTGGCCGTGCTCGTCAGTGCCTGTGAGAAACTTCACTTCATGTCCCTGAAGCCGGTGAAAGCGCGCCAGCGCGTCGCAGGCGACGTTGGTGTAGGAGTGCCCGATGTGCGGCTTAGAATTGACGTAGTAAAGCGGTGTCGTTAGATAGTATTTCATCTCTCCCCTTTTCTTATTTTTTGACCGCGGCCAGCTCGTCCTTCAGGACCGACATCGCCAGCTTTAAATTGGCCGATGACATGAGCTTGTCCTTGAACTCCGCCAGAAGCTCCAGAAGATCCAGCAGCTCGTCCTCGGAAAAATGTTTCAGCGCTCTCTCTTTGAGCGGTTTGTCTTCGATGAGCCCTAGAAGATGTCCCGCGTCCACGCGCATCAAAAGCAAATGGCGGATATCGGCCGTCACGAGATCCAGCGCCTTGAGGACATCTTCGCGTTCAAGCGAGACGGTGTTGGCCGTCTTCCAGTCACTCTCGCCGCAAATGTATGTCAAAAGCTCGTGGCGCGCCGACTGCACCTCCGCTTCCTCGGCCTTGTCCCGCAAGAGCGGATTAAAATGGATCGTTTGCGTCCTTGAGCGGATCGTCGGCAAAAGCTTCTCGTTGGCATAAGAGATCACGATAAAATACGTCTGCGCCGGAGGCTCTTCCAGGGTCTTTAAGAGCGCGCTCTGCGCGATCTCCTGCATATGATCGGCTTGATCGATGACGAGCACTTTGGCGGGGGCCTGGAAGGGCTTCAAGTTGGCCTTGCCGATGATCTCGCGCACCGCCTCCACCTTGAGCGCGTGGCCCTCCTCGGGACGGATGACGATATAATCGGCGTGACCGCCCGAAGCCACCTGCCGGCAATCCGGACATTCGCCGCAGGGAAGCCCGCTCTTGGGAACGCGGCAGAAAAGGAGCTTGGCGAACTCCGCCGCTGCTTCGAGCTGACCGGAATCAGGCGCGCCCGAAAATAAAAGCGCGTGCGGGATGCGGTTTCTGTCCCGGTACCCGCTTAAAGTCGCCGCGACCCCAGGCTGAATGGAGGCGATGTTTTCAAAGGACACGGAGGACCTCTTTCTTGATCTTTTCATGCACCGCTTCGATCGAATCTTTGGGGCTGATGATCACGCGCTTAAACCTCTTGGGCTCCTTCCGGGCGATCCAGTCATAACCCCGGCGGACTTTGCGGTGAAAGAGCAGGCTCTTTCTTTCCATTCGGTCCGCCTTTTTGTGCGAGACCGCGCGCTTCAAACCCTCTTCGAGCGGCAGATCCAAAAAAAGCGTGAGCGCCGGCTCTATCCCCTGCGTCGCCTCTTCCCCGAGAGCGCGTATCCAGGCGATGTCGATGCCTGCGCCGAATCCCTGATACGCCACCGTCGAATCCATCCAGCGGTCGCAAAGCACGATCTCGCCTCTCTTCAAGCGCGGCGCGATGACTTCCGTCACAAGCTGGGCCCGGCTGGCCATATAAAGCAGAGTCTCGGTCACTCCGGACACACCCTTATTCTTGTTGTCGAGCAGGATATTGCGTATCGCGTCGCTGAGCCTGGTTCCGCCCGGCTCACGCGTCAAGAATACGCGCTTCTTTTTCTTCAAAAAAGCATAAAGAAGCTTGGTCTGCGTGGACTTGCCGCAGCCTTCGTTGCCTTCGAGGGTGATCAGCATGCCTTTCACAGCGTCACCCAGCGAACGCCGTTTTTTTCGTCGATAAGCTTTACTTTATACTTTTCCGTCAACATTATACGGATTTCATCAGACTTGGCGAAGTCTCTCCGCTTACGAGCCTCCTCCCTCTCATTCACCAGCAACTGAATTTCTTCTTTTAAGGATAGGTTGAGCGCATCCTGGAAGGATAGGCCTAAAATTTTAAAACATGCCTGGAGCAATTTTTTGGATTCGCTTATCAGCGACATACTTTCGGACCAATTTTTATACACAAAATTTACCATTTCATGCATGGCCGTCATGGCTTGCGGAGTATTAAAATCGTCGCTCAAAGCTTCTTCGAAGGATTTTTTATAAGGCTCGATTTCTTTTCTCGATTTCTCGATCCACTCCTGCTTAAAGTTTAGGTCTTCCTCTTTAAATCCTCCCGCCTTCGAAATAAATTCAATAAATTTATCTCGAATAGATTTCTGCATCAGCATTTTTTCTTCCGAATAATCCAGCGGCGCAGAATAATGTGTACCGAGAAAAAGGAATTTTAGCTCCTCGATCTTATGTGGGCCCTGAGTGGCGAGGCTTTTCAGCGTGATGTAATTCTTGAGCGACTTCGACATCTTCTGCTCATTCACCGTGATAAGCCCATGATGAATCCAATAATTTGCGAATTTCGTTCCTGTGACCGCCTCTGACTGCGCGATCTCGTTTTCATGGTGCGGGAATATCAGATCCCGCCCGCCGCCGTGGATGTCAAAGGTCTCGCCAAGATATTTCATGCTCATCGCGGAGCACTCGATGTGCCAGCCCGGGCGGCCCTTACCCCAGGGACTTTCCCAAAAAGGCTCCCCTTCTTTGGCTTTTTTCCAGAGCGCGAAGTCGAGCGCATCGCGCTTCTTCTCGTTCTTGTCGACGCGCACGTTCTGCAGCATCGCATCTTTGTTCTGATGGGAAAGCTTGCCGTAGCCTTTGAAATCATTCACGGCAAAATAGACGTCGCCTTCTGAGACATAAGCCTTGCCGGACTCGACGAGCTTGCCGATAAGCCACTGCATATCCTGAATGTGTCCCGTGGCTTTCGGCTCAACCGTGGGCTCGAGGATGCCCAGGGCGCGGAGGTCGTCCTTGTAAAGCTTCAAGTATTTATCAGAAACAGCCAGTGTCTCCGCCAGAAGATCGGCGGGCTTGGACTCTTTAGCTTTCTCTATGATCTTATCGTCGACGTCGGTCACGTTTCGAACGAACTTGACCTTGTAGCCCGAATACTCCATGTAGCGCCGCATCACGTCGAACACATAGGCCGAACGCAGATGCCCGATGTGCGGCTCGTCGTAGACGGTAGGCCCGCAGACGTACATCTTCACTTCCCCTTCTCTCAGGGGCTTGAATTCTTCTTTTTGCTTCGTTAGGGAATTGTATATTTTTATCGGCATGGTTTCTTTTGCAGGCGGGGGCCGGGATTACTTCTTGTCTTTCAGCTCATCCTCAATCTTCTGTATCTCTTTCTCGATCTTGTCGAGCGTGCTCGAGAGCGGGTCCTGCAGATTTGTGTAGTCGATGTCCGACTCGCATTCGTCCGTGACGCGCTTGCCCTCGCGCCAGGTGATGCGTCCGGGGACGCCCACGACGGTCGAGTTGGCCGGCACGTTCTTGATGACGACCGCGTTTGCGCCGACGCGCACGTTGTCTCCGAGCTCGATATTGCCCAAAACTTTGGCTCCGGCTCCCACGACGACGTTGTTTCCAAGCGTCGGATGGCGCTTACCCTTCTCCTTGCCGGT
>CAZJAX010000102.1:0-6339 GCA_964543965.1 uncultured Planctomycetia bacterium
GTTCAACCTTTCGCTCGACCCTCCGACGGCCCGCTCCTTCCACGACCAGACCCTGCCGCAAGACGCGGCCAAGGTCGCGCACTTCTGCTCGATGTGCGGTCCTCAGTTCTGCAGCATGAAAGTGACTCAGGACGTGCGCGATTACGCGGCGAAGCTTGAGATCAGCGCTGAAAAAGCGCTCGAGGAAGGCATGAAGGAAAAATCGGCCGACTTCAAAAAGTCAGGCTCGCAGATCTACCAGAAAGTCTAAACCGCTAGCGCGGCGCCCGCACCGACCGCCGCTGGGCGATCTCCACCGGATACAGCGCCTCACCCGTAAGCAATTTCTTTTCTCCGCCGTTCTGCAGATGCTCCACAAGCCTCCGGGCAGCCTCTTTGGTAAGCTCATAGAGAGGGACTTTCACCGTCGTCAGGGGCGGGTCAGACACTTGTGCGCGCTGGTCATCGTCATAACCCATGACCGACACTTCTTCGGGGCAGCGGACGCCCATCTCCTTGAGCTTCTCCAGCACTCCGCACGCCATCAGATCGTTGCAGCAGAAAAAAGCTGTGATCCCCTTCTTTTCGTTCAGGACGCGCTCGGCCAGCGCTCCGGCCATCCTTTCCTGAAATCCTCCGTCCAGCACTTCGATACGTCCGCTGGGGCAGGCCTTTTCAAATGCGGACTTGAAGCCGGACACACGCAGCCGGCTGTCGCTCGACCGGGAATGGCCGGAAAGCACCGCGACGCGCCGATGACCCCGGCTTGCCAGATATTCGGCGGCCAGGCGGCCGCCTTGCCGATTGTCGCCGCCGGCGAAGAGCGCTTTGACGTTTTTTTCGGGATCGCTGATGACAGCACAAGGGACATTCAGCTTTTCGAGGACTTTTGGTCCGGAGAAAAAATTGGGCCAGTGCGTGACGATCAGTCCGTCGACGCTCTCGCCCATTTTGAAATTGTATTTGTCCCACTTCTCCTGGCCGGGTTTGAGCAGGACCGCTTTGAAGCGGTAATCCGTGTCGATGAGCGCGTCGGCCACGCCCGAGAGGACTTTCGCGTAATAGTCGCTGAAAAAAATCCCCCTCAGGTGCGGCATGAGGACGCCGATGGTCTTAAACGCCGACCCGCGCAGGTGTTTCGCTGCAAGGTTGGGTGTATAGCCGTATTTCTGCGCTAGAACCTCGAGCCGTTCGAGCGTCTCAGCAGAGACTTTATGGCGCGTTTCAGGGTTCATCGCCCGCGAGACCGTGGCGATCGAAACGTGCGCCTTTTTTGCGAATTCCCAGATGGTCATACAACTTCTCCCTTTACGCCTTTCGCCCGGCAAGAAGTTACTTTATACGGACTTTACGAATTACGCAACCCCGTCCCGTTTTTTAGGACATTACGTTCGTCGTATGGAACGTCGTGCGGATCAGTGTGAGAATATTCACGGCCTGAGTCAACTCGGTCCGGTTCAACTGCTTGAGCCCGTTGAAAAGCCGGTTCATGATGTAGCTGTAGTAGTAGTACTGGGAGGCGTTCGACGGATTCAGCGGAGGCGGTACTGCGCTGAATAAGTTAAAGTCGCCGCCGGTGCCGCTCAGCGTTCCGTCTTTAAGGCTGACGGTGTAGCGGAACGGACTGCTGCCGCCGCCGCACGGGTTATAACCGCTCGTCTGTTCAAATATCAGCGAATCGCCGGTCTTCTGGACCCTGAACGTGCCGCCGCCCTGCGCGATCGAATAATTGAAGTCGGGCCGGTTCTTTACATCCTGAAATACGGGCTCGATCATCAGCGTCTTAAGGAACGCGTCGAACTGCGCATTCGCGGGTCCTCCGGCTCCGACCCAGCCGGAACGGTAGATCGCATCCCCCTGGATCCAAAGATTCGCGTTGTAGGCCAGGTAATCGGCCGGAATCTCTCTCAGCGTCGCTAGGTCGATGTTCGTTACGACCGAGGTCGAAGCGTACCGGATCGTAGCGACCCTGCCGTCGGCGCTGTAGGTGATGCCCTGCGGCAGAGGGCTGACCATGCCCGACCACTTCGTGATCTTAAGAGGCGCGCCGACGAGCGTACCGGCCGCCTGGTTGATGCGCTGCACATAGTGCTCCACACGCTGGTCATAGGAGTTGGACGGATTGACGAGTCTCACCGAATAGATGACGACCGGACCGCCCGGCGTCGACGCGGCTGTCACGTCGAAATTGCCGGGGATGAAACCGCCGCCCATTTCGGCGTAAGTTTTCGTCAGCAGATCGTAGTGATTGCCCGTCTTCAGGCTATGCAGGCGCACCTTCAGCACGGAGTTCGCGCTGGGCAGCGTGATCGCGAAATCAGCGTTGTTCGTATCGGGCGTCAGCTTCTCGCCGGTCCTCGTGTTGACGTACTGCGCGTTGATCCGAAAGATATTGTTCCCGCCGATCAGCGTCACACTCGTAATACCCGTCCCCTGGATGGGCGAGTACGACGAGGTGACGGGAATCGTGAGATAGGGCGTCTGGCCGGCGCCCTGACGCTGCAGGTTGATCTGCAGGTAATAGACAGTGCGTCCGGTGCCGTATTCGGTGCGCTTCAGCACGGTCTCGTAAATGATGGAGCCGTCCGGCATCACATCGGCGTTTCCGTAGATCGAGCCCGGAATCGCCACGATGTGCTCGCCCGCTTTTACCGATGATGCGACCGTGATCTGCCCGGTCGACTTGTTGAGCATCTGCAGATCCTGCCCGTTGATCCAGGCCGAGCTCTTCACAATGCGGAAATAGATATTCGCGTTGGACTTGGACTTCACGAAACCCGGCGGCACCATCTGCCTCGGCATAAACGGGTTCAGCGTTTTGTTCGAGAATAACACCCACGTCGCCGAAGGGATCGCAGCCCCGGGGAACGTCAGCCAGTTGCCGGTGCCGGCGTAGAGCTGTACGTTAGGTGCGCTCGCGTAAGTGTACGTGAGACCGCCGGCGGACGGATAAAGCGCGTTCTCGGCGTTCTTGGCCTGAAAATGCGCGGCGCGCTGCCTGTACATATGCGTATGCCCCGAGTTGCCGTTACGGTCGTGGTAATCTGACAACAGCAAATACGCGAGGATGACCTGGTTCGTGCCTTCGATCCACTTAACCCCCTTGCGCCCGATGAGCTGCGCGTTCGCGGCATCGGCGAAATCGAATCCGGTCGCCTCCGAATAGACGTTCGTGAACGTCCCGTCGGCTTTGACCATAAAATGCTGCTCGATCTTCAGGATCAGCATGTCGGGATCCACGGGGAAATACTGCTTCAGCGCGTCGGGTCCTATGGCAGAGAGCGCCCAGGCTTGGACGTCGAGCGTCCACAGCGGATCCCAGATGAAGTTGCCGGCGGCGTCGACCTTGCCGCCGCGCTTAAACATCCCCTTGGCGGGATCCCAGGCCTTGAATTTAAGCCAGCCCGCGACCTCGTTTTTTCGCGCCATGAAGAAATCGCGGTCTCCTTGAGTCGAGGCCGTGGCCGAGAGCTCCTTCGTCAACGCATAGAAATCGAGATTGAATTCGGTCGAATAGATCTTGCCCCAATTGGTGTTGCTGTTGGGCATATCCGGCGTCATCGCGACGGCTCCGTCATAGCGCGGAAGACTCGAAGCCCATTTGCCGATGGCCGTGGCCAGCGCTTTGGCCTTGCCCTTTTCCCCCGAATCCCCGCTGACGGCTTCGTAGCGCAGACAGAAGAGCGCCATCCAGCAGTTGGCTCCCATCTCCTTCTTCCATTCGTAGCGCTTCCACTCGTTAGCCTTGTCGGTGTTGTAGACGGACCAGAAGCCCGAAAACGCGGCGCCCTGCCTCTGCCATTCAGCATAAAAGAAATCGAATATTTTTTTTGCGGCGGCCGTGTTGCCGTTCTCGAGCAGAGAGATCGCGGCGACGGCTTGGTCGTAGGTATAGGCTTGGGTATTGGCGTAGATCTTGGCCCATTCCTGCTGGATACCCTCATGATAAATAAAGGCCGGGTCGTCGGGATGGCTGGCGATGAGGCCGCTGGCGTTGGCCGCTTGTCCGTTCAAAAGCCACGCCGCAATCTGAGCGGTGCTGGGCATCGCGGCCGCGATATTGGCGGAGGAAAGCGCGAGAACAGCATTACGGTTTTCCACCGTGGCCTGGGCAGTCTGCGCGGCGTGCCTGTTCTCCGCTTGCTGGACCGCGTTGGAGCCGATCTGTTCCAATTGAACGGCGGCAGCGCAGTAGCCGGGCTGGGCTGCCGTGAGGGTCACGAGCAGCGCCAGCGCGCTTTTCTTATATAAATGCTTTCTAATTTTTTGAATCGTCATGGGATCTGGCTCCTCTGCGTTTGAGGCTTTTGGCCTCAATTAATGTAAACGTTTACATTAAGAGTATACGCCGGCTTTCGGGAATATGCAAGAGTCTCTTAAAAAATTTTAGAGGCTTAAAAAAGGCTTTTGGCGGGGTTCTTAACGGTAATGGAACGCGAACTTGATCTCGATCTCTTCCTTGCCCAGAAGCGCCAGGATCTCTTTGGGGACGGGCCCGAAACCTGAGGCGCGCTGGACCGCTTCGATGCAGAACGCCGAAAACACGGGGCTGCCGTAGCTGTCCAAAAGCTTCACCTGCTTTATCTCCCCTTTCGCGTTGAGCATAAAACTCACAGTGGCGTCGGCGGCATGGAAATCGGTCGGGTATTGAAACGCCAGATAAGGATACCAGCTGAGCCAGACTTTTTCTTTCAGATTTTTCATGTAGACGCCCATGTCGGAACCCATGGCATCGAAAGACGTGATGCCGAAGAGCCGGGCGCCCTTCGATTTGGCCTTGGTCATTTCACGCGTGCTGATGCGGTCGATGCCGGAGAGCGCTTGACTGCCTGCGCGGGGCTTGATCTCGGGCTGCGCTTTCTGAGTCACAGGGCTTTCGGGCGCCGAGGGCTTGACGGCGGCCTCCGCAGGAGCAGGCGGCGCCTCCTTCTCTTTCATCGCGGGAAAACCTTCCTCTGAAGGGGCGGTTTCGGGTTTGGGCGCAGGCGTTTCGGATCCTGGCGGTTCGAGAGAAGGAGCCGTCTCCTTTTTCGGCGCTTCCACCGGAGGGGAAGGCTCGGCTCTTTGCGTCTCGGGGCGGGCCTTGACCAGACGAGAGGGATCGGGCTGCACATCCGGATTGGGACGGATCTGCGAAAGTTGGTCGGCGGGGCCCGTTTCGGCGGACGCCGGCGGACCCTCCTTGCCGGCCTTGTCTTTGAGAAGGTCCTGGGAAGCGGAGTCTTTGTTGGATACTCGCCGCGGCCTTTTCTGCGGACTTTGGGGCTGCAGCACCGAGGGCGATTCGATGAAATCGAAGAAAATATTTTCACGCGCCGCGCGGACGCGCATCTCCTGCTTCATGACTTCCAGCTTCAGCGCGCGCGATTCGATCGAGCGGTCGACAAGCAGCAAACCTGCGGTGTTGAGAGCGGCGGACGCGACGAGCGTGTAAACAACGGTGCGCATGTCAGGGGACTTTCGGGGTCTTGTTGGGGCGCGGCGTCCTCTCCCACTTCGGGATCTCTACTTCGACGTCGCCGCCCAAAAGACGCGCCTGGCAGGAAAGACGGCAGGGAGCCTTCAAGTCGAACGCGTCCATCACTTCGCTCTCGGCCTGCTCTATCGGGGAGAGGTGCTCGGCGCCTTTCAGGATCACGACCCGGCAGGTGCTGCAGGAGGCGTTGCCGCCGCAGGTGTGGTAGATCGATACCCCCGTCGACAGAGCCGCGTCGAGGATCGAGTCGCCTTTTTCGGCAAAGATCTCTTTTTTTCCTCGGAAAGTGAGTTTAACCATTCTCTTTCAGATATTCTAGCACTTCGCCGGCGTGGGCGTCCGGTTTCACCTTTTCATAAACCTTCTCGATCTTGCCGTCCTTGCCGATGATGAACGTGGTGCGTGCGACTCCCATGTATTCGCGGCCGTACATGCTCTTTTTGACCCAGACGCCGTAGTCTTTGCAGACCTGCTTTTCCTCGTCAGCCAGAAGGAGGAACGGCAGTTTGAATTTTTCGACGAACTTGTCGTGGGCTTTTACGCCGTCAGGGCTGACGCCGAGCACGACCGCGTCGAGCTTCTCGATCTTTTTGATCCCGTCGCGGAATCCGCAGGCCTCGACCGTGCATCCCGGCGTGTCATCCTTGGGATAAAAATAAAGCACGACGCGGTTCTTGCCCTTGAAATCTTTCAGCGAGACTTCTTTGCCGCCGGAAGCGGTCAGTTTGAAATCGGGCGCTTTCGCGCCCAGAGCCGGTATTGCCATCGTTCCCCCTTTTTTACTTGTCCTCGAGAGGCCAAGCGGTGCATTCGAGCTTGTTCCCGTCCGGGTCGAGGAAATACACCGACCAGGAACGCTCCCTCTTTTTTTCATAGGTGACGGT
>CAZJAX010000103.1:0-6311 GCA_964543965.1 uncultured Planctomycetia bacterium
AGACGGCTTTGATCGCGGCTTTGATCTCATCGGTCACGTGAGGCACCACCTGCACCGTCGCGCCGAGATAATCGCCGCGGCGCTCTTTATTGATGACCGAAAAATAGATCTTGCCGGTCGTGATGTTGTTGAGCTTCGTGACCTGGGTGTTCGTAAAACGTTCGTAATGGCCGAGGTCGAGGTCAGTCTCGCCTCCGTCGTCCGTGACATACACTTCGCCGTGCTGATAAGGACTCATCGTGCCGGGGTCGACGTTGAGATAAGGGTCGCATTTCATGAGAAGGACGCGCAGACCTTTAGCCTCGAGCAGTTTTCCGACCGACGCCGATACGATCCCCTTGCCAAGACTTGAAACTACACCGCCGCTAATGAAGATATATCTAGGCATTTTGCTCCTTGGTCATAATGATTTTTGCCAGCTCTAGGTCCGCCGGAGTATCCACTCCTACCGTCTCAAACTTCGTTTCGATCGCTTTGATCTTATAGCCGTTTTCAAGCGCGCGCAGCTGCTCCAAGCGCTCGCCTTTTTCTAAATAAGATGCCGGCAGTTTTTTGAACGTAAAAAGAAAATCTTTGCTGTAGGCATAAATGCCCAGGTGTTTGTAAAAGTAGGCGCCTTCCGCTCCGGGCTTGAGGAGCGTCGGTATCGGCGACCGGGAAAAGTACATCGCGAAATTCTCGTCGTTGAGGATCGCCTTGACGACATCAGGGCTTCTGAACTCGTCCTCGGAGGTGCTTTTTTTTACGACGGTCGCCATCGCGATATCCTTATCCTTCTGCATCGCGCGCACAAGGTCATCGATGACCATCGGATTGATGAGCGGCTCGTCACCCTGAATATTGACGATGTATTTGACGTCGATGGCGTTGACGACTTCAGCCAGACGGTCCGTGCCGGTCGTGTGGGATTTGGAAGTGAATACGGCCTTTGCGCCGAACCCTTCGACCACCCGCATCACACGCTCATCGTCGACGGCGATGATGAGCTCGTCGAGCATCTTCGCCTTTTTGGCGCGCTCATAAACGTGCTGGATCACGGGCTTGCCGCAGAGGTCTTTGATGACCTTGCCTTCGAACCTTGTCGACGCGTATCTGGCCGGGATCACTCCTACCGCTTCCATCATTTTTCGAGTTCCTTTCGGATGCGCTGCACCAATTCTTCGCGGTTGGTGACCGCGACGCCGACTTTACCGACAACGATGCCTGCCGCGCAGTTAGAAATATGAGCCGCTTCGATCGCATTGGCGCCGGCCGCCCGCGAGAGCGTGTACGCGCTGATCACGGTGTCGCCTGCTCCCGAGACGTCGAACACCTCCTGAGCGATGGTCGGGATCTTGATCATCTTCTTTCCGTGCTGAAAGATCGCCATACCGTTCTCGCCGAGCGTGATGAGCGCAGATTCGCAATTGAGTTTTTGGAGCATCTTGCGGCCCGCCCGTTCGAGCGACGCGTCGTCCCTGATCTTGAATCCGACCATCGCGGCGGCTTCATGATGATTGGGTGTGAGCGTCGTCACTCCGCGGTAATATGAAAAATGGGTCTCTTTCGGATCCACGGTAATGATCTTCTTGTGCTTGCGCGCGATCTTCACGATATCCCGGACCAAAGAAGGCACGATCACGCCCTTGCCGTAATCTTCGATGATCAATGCGTCCACCTCGCGGATGCGTCCGGCGATGAAGTCGACGATGGCGCGGAGCGTTTCCTCAGCCACCGGCTTGACGACTTCACGGTCGATGCGCACAACTTGCTGATGGTGAGCGATCACGCGCGTCTTCTGCGTCGTCGGGCGGTCTTTTCCGGCGAAGATGCCGTCACAGTTGACGCCCTTCTTGCGCAGGAGGCCCTGCAGGACCTCTCCCTTGGCGTCATCCCCCACAACGCCGGCCAGGAACACTTCCCCGCCGAGCGCGCGGATGTTGTTGGCGACATTGGAGGCGCCGCCGGGCATGAAATTCTCACGGTCCACCCAAACCACGGGCACAGGAGCTTCGGGGGAAATTCTCGATACATTGCCCCAGATGAACTCATCAAGTATGAGGTCGCCCACCACGAGCACACGAGCCCGGCTGAACGACGAAATCACGCGTTGGATTCGATTGAAATCTTTTTTATGCATGTTGATTTTTGGATAAGACTGTTAATTTTAACACCCGCTGTTCAGAAGTGTCAATCAATCCCGCCTTCTCTTATTATATAGGGCGTCCAAGGCGGGCCGCCAAGGAGGGCTAAGCGGATCTAAGGGAGGACTTGCGGTAGTTGAGGACGCCGTTGACGGGTCCGAATGGGGTTTTGAAATGGAACCAGACCGGGACACGCCGGCTATCGGAAGTAAAATAAACCCAGACGCGGCCCCGGTTATACAGAGCTCCTTTCAGGCGGGTCTTCGGTTCAACCCTGATTGTTCCGACCGAGCCCATGTCACGAATAGCCTTGCGCTCGAGGCCTAGCGCCTGCACTTCAAGCTCCCAGTCTTTTTCTTCGCTCGAGACCACGGTGCGGGCGCTGGAACCGGGCGGCGTGTCCTGGCCGCGGAACCAGTAAAAAGCGCTGACGATGTCATGAACAAAACCGCCGATCTCAAACTCTTTGCGCGTCCCGTCCTTATGAGAGAGGTACCGGCCCTTCTTTCGGTCGGTATCGAACTCGGTCTCCTCGTCAGCCCGGTAGCGTCCTTCGCTCAAAGTCTTTCGGAACTTCAGCGAATAGAATGTCTCTGCGTCGACCCAGCTGTGCGCTTCGTCGTGCACAGGATAGATCTTGGACAAAAAATCATTGGTCTTTGCGACAGCGGCGATATGGTAGGCTTCGCGGCCGTTCACCGTCACCTTCTCCTTGACCTCGATCTCTCCGTAGCCCACATTGGCGCCCATCCAGGAGACCTCGAAATAGAGCCTCTCGCCTACGACGAGTCCGCCGGACGGCTTAGCGAGCAGGACAGGCTCCGTCCTTTCGCTTTTGGAGGAAAAGTTGGAAGTGGCGGCCGGGAGAGACGTTGAGGCGAAAAACAGAGCCAAAAAAAGAAATGCGCATTTTTTCATCGGGAAAGGACGGCTGCTTTCTGATCGAGCATCGACTTGAGCCTGGAAAACACTTCGTCCACGGTGACGGCCCGGAGACACTCGAAGCGGATCGTGCATCGGTGCGCCAGACACACCATGCAGCCGACGTCCTTCTGGATCACTTCGTGACCCTGGCCAAGCGCCCTCCAGCGCGTGACGCCGAGCCCCGGAAGGCTGCGGCCGAAGATCGTAAGCGTGCGCGTGCCTACCGCCGATGCGATATGCACCGGCCCCGAATCGTTGGAGATAAGAACATCGCAGTGCGCAAGAAATGCCGCCAGCTCCTTTAAACCCAGCTTACCCGTAAGGTTGAGAATGCCGCCGATCTCCCCTTCCAGAAAACGGCCAAGCTCCGATTCTTCGCTCCCGCCTATTACTGCCAGCGTTCTGTCCGGATACTCCGCGCGGATCTTACGTCCGAGCTCGGCAAAACGCCGCCGGTGCCAGCGCTTGGAAGGACAGCTGGCGCTGGCATGAAGCGCGATATACCGGCCGGTCCACGAGCCCCGCCGCCTGCAGTGATTGAGCATGCCTTCATAAGAGTCTGCCCTCTCGGCTTTGATGCTGAACGAGCGCACGACGTCGAGCGTATATTCAGCTTCATGCTTATTGCCCTCATGCCGGCGGTCGGGAATAGAATGCGTCAGGAGGAACGGCCACCGCGCCTCGAAACCCGCCCGGTACGGGATACCCGCGAAGTACGGGACTAAGTAGGATCGAAGGCTGGGGTTCAGAATAAAGACGACGTCGAATCTATGCCGGATGATCTCATAAATAAAGCGGAGGCTGCCGACGGCACCGCTGTGGCGGCCTTTTTTTTCGTAAAAATACGGGATCACCTCATCTACGGCCGGGTGGCCCTCGACGAGAGGCGCCGTGGCGGGGCGCGTCATCACGGAGATCGAGGCGTTGGGAAAACGGTCGCGGATCGCCTGCACCGCCGGAAGCGAAAGCGTCACGTCGCCGATGCGGTCGAGGCGGATGACGAGCACCTTGATATTCTTACGGTCGATGGCATCGCCAAGGATCGCTGCGGCCTTCTGATAGACCTCATCCGCTCCGAGTTCCTGCATGCATTCGTGCCCGTAGCGGCACTGCGCTTTTTCGCAGGGCGAACAGAAAAGGAGTTTGCTGGCGACCGCGCTGTCCCGGTAGCGGGGGCCGTATTTGCGCGAATCCGTCGGGCCGAAGATCGCGAGAACCGGCCTCCTGAGTGCGTCGGCGATGTGCAGCGGGGCGCTGTCGTTGGTGATGACGAGATCCGCTTTTTTCATGAGCGCTACAAGCTGGATAAAAGACGTGCGGCCGCAGACATTTTCCGGGGCGTAATTCATAGATGACGCGACCAGCCGCGCGTCGGCCTCGTCGTTCTTATCGCCGATGAGAACGATGCGGCACTTTTCCTCGGCGGTTAACCGGTCGAGAAGCGCCGCGTAATGCGACGCCGGCCACTTCTTGAGATCGCTCTTGGAACCTACAGCCGCAAGCACGAGACGCTCGCCCTTCTCTTCGGCCTCGCGTATAAACGGGAAGAGGGCTGAAGCGTCCGGCGTGCTGCGCTCGCGGAGAAAAGATTTTGTGTGATGGATACGCGCGATCTTTTTGAGCGAATACAAATGCCTGAGCACGCGATGGGAGCGGCTGCCCGGGAGAATCCTTAGATAGGAATTGCGGCAGCGCGCCCCGCCCAAAAGACCGAAAAGCGACCGGCGGAGATCGATGATAATATCGTATCGGCGCGAGCGGATTTCACGCAGCATCGCCCACTTCGAGCCAAGGCTGCCCTTCTTGTCATAAACAGCCACGCGGGCGATGCGGGGAGCACCCGAACAGATCTCAGCGGCTCCTGCGGAGCCGGCCATCACATCGATAGCCGCCTCGGGATAGGCCTCTATCAAAGACTCGATGACCGGAAGCGTGAGCACCGCATCACCGAGATTGGAGAGCGTAAAAACGAAGATCTTCCTGACACCGGATATTTTTGCCGTCATCGACGACCCGCGGGATGTTCAGCCGCCTCCATGATCTTCTGGCTTTCCGCAAATACTTCCTTGGGCAGAATAAGATCCAAACACACGCGGTAATTGCACGAGCGATAATAGCAGGGCACTTGGCAGCCCACATCCTTGGACACTATCCTCAAGGGTCCCCGCGAGACAGGTCCCGTTTCAGCCGCGGATGTCGGTCCGAAAACACCGAGGATGGGCGCGCCCTGGGAGGCCGCCAGATGAATAGGCCCTGAGTCGTTGGACAAGACGAGACGGGCGTTCTTAAGGAGGATTGCCAGTGCGCCCAAGGATGTTTTTCCGCAAAGCGATACGACCTGCGACGGCGAGAAGCGGGATGCGATGCCCAGCGCGATGCGCTGCTCGGAACCGGTACCGCAAAGGATGACTTTACCGCAGCCCTTTTCGAGATAAAGATAGATCCATTGCGAGAAGTAATCCGCGGGCCAGCGCTTCATGTCCCAATTGCCGCCGGCGTGCACCACGGCATACGGTTCTCCGGGCGATACGCCGCAGCTGTCCAGCAAAGCGCGAAGTTCGGCCTCAGCGCCGTCGGGCGGACGGAAATCCATCATGCGGCCGTCCGGCTGGATCCCCAGAGATCCGATAAGGTGAAGAAAATAGTCGATCTTGTGAAGCTTCGTATCGGGATAGGCGGCTCGGCGCGTCAGCAGAGCGGACTCGCCGCAGCCCCAGCGCTCTCGGATACCCGCCCACCGCGCCAACCGCACCTTGGTGACGGAGCCGTGAAAAAAAATGGCGGCATCAAAGCGCTTGCCTCTCAAGGTGAAAACCGTTTTCCAGAACGGCCAGGAGAAGATGGGGGCTCGGTCTCGGTAGACAATGACTTCGTTGATATGAGGATTGCCTTCGAGGACCGCCTTGACCCTTTCCGGCGCCAGACAAGCGATGTGCGCCGACGGGTATTTTTTTCGTATGGCGCGTATCGCCGGAGAAGCAAACAGCGCGTCTCCGAGCCAGTTCTGCTGGACTAAAAGTATCCTATTCACCGTAAGCTTGCGCCTCGACGCGCTTTTTTCCCAGATGATAAAAACCGCTGGTCTTGGCCCAAAAATTGAAAAGATTGCCATTGGCATCGCTGATCTTCACGCGGCGGAGCGCGTACGGATCCAGGTGCGCTGCTTTGTAATTGGTAGTGACAGCGCCTTCATATCCGGCGTCCCGCACGGCTTCCGCCAGCGTCGAGGTCATGCCGCCGGCGGGATAGCTGAACAGAGTGACC
>CAZJAX010000104.1:0-6297 GCA_964543965.1 uncultured Planctomycetia bacterium
TTGATCCTAAAGTTGGAAGCGGACTCTGTGTACACATTGTTTGTGTCTGAATCGAGGGCCACCTTGATCCTGTAGTTCAGCGCAGGAGCCTGAGGCGTCGTTGCGCAAGGCCAGGTCCATCCGTCTGCGCCGGCGACAGCCGCCTGCTGATGGAGCAGCGTCGGAAACGTCGCGCCGCCGTCAGAGGAAAGATAGATATTGGTCTGGTCGCCGGTATAGGTACCGTGCAGGTACCAGCTGATGGCGATATCCTGATGGTAGTTGTACACCTCGCCGCCGGCAGGAATAAGGTTGTCGTATTCGCCGAGGACGCGAAAGCCGGTATCCGAAGAATCGGTCACGTTGGAATTCGAACCGATGCCGGTATGCGTCACCCGGATCTTTGCGGTCGTGCTTGCGGCAATGGAGTCCGCGATCGGGTTCCAAGTATAGCTGCCGGCCGTGTTGGGGGTCACATTGTCGGCGGTCGTCGACGACACGATCGTGATGGTGTCTCCTGCGAATGTCCCGCTCTTGGAATACTCCACCTTGACCGTGTTCGGGCTCAATGCGCCGGTAAGGCTCCAAGTGACCGTGTGCTGATCATCCACCCGCAGAATTTCTCCGCCGTTGGGCGACGTCAATGAGATCTTGGGCAAAACCGTGAAATCGCTCGGCGACGTGCTCGAAACAGTGACGTCGGACTCGCTGATGATGCGCACTTTAGTCGTCGCAGAGCTCACCGATACCGGAATGTTGTATGTGCGCGCGACTGTTCCGGTCGCTCCGCCTGCGCCGTTGCCCGTCGTGCCGTTGAGGGTGAAATTGTTCGCATCCACGACCGTGATAGTCCAGTAGCCGTTGGCGGCGGTGTTCGTCGTGTGACCGGTGACAGCGACCGTGTTTCCGGTGGAATAACCGTGCGCCGTGCACTGGATGTTGATCGGCGAAGCGTTTGTCGAAGATACGATGTTCTTTGTCGCCTCGGTGCCGTAAGAACCTGTGCCGGCGGATCCGTGTGAAACCCCTGTCGCGAAATCTGTCCAGCTCGCATGTCCCGCATCCGTAGAGTATTGAAGCTTGACCGTGCCCCAGGTTCCGTCTGCGCCGTCGCCTTTATAAGTCCAGGTGATGTTCCATGGCGTTTGGTTGATGTCCACTTCACCTCCGACAGGACGCGTGATGCTGATAACGCGCTTGATCGAAAAGTTCGAAGCGGACTGGGAAGTGACGTTGGTGTCGCTGTTGGAAACGAGCTTGATCTTGAACTGCGTGCCGATCAGCGTGTCCGGTATGGCCCAGCTCCAGGAACCCGTGCCGCTGAAGGGACCGCCGCTGCCCACCGAGGCCGTGGCATTCAAAACGTTGGCCGGGTCCGGGAAAGTGGAGCCGCCGTCGCTGGAATAAAGGATCTTCACGGTGCCCCAGCCGGTCTCGCCCGTATAATTCCAGGTAATGTTGTGCGTAGACTCGGCATCCCAGGATTCGCCCCCGACCGGCGAGGTAAGCGTAATACTGCGGATAATGGAAAAAGGCACGTTGGAAGCATCGCTTTTCCGGGGATCGGTCAGACCGGACATGGAAGCGTCGGTATCCACCAGGCGGATCAATGTATTCGTGCCGAGATAGTCGGGCACTCTCAGCTTGACCGTACCCGTTGAAAGCGTCGCCCCCGTGCAAGGAGAGCCTCCGCCATCACCGCAGTCAGTCGAGCCGAAATCGTTGTAGCTGGAGCCGCCATTGGTGGAATATTGAAGCTTCCATGCATGAGATGCCACGTCGGCCGAATTCTTCCAGTTGACATCATAAGAGGTTCCGACGACCCACGAAACTGCGGTGTTGGGCTGAGTCAGGGTCACCGGCGGAAATTCGTAGTACATATAGTTGATATCCGCCTGGATGTTGGGCATCGCCGAGCCGTTCCTCAGCGTCCAAAGATCCGTCGAATTGTAGAAATTGAATTGGAACCCGAGATCCGGCACATAGGTGGTCGTCGTGGTGCCGCCTCCCTCCCAGGACATCAGAAGCGGCGTGCGATTGATGTTCACGCTGGATACCTGGCTGACGACCGCCGGATAAATATAACCCGAGACGCCGCCGACGCCGTTACCGACGCTGTTGGTCCCGTCGAGATTCAGGAGCTGAAAAGTATTGGCAGTTCGGCCGCCGACCTTCCAAGTGCCGTTGGCCGCCGTGTTCTTCGTATCAGAGCTTATATTCACTACATCATCATACTGCAGACCCTGGTTGTTGCGCGTCACGACGATCGGCGTGGCGTTCGTGCTGGATGTGATGGCCAGCCGGTTTCCCTGGCGCGAGATCGTGCCCGTGGCGCCGCCGACGCCGTTGCCGGTGCTGTTGGCGCCGGCGAGAGTGGTCAGCTGAAACGTGTTTGCGGTCTGCCCCGCGACCTTCCAAATGCCGTTGGCATTGGTATTGGTCGCGTGATCGTAAATACGGACGATGTCGCCGTTGGCGAAGCCGTGCGCCGTGGAAGTCACGACGATCGGAGTCGCATTGGTCGAAGATGTGATGGTTTTGGTCGTCGGCGCCGTCACATGGACACCCGTGATCAGATCATTGGTATCGCCATAGCCCAGGTTGCCGCGCACAAGCATCACGGCGCCGGTCGCGCCGCCATTGCCGTTGCCGGTAACGCCGTCCACGGTGAACGTATCCGTGTCCACGACCGTGATCGTGCGCGAAGCGCCGTTGATCGCCGTGTTGGTCGCATGGTTCATGATCTTTACGACATCGCCGGTCCTGAAACCGTGCGCCGTCGCCGTGTTGACCACCGAGGGATTGGCGTTGGTCGAAGATGAGATCGAAGTGGTGGCGCCTTCTTTAAAATCCACGACGTACCAGCGGACCGTGACTTCTGTCAAATTGGTCGTCGGGCCATACTCGCGGACGAAGGTCAGCGTCGAGTCATTGGTGATAGTGCCGCGCACGTACATCATCGAGTCCTGGCCGTTGACGGCCGTGTTGGGATTGACGCCGAAGAAAAGCATGGCATTCTCGCCTGAGCTCGACAGGTTGACCGTAGATGTGACCGTTTGATTGGTCTGGTTGGAGGCCGGATCCGGGAACTGCACGGTGCCGGTCTGAACATTCACATCGGTCAGGAATTCAATGACCTGCCAGACGATCTGCATGTTCTTCGAAGAGCTCGAGTTGTCCCCGCGCGTCATCGTCATCTGGCTGTTGTTCGGGAAAGAGGCGTTGATGAAGAAAAGGTCGGACAGTTCATTGTCGTTGGCGTTTTGGCCGAACGCCGCCTTCGTGAAAATGATCGGTACCGCCTTGCTCGAGTTGGTCAGCGGAGTGAAAAGATCGATGGTTTTCGACATGCCGCTCGGATTGTTGGCGGCGGCCAAGCTCGAGATGCCGCGCTGGACCGATACACCGTCTTCAAACTCGATGATCTGCCAGGACACGGATGCATAGGAGCTTGCGCCCGCGCGGTCGATGAAGATCGTCTGATTGTCTTCGAATTGCACGGTGAAGAATGAGTTTTGGTCGCGGTCCGGATTGATCAGCGACGGGTCGGTGCTGGCATAGCAGAGAGCGATGGCCTTCGCGGAATTGACGACGCCCCCGATATCCACGGAAATGGCCGTATCGTCCGCGTCGAAATTGGTCACGCCGCGATAGACTTTCTTGATCTGCGCGGCTTCCGCATCTTTCGGCAGACACATCGAAAAAGCCGCGAAAGCCAGCGCCGCCAGCGCCGGCATCCATATGCGGTTCTTTGATCCGTGTCTAGGGCTTGTCATGCCTTCTCCTCTGCGCCGGCCTCTTCACCCGCGTCCGGCGCTTCGGCCGAAAGCGCCTCCTTCGGAGCTTTCCCTGTAAGGGTTACGGTCTTAAGTATTCTTTTGGATCCATCCTTCAATTGTTTATAGGTCACTGTCACCAAGTCGCCGGATTCAAGCTCGGAAAGCGATTTGACTCCCGAGAGGGCCGTCTTCGAATTGAGCTCAAACCATCCTTCACGCATACCCAGCTTTGGATCCTCGCCGTACTCGACCGCGAGACCCACATTGTTGCGGCCCGAGACGGCTCCCTTGAGGCTGTACACTTTCCCCTCGGCCTTTTCATCCTCTTCCGAAACCGAGAGCAGCACGGTCTTCTTTTCCTTCTTGAGAGTTTTAGCGGCGGTCTTCACGGCTTCCTGCTTTTTGCGTTCGACAGGCGTCTGTGTCTGCTTCTCGCCTTCTTTGCTGACCAATTTGGCCGGCTCGGCCGCCGAGACCAAGGTCTTTGTATCCGCCGCGGATGCTTCGCCCGCGACACAGAGAAAACCCAATACAAAAACCGTCAGATGCGAATAAAAACGGATCAAAAATTTATGCACAGCTTTCGGATTGGCTGCAAGCCAATGATTGACGACGATCCTCGGAATATAGATGCCCTCTTTTTGTCCGAGACGCATTCTCTTTTTCAGGGAAAGGGCTTTTTTCATTGGGTCGCCCCCGCGGCTTTCAAATAAGACCAGCCGACACTGAAAAAGGAAAAATCCCGCGGTGACTGTCCCGCGGGACGGAAACTTAAGACGCCCTTCATGGCGTCCCCTTTCCAGTCGCCGCGCCAGTTGGCGCTGTCGCCGTTCGGGTTGGACTGTATCGTTTCCCAGCTCGTCAAGCCGCTTCCCTGGTCGCTGAGAGAATAATTTGTGGGAAGGAATCCCTTGGCTGCCAGATAGGTGGAATACACTTTGCCGTTCCGGAAGATCACCCGGTCGCGGATAGGAGCCTCTTTGGCCCCTGAGACGGGAACCATGTCGATCTCCCATTCCGTACCTTCAAGCTCGCTTAATGAGAGCGGATTCAGATTCTGAAATTTTATCTTCTCGCTGAACTCCGCTTCCTTTTTTTCAAGAAGCGCTGCGTACTTATTTTCAAGCGAAACCTTGCTGATATATAGATAAACCGAAGACGATGTTGCCAAAAGAATGAAAGCGCCTATCGCCACTACGACCGTTCTTGAAGGTTTTACAGCCGCCGTCTGTTTGACAGCCGCAGCCTCCCTTTGCTCGACATGCTGCTGAATACGGCTTCTGACCTGCTTGACGAAAGCCTCGGAGCCGAGAACGGATCCGCGTTTTAGGCACTTCTCAAGATCTTCGATCTCCTTCTTGTCGCCCTGGAGACAGTAGCGTTCGTAAGCTTTTTTATCGTCCTTGTCTTTGAGGAACGAAAGGACCTCTCTGACTTCCTCGTCAAGCGCCGGACCCGCGGGATTCTGCCCAAGGGTATAGACCTGGTAGCTGTGGTATGGATATTCGGGAAATGCCGAGCCCGGCATCTGGTGAACAAAGCGCGACATCTGCAGCAGATACATCGCCTTCTCGACAAGCACTGAGCGGAAGCGGGACTCAAATAAGTGGCCGCGCCGGTTGTAACGTCCGTTAAAATATTTCGTATAAAGGGAATTCAGGTCATGCATGATCTGCGAGATCGTAGCATCATCCCCTGTTTCAATAAGGAGAGATAGGCGGTCCGGAAGGAGGCAATAAGAGTACAGCTTAAATTTATGCTGGCTCTTATATTTGGTCAGGAGTTCAAGGTACATGGTGTAGTCCGCCTTTTCCTTAAATATATCCTGATGCTGTGAACCTTTGGCAGCGACATAGTAAACTGCCGTTTCAACGTGAATTCTTGGCAACCTGGGCATTTATTCCTCTAATTTCCTTGATTTCAACATAAAGTGCCAGGTACCTAAGCCCCATTTTAACCTCTGTGCCTGGCACTTTTGCCGTAAAACAAAAAAAACCAGGCACCAACCGTGCCTGGTCTTAATATTTCGCGGCAACCTGCCAATCCAACCTGATCAGGGGTGGATGCACGGCTTTGCGTCCCCGGGTTTCCCCGGGTTTGCTTTTGTCATAAATTGTCATCAAAAAGAGCGATACTTTACCAATCCTACTTGAAATATACACTGCCCTGCGTTCGTTATCAAGGGCTGGTCTAATTTTACTTCTGATAGATACCCCACTAGATAAATTTATGTTCGCTTAACCTACAACGACATCAATTAAAATAGGGATCTTTTCTTCTTTTCTACTTTCTCGGGAACAGCTTCCTGCTTCTCAACGGCCTCGTCCGCCGCGTCTTTCACTGCCGCGGCGATATCCTCGGCTTCGTTCTCTCCAATGGCATCTACAGCTGTTGCGGTTTCAGTCGACACAGCCTCGGCAACGGCTTCCGCTGATACAGGGACGCTCGCGGCGGCTGGCTCTGCAGCCGGCTTAGGCTTTTCTGTTTCAGCTGGAACGGCGGTCTTTTTGACGGTAGAAAAGCTATAATCCCGGGTATT
>CAZJAX010000105.1:0-6032 GCA_964543965.1 uncultured Planctomycetia bacterium
ATCTTGTCGTGATGCCCAAGTTCGACGAGAAGAGTCCCGACAGGCCGTATATCGCGATCCTCACGCAGAAGCCGCGCGAATATGAAGCGCAGTTCAAAGACTCTGATTTTTATCTGGCTCCGCTCGTCGCATCGGTGACTAAGGGGACTCCGGGTGCCCGTGAGATCGCGCTGGAATACATCCGCCGCCTTTTTCTGGCCAACCGCGAATACAAGAGCCGCATGGATCCAAACGACGTCGAAGAGTCCGTCGCCGCCTACGAGAGATCTTACGCTGAGCGCGTCGCCGCCCGTCTTGCTGAGCCGGTCTTAAGCGTCGAGGAATACCGCAAGCTTCTGAGCACGGGCGTTGTCCGCCGCAGCCAGGGGAAGGACAGCGTGCTGTTTGAAGGGGAGATCCCCGAGCCCGCCGCTGCGGTGAAAGCCGCGGCCGATACCGGAGACGTCATCCCGGAAACTTTCAAACCTTCTGCTCCGATCAATCTTGAGCTGCCCGCCGCCGCGACGGCTAGACCGCAGGAGGAGCTCGATGCGATCGCCGCGTCGATCGCCGAAAGGGCGGTCAGCACTTACGGGCTTGAAGCGACGGACGCGCAGCTTCGCGCCATCGTGCAGCGGCGCGCGCAGGTCGGCATTGACCCGGAGCAGATGTTCCAGCTGTCCGCATCGCGTTTGGCGGCTATGAAGAAGGAAGCTGCAGCTGCCGGCATATCCGCAGCGGAGGCTGTCCTTCCCGGAGGCAGGCTCGCGGAAACCAAGGCCATTCACACACTGGTCAAAGGTTCGGCGGCCGAAGCGACGCTGGGTCTGCGGTATTCTCTGGCGAAGATGGGCAGTGCCCGCGAGATCGAGATCTTTGCCTCGGAGCTTGTCAAAAAGATCAAAGCGGATCACGCCGCGATCGATCCGTCCCTGTGGGTCGTCGTCGGTATGGGCGACAAGCGCGTGCCCAGATCGTCCGTTTTTCTGTCGCGGCTGGTCGCTCAGAAGCTCGGCCTTGATTTCGTTGTCATGAAAACGGGGCCGCTGAGGCGTTACGCGGGGAGCGCCACCGATGCGTCCCTCGAAAGCGAAGACGAGCGCCAGAAGGTTTTCGGCGCAAAAATGGATGAGGAAGACCGTGAAGCCGTCCGCGGTAAAAATGTCCTATTGATCGATGACGGCATCGTCACGGTTACGCTGATAGACAAGGCGTCCAAGGCGCTTGCGGAGATATCTCCCTTGAGCGTCAACCCTTATGCTTCCGTGCGGCTCGACGGGCAGGGCGACAATACGTTCGGATCACGCATGGACCGCAAGGCGCTGGATTCCGGCGCCGTCGACATGATTTCCCTTCTCTTAAACCAGAACGACGGACGCGCTTACGGTATCGGGCTTGTGCAGAGCGCGCTGATGCTGCCGAGAGGGGAGTTTGATATCCTGCTGAGGACTCTGGATCCGCATGCGCTTTTGAATTTATATCTTTATTCGGCGGCCTATGTCACGGGACAGGATCCCGGATACGTGGATATGCTCGCGCAAAAACTTTCGAGAGAATCGGGCGTCAAATTCCCCTCGATGAAGGCGCTCGATATTCCGGCGCGCGTTCTGGTCCGCGACGGCCTTCAGGCGTTTCTCGAAAAGAACGAGATGCGCGTCGCGTGGGAGGACCGCTCAGCCGCGGCCGAGACCTTGTCCGAGCTTCTGGCGTCCGCCCTTTCGAAGGAAGCGCCCGCCCAGGATCCTGACGAGATCGAGTCTCTGGTGACTGCGGCCGCCGCAGCGCCCGCAGCGCCCGCAGTTGAAATTCCGTCCGTCCCCGAAGCCGCGCGTTTGGCCGAAGAATCTCCTGAGCCCGCCGCCGGTTTTCTTCAGAGCCTTCTTTCCGCTGTGATCAAGATTCCCGTCTTCAGGATATTTCATATTATTTTTTTGAGCCTCGTCCTTGGCTGGGCCGCCTCTTATGCCCCGGCTCCCGCGGTCGCGCAGCAGGTAGTGCTGAGTTCCGACGACCCCATCGCTCAGGAGATCGATCAGCTGAAAGGTGAGATCGCCATGCAGCAGGCCAAGGCAGACAAGGCGGTGCGAGGCGCCGAATATTTCCGTATCCTGATGGGCGAGCAGATCATCACGGGCTATTCTCAGTACGACGACGAGCTGGCCAAAACGCTCAAAGCGCAGCGGCCGCCGAAGGATCGCGGCGTATCCGACTATACTTATCTGAACCTGATGGGCCGCCCAAAGTACCGAGCTTTTCTTACAGACAAAGGCGGGTTCGTGTTAAAGGGCTACAAGAGCCTGGGAGACCTTCCTCCAGGGATCGAGGCTCAGCTTCGCAAAACAGCCTCCGCTCCGGGCGCCGCCGGCCAGCATTATTATTTAGCGATGGATACGTACTTGACGACCGAAGACCGCAAGCCTATCGTCGGTTTTCAGTTCGATCCGTCCGGACGCGGCGTGTTGACCACCTATCAGTTTGAAGCCTTCTCGTCGCTGCCCGCGGATCTGCTTCCGACGCTTCAGGCCTATGCGACAGATTATCACCGCCTTCCCTCCGCCGAAAAGGTCACGGACCTCGACGGAAATGTTTCGTGGGAATACGGCAACGCGACATCGCGCGGCGAACCGTATCTGGTCACGCTTAAATTCGGCAGAGACCGCGTCGGCCGGCCTTGCGCTGTCGGTTATGGAAAAGTATATGAAAATCTGCGCGTGGTCACCGGCGCCCAAGGAGCTCTTGAGAAGAGGCAGATCGTCGTGGACGTGAAGGACACCACCGCCGACGAACCCACCGACGCGCTGAGGAATCAGGCTCTCGCCCAGAGACGCCTGAACCGTTTGCGCGGCGGCAAAGCCGAACCCGACCTCCTGTCGCTTCTTTGGAAAGCGGAAAAACGCGATTACATTCCATTTGTAGGATATGCGGGCGCCTGGATCGCGCGCTCACAGGACGAGCGGGAGGAAAAAGCCTGGGCTCAAAGCCAGACGCCTGCGGCCAAAAAGGAAAACCAGAGGATCATCGATGAAAAAGTAGCCGCGCTTTCAAAGGAGCTCAACCGTGCGAGCGCGTCCGAGAGAGCCGTGATCTTAAGAAAAATATCAGCCGTTCAGAAGACCGATTTCATGTACATGAAAGCGCTGAGAGATCTCGAAAAAGCCGACGGCGTTACGACGCTGAAGCCCGCTCTTTCCGCTATTCTCACCCCGTACAGCGAAGCGATCGCGGAGGCCGAGGAGGAGCTGAGGCTTTTAAGAGAGCTGCAGAACCGCTTGAAGAGCCTTCAAGACGGCAAGGATCCGGGCGCTCGGATGGCCGGGCGTCTTTTGAGGAGCGTCAGCGTCATAGCTTTTGCGGGAACGCTGCTGGCTGCCGTTGCCGCGAATTCAGCGCGCGACAAACAGCCCGCAAAAGAGATTGAAAAGTCCTCCGGGGATGGCGCCCGTCTCGCCGGCCCCGCAGATAAGTGGTTTTCTGTAAGCCGCCGTTTTGCGGTAGCTTTTATCCTGGCACCGCTCCTTATCGCCGCATCTGTCATTTTTACGAGAGCCAACGATGATTTGAATGCAGAGATCGCGGCGCTCAAGGCAGAGATCGCGACGCAGCGAAAAGTCGTGCAAGAGGCCGAGCTGGAGGCCGGATATTTAACGCGCCGCATGACGGTGCAGCTCATGACGAGCGTGCCCTACAAGGACCGCGTGATCCCCGATTCCAAGAGAAATCCCGGCGATCCGAAATACAAGGTGTGGCGATTCGGCTACAAACCTGAACGGCGGTTTCTCGAAGATAGTCTGCTCATGGAGGATGAACTCGGCTTAAAATGCCAGGCGTTCCTGACGGATGTGAAGGGTCAGATACTCGAACAGTATCCTACGCTGAAGGACGCGGGTCTGACCGCCGAGCAAATCCGGGAGCTGGATAGTAAGGGATCTGTCGAGACCCAAAAGGGCATCGTGGCCTATTACCTGGACTCAGCCGTCACGACACTTGACTATCATTTGGTCGCCGGTGTACAGATCGGCATGACGCCCCAAAATCAGCGTTTTTATGTCGAGGCGCCGCTTTCGATCAAGTATTTCGATGCACCGAAGACCCGGGAGACGCTTAAGAAAGACGAGTTCGAAAAGACGGTCAAAGCACACCGCCAGCCGCTCATGATATTCCGCCTGCCTCTCGACGAGGTGTCCTACGCTCTCGAAAAGGATCATTACGACCGCGCAAAAAAGACACCGTCCCACTACTGGGAAGTCATGCATATCCGCAACTCCCGCCTCGAAGTCGATGAGGAGACCGGCAAGGCTTATCTCGTCAGCGCCGGACGCAATCCTCTGACGCATATTTCCGGCGAATCATTTCTTGAGGGATACAAGGAATTCCGGGTGGTGACCGGCTCAATGGCAGCCGCAAGAGCAAAAGTCACTCGCGGCAACAAGAGCAATAACGGCAGCCTGGAGTTTCCCGATTACACTTTCGGCTTCATCCATCTGGACAAGCGCGCCATCGAAGTGGCCGAGGAGTATGAGGATCTTCTGCGTTTCGGCGGAGCCCTGGTCCCTAAAAATTTCAGCAAAGAGTATATTGAAAAAATGATAAAGCGCGAATTCGGCAGCGTTTACAACAGCATTTTAGATCCGATCGGACCGCCGCATAATTGGAGGCTCGAGCCTAAGTTCGGCGAGAAAGAAGGAGACCGCGTGCTCAAGGTAGTCAGCGAGACGGACGCAGGGCGCCGTAAAATGATGAACGACGCCGTGGATCCTAAGGAGAAGAAGAAGTATGCGGCACAAATCACGGATCCAGGCCGCGTGCAATATTGGAGGCGCGACGGCTTTCCTTATATTATTTTTACGAAGCCTGAGACCAAGATCAATGAAGTCCGCGATAAAAGATCAATACTCGAAGAGAAGGAGAAGCGGTTGAGCGAGCTTGAAAATCCCGGCGCTCGTCTGGCGGCTCCTGTCGCGGCTCTGACTTCCAGGCTTTTTGCCAAGAGCAGAGCTTCGAGGATCGAGATCCCGCGGCCGGAGCCTGCCGTTTCCGTCCGTACGGAAACGGACGAGGACGCCGCCAAGACGGCGCGCCTGGACCGTGAGATCGCGATGCAGACGCAGAAATCCGGAGAGGCGAGGGAATACGCGGATTTCCTGCAGCGCCGCATGCTCGCCCATCTCATGACAGCTTCGGCTTACAAGCTCCCCGCCGGCAAAGACGGCGAAAAGTATGATATCTCCGCTGCCAAGGACGGTCTTACAGGTGCTCTCGATATCCGGAAATTAGGTCCGAAGTACGAAGTTTTCACGACCAACCTCAAAGGCGAGACTCTGGACATGTTCGACACGCTCAGCAGCGACAAGGTCCCGCCGGCTATACGAGAACAGCTTCAGAAGCGCGGGACATACACGGCGGCGGATGGCGTCATTTGGGCGCTCAAACTGGACTACGCGATCACGGACGAAAATTACCGTCTTGTGGCCGGCTTCCGCATCAATAAGACCGGCGACACCGAGCAGCTCATCGCTTACCGTTTCGACGGCAGCGGCGCCAAAGAAACTCTGGATTGGGCCGCGGTCAATACTCTCGGGGAATATGTCCGTTACGGTTACGAGCTGCCCGTGTATCACGAGATCCCGTTGAGCGAGACCGTCTATCAGGCTCTGAAAAAGGACAAAGAGGGCCCTTGGAAGGACACTGCGGATCTGAATTTCAAGCTCATGACGGATCCGGATACCGGTGAACGGTACCTGCGCACCATGGTAAGCAGGGATCCCCGGAAATATCTTACGGGTCAGGCTTATCTGAGAACTAAAGACGGCCGCCTGCCGCTTCTGGTGGTGCGGGGAACACAGGCCAATCTTTGGTCTCCGGAAACGCAGAGCGATACCTATATTCTCGACAAAGACGGAAGATCCGTTCTCAAACGCGGTGTCGCGCGCATCGCCGGGTATCTTCCGAGAGAAAGAACCTATTCCGAGCAGGGCATCCCCAACCTTACCTACGACGATGTGATGGGATTTTCAACCGATGTCGCGCTGGACCGCAATTATCCCTACTACCGC
>CAZJAX010000106.1:0-606 GCA_964543965.1 uncultured Planctomycetia bacterium
GACGAATTTATGCCCGTAATTGTCGACCATCATCTGATATTTTTCTTCGTTCAGCAGATCGCCCTTTTTAAGCGGCGTATCGCCCGGCTCAATGACGACGTATTCTTCATAATATATGATGCGTTCGAGCTCTCGAAGGTTCAGCTCAAGGAGGGCGCCCAGTCTTGAAGGAACCGCCTTATAGAACCAGATATGCGAGACCGGCGTCGCAAGATCGATATGACCCATGCGTTCGCGGCGAACCTTGGACAATGTGACTTCGACGCCGCAGCGGTCGCAAACGATTCCTTTGTGCTTGATGCGCTTGTATTTGCCGCAATTGCACTCCCAGTCGCGTGTAGGCCCGAAAATCTTTTCACAGAATAGACCGTCTTTTTCAGGCTTAAATGTGCGGTAATTGATCGTTTCAGGCTTCTTGACTTCCCCCTTGGACCAGTTGCGAATAATATCCGGCGACGCGATCTTGATCGAAATGAAATCAAAGTTCGGGGCGACGTATTCGTTGGCGGTGTTGTTGGAATATGATTTATTCACTTTCCACCTCTTTCGCGTCAGTTACTTTGCGTTCGGTACGAATGTCCAAAGCGAGTGCCTGCAATTCCTTCA
>CAZJAX010000106.1:616-5938 GCA_964543965.1 uncultured Planctomycetia bacterium
CACAAGAACGTTAAATGATTCCGGCGTATCCGCCTGAAGCGCATTCTCGCCCTTCACGATCGACTCGTACATGCGTGTACGGCCCTGCACGTCATCGGATTTGACCGTGAGAAGCTCCTGAAGCGTGTACGCGGCGCCGTAGGCTTCGAGCGCCCAGACTTCCATTTCGCCGAATCTCTGACCTCCGAACTGCGCCTTACCGCCCAGCGGCTGCTGAGTGACAAGCGAGTAGGGTCCGATCGAGCGGGCGTGGATCTTATCATCGACCAAGTGAGCCAGCTTAAGCATGTAAATATAGCCGACGGTTACCTGCTGGTCGAACTTTTCTCCCGTCCGTCCGTCGCGCAGCGTGACTTTACCGTGCTCCGGAAGACCGGCTTTCTTCATGTACTGCTTGATTTCGGCTTCGCTGGCACCGTCGAACACGGGAGTTGCAATGGTCATACCGAGCGTTTTGACGGCCCAGCCCAGATGCGTTTCCAGGAGCTGTCCGACGTTCATACGCGAAGGCACGCCAAGCGGGTTGAGCACGATATCGACGGGAGTTCCGTCTTCGAGGAAAGGCATGTCCTCTTCATGCATGATCTTTGCAACGATACCTTTATTTCCATGACGTCCGGCCATCTTATCGCCGACGGATATCTTGCGCTTATGAGCCACAAGGACCTTGACTCGCTTAAGGACGCCTGGAGGAAGTTCGTCGCCGCGCTTCACACGATCGATCTCGCGATCCTCTTCATAACGGAGCTCTTCGATCTGATCGTCCATCAAACGGGCCAAGCGCTTGACCTGGTCTTCGACATCATCATCCCCGTCCAGCTTAATATTCTCGATGTCCGCGCGAACAAGCTTGGTGACATCGGACTTCTTGATCTCTTTGCCGCGGCCGATAAGAACGGCTGCGGTCTCGACATCGGCCAAACCGACAGCCAGGGTCTTGCCTTCAAGAAGCGCGATCAGCTTATGCGCCTTGTCTTTTTCGATCTGTTCGATCTGCTCCGTGTATTGAGCCTTGATCGCCTCGATCTCTTTGGCTTCCTTAGCGCGCACTTCTTTGGTCTTGGACTCTTGACCCTTGCGGGAGAAAATCTTTGTTTCGATGATCACGCCCTCGACTCCCGGAGGTACGGTCAACGAGGCGTCACGGACGTCGCCGGCCTTTTCACCGAAGATCGCGCGGAGCAGCTTTTCTTCCGGAGAAAGCTCCGTTTCAGACTTGGGGGTCACTTTACCGACGAGGATATCGCCGGGACCCACCTCAGCGCCGATGCGGATGATGCCATCCTCGCCAAGGTCTTTTAGAGCCTCTTCGCCGACGTTCGGGATGTCGCGCGTGATCTCTTCCTTGCCGAGACGCGTATCGCGGGACTCGATCTCGAACTCTTCGATGTGAACCGAGGTGTAAACGTCATCACGAACGAACTTTTCGGACAAAAGGATGGCGTCCTCGAAGTTATAACCGCGCCAGGGCATGAAGGCCACAAGCACGTTCTTGCCGAGCGCAAGCTCCCCATCCTTCGTAGCGGCGCCATCAGCGATGACCTGTCCAGCCTTGATCTTGTCGCCCAGCTTCACGATCGGACGCTGGTTGAGGCAGGTCGAGGCGTTGGAGCGCATGAACTTCTTTAAAGGATAGCGCGTTCCGCTGACCATGATCTCATCTGCCTGGATAGCCGTGACCTTACCGTCTTCTTTCGCGACGACAACGGCGCCTGAGTCCTTAGCGCAGCGGTATTCGAGACCCGTGCCTACGAGCGGGGCTTCCGGGATCAAAAGAGGCACAGCTTGGCGCTGCATGTTCGAACCCATGAGCGCGCGATTGGCGTCGTCGTGCTCGAGAAACGGAATCAATCCCGCCGCGATGCTGACGAGCTGCTTCGGAGAGATATCCATGTATTGGATGTCTTTCGGAGGTGTAAACGGGAAATCGCCCTTGTGACGGCAAGAAACGCGGCTATCGGAAAAATGCCCGCTCTTGTCGACCTTGGCGTTGGCCTGGGCGATAATGAAATTATCTTCGAGGTCAGCAGAAAGGTACTCGATCTTATCTGTGACTTTGCCGTTCTCTACTTTGCGGTAAGGAGTCTCAATGAAACCGAATTCATTGACACGCGCATGCGTCGAGAGAGACGCGATAAGGCCGATGTTCGGACCTTCCGGCGTTTCGATCGGGCAGATACGGCCGTAATGCGAGTGGTGAACGTCGCGGACTTCGAATCCTGCGCGCTCGCGCGAAAGACCGCCGGGTCCGAGAGCGGACAGACGGCGCTTGTGCGTCATTTCGGCCAGAGGATTGGTTTGATCCATGAACTGGGAGAGCTGGCTGCGGCCGAAGAAGTCGCGTATAACGCTTGAGATGAGCTTCGAGTTGATCAAGTTGTGCGGCATCATGTTGGGCAGGTCATAAATACCCATACGCTCCTTAGCGGAACGCTCAAGTCGCGCCAAACCGATGCGGAACTGCGCCTGGAGAAGTTCGGATACCGTACGAATGCGGCGATTACCCAAGTGGTCGATATCGTCCGTGTCTCCGTCGCCGTTCTTGATGGCGATGAGGCGCTTGACGACGGCCACGAGCGTGTCGCGCGTCAAAAGGCGGTTCTCTAAGCTGTCCTTGACTCCGAGCTTGCGGTTGATGACGAAACGGCCGACACCGCCCAAGTCATAACGCTTTGCGTCAAAGAAAATGCGGTCGACCATCGTTTTTGCGCTGTCGACCGTCGGCGGATCGCCGGGACGAAGCTTGCGGTATATATCGACATACGCCTCGTTGGACGACTTCGTGTGATCTTTTTTGAGCGTCGCAACGATTTCGGGCGACTGTGTGCGGGTGATGGAGATCGATTTCACGCCGGCAGCGGTGATCTTCGCCAGAACTTCGCGGGTAATCTCCAAACCGTGCTCTGCGATCAGCGACTTGGACTCAGGGTCCAGCACGTCTGTCGCAAGCGTATGCCCGATCAGATTTTTCGGGTTGTAGCGGTTGATGGACTCGATCTTTTCGATACCGCAGAACGCCTTAATAATGGCTTCATCCGACTCATAACCGAACACGCGTAAAAGAGTCGTCGCGATAAGCTTCTTTTTACGGTCGATGTACGCGTAAAGCGTATCGTTGATATCAAACTCGAACTCAAGCCAAACGCCGCGATGCGGGATCAGGCGGGCAGAGTGGAGAATCTTGCCGTTCGGATGGAGATTCTTTTCGAATGAAACACCGGGTGAGCGGTGAAGCTGACTGACGATGACACGCTCATCTCCGTTGATAATGAATGTGCCCGTATCCGTCATCAGGGGCATATCGCCGAGGAATATCTCCTGTTCCTTGGTATCTTTTTCGCTCTTCAGACGGACTTTGATCTTTAGCGGCACCGAATACGTCATGCCCTTTTTCTGGCATTCGTCGAGCGTATACTTAGGTTTGCCGAAGCTGTAGGAGACGTACTCTAGCTTATAATTTCCGTCATAGCTCTCGATCGGGAACACTTCCCTCAAAACTTCTTCCAGGCCGACGTTTTTGCGTTTGGATCGTGCGACTCCGATCTGCAAAAAATCCTGGAAAGATTTGGTCTGAATTTCGACCAAGTGAGGCATTTCACAAATTTCTGGAATCTTACCGAAGCTGTAACGCTTGTCGTGTTTTTCCATTGTCGATGGGTGTCCCTGCTTTTTTAAGCTCTAAGAGCCATTAAAAGTGAAAATAAAATACAAAAGAAAACACCGCCCAAGGCTCCTTTTTTCAAAGGAGCCTTGAGAAGGTTTTGTGTTATTTGCTTATTTAAATTCGACCTGCGCCCCGGCCGCTTCAAGCGTCTTCTTCATCGCTTCAGCGTCTTTCATGGGCACATTTTCCTTAACGGGCTTTGGAGCCGCATCGACAAGGTCTTTAGCTTCCTTGAGACCAAGATTGGTGACTGCACGGATCTCCTTGATGACGCCGATCTTGTTAGCGCCGGCACTCTTCAGGACGACGGTAACGGAGGTCGGGGCTTCGGCTGCAGCGGCAGCGCCGGCACCGGGAGCTCCGGCTGCGGCCATGGCCACGGGGGCAGCGGCGGAGACGCCGAACTTCTCTTCGAGAGCCTTCACGAGGCCCGCGAGCTCGAGAACGCTCATGGTTTCGATCGAGCTGATGATTTCCTGCATTTTGGGTGTTGCTTCAACTGCTTGTGTCATTGTCTTATCCTCTACTTTTAATGGGCCGACGAAAGCCTCTGCGTTAAGAATTGCCCTTCTGTTTGGCAATAGCATCTAGAACGGTGACCATCTTTCGGACGGTACCCGCCAGAACTTGGACGAAACCGGATATCGGCGCCTGGATAGTTCCCACAACGCGCGACAGGAGCACTTCCCTGGTGGGCAGGCTTGCGAGCGACTTGATCTGCTCGGCGCTGACGATCTGCCCGTTCAAATAACCGGTCTGAATTTTGAAAGCCTCGTTTTGCTTGGCGAAATCGACTAGAACTTTGCAGGGGGCTACCGGATCGCCGCTGGTAAAAGTAATACCGCAGGCGCCCGTAAAGCTTTCCGCGACGGCCTTGAGATTGGCCTTCTCAAACGCCTTCTGACCCAAGCGGTTTTTTACCACAAGGTATTTGGCGTTGGACTTGCGAAGCTGTGTACGCAGCTTATCCAGGCTCGTAGCCGAGACCGTGGCATGCTGAGTCACGAAGAAGATGGGCTTTCCCTTAAGCTCCTTCTCAACTTCTTTAATGATCAGATCTTTTGAAAGACGGCTTAAACCGGTTGTTTTCATGGCTTGAAATCCTTAGTCTGTTTCGGTTTCTTTCATGAACTTGCTGATGTCGAGCTTGATCCCGGGTCCCATGGTGCTGGAAAGATGGACGCTCTTCACAAATACGCCTTTGACAGTGCGGGGACGCGCCTTGACCAGGGCTTCGATGAGAGCCGTGCTGTTCTCAACGAGCTTCTCTTCGCTAAACGATAATTTTCCAATGGAAGTGCTGACATTGGCCTGCTTGTCCATCTTGAATTCGACACGTCCTGCCTTCACTTCGTTGATAGCTTTGACGGGATTGTCCGTCACCGTACCCGCTTTGGGAGACGGCATGAGGCCGCGCGGTCCGAGCACCTTACCCAGCTTCGAAATATCTTTCATCATCATGGGAGTAGAGATCGCGACGTCAAAATCAGTCCAGCCGCCGAGCACCTTTTCGATCAGATCCTCTGCGCCGACATGGTCCGCTCCCGCCTCTTTGGCAGCGCGGGCGTTTTCATCCTTACAGAAAACGATGACGCGAAGAGTCTTGCCCTGACCGTGAGGAAGCACCGTCGTACCGCGCACCGCCTGGTCGTTGGCCG
>CAZJAX010000107.1:0-5885 GCA_964543965.1 uncultured Planctomycetia bacterium
GGCCTGCAACGGCAGGCGCCTGAAACCCGAAGCGCTGTCCGTGCGCGTGCATGGCAAGAATGTCATGGAAGTGTGTTCGTTGTCGATCGAGGATAGCGAGCGATTTTTCCGCGAATTGCCGCTGACGAAGCAGGATGAGGTGATCGCCAGGCCGATCTTAAAGGAAGTGCGCGCGCGGCTCGGCTTTATGACCCATGTCGGATTGGGCTATCTTTCGCTCGACCGCATGAGCGGCACGCTTTCGGGCGGCGAGGCCCAGCGCATCCGTCTGGCCTCCCAGATCGGCTCGGGCCTCATCGGCGTGCTGTACGTGCTGGATGAGCCGTCCATCGGCCTTCACCAGCGGGACAACGAAAAACTTCTCGAGTCGCTTATCCACCTGCGTGATCTCGGCAACACGCTGATCGTCGTCGAGCACGACGAAGTCACGATGAAGCGCGCCGATTATCTCGTCGACATGGGGCCGGGCGCCGGCAAGCATGGCGGGCACATCGTCGCGGCAGGCACTCCTGTGGAAGTCATGAAGAACCCCGCCTCGCTGACCGGCCAGTACCTTACGGGGAAATTATCCATTCCGACGCCGTCGAAGCGCCGCCCGTTCAAAAAGACCGAAAAACTCGTCATTCACAAGGCCGCGGAGAACAACCTGAAGAACATCACCGTCGAGATCCCTCTCTGCGTGCTTACCTGCATCACCGGCGTGTCCGGTTCGGGAAAAAGCACGCTGGTCGATGATATCCTGTTTAAAGGGCTCGCGAAAGCCATCAACGGCGCTAAAGCGGCTCCGGGCAAACATGAGAAGATCACCGGCATCGAGAAGCTGGATAAAATCATCGAGATCGACCAGTCGCCGATCGGGCGCACGCCGCGCTCGAACCCGGCCACTTATACCGGTCTTTTTGGGCCCATCCGCGATATTTTTGCGAAGCTGCCGGAGTCGCGCATGCGCGGCTACGAGGCGGGGCGCTTTAGTTTTAACGTAAAAGGAGGCCGCTGCGAGGCCTGCGAAGGCGACGGCGTAAAGACGATCGAAATGCATTTTCTTCCCGATGTTTATGTCACATGCGAGGTTTGTAAGGGCCGGCGTTTCAACGAGCAGACTCTCGAAGTGAAGTACAAAGGAAAATCGATCTACGATGTGCTCTCCATGAGCGTCGAGGAGGCACTCGACCTATTCGCTCCGGTTCCTGCCGTGAAAGCCAAGCTTCAAACGCTTCACGATGTCGGGCTCGATTACATCGAGCTTGGACAGGCGGCTACGACGCTCTCCGGCGGCGAGGCTCAGCGCGTGAAGCTTGCGACCGAGCTATCCAAGCGCGCGACCGGGCGCACTTTTTACATTCTCGACGAACCCACGACAGGTCTTCATTTTTCCGACATCGACCGGCTTCTCAAAGTGCTTCACCAGCTTGTCGATCAGGGCAACAGCGTCCTCGTCATCGAGCATAACCTCGACGTGATCAAGACCGCCGACCACCTTATCGACCTGGGTCCCGAAGGCGGAGACAAGGGCGGGGAGATCGTCGCGGCGGGCACTCCGGAAGATGTCGCCAAGAATCCGCGCTCTTATACAGGGCATTTCCTGAAGGAAGTCCTTAAGTGAGGTGCGGCCGGAGCGCATTCGCCCTCCTCGTTCTGTTTTTTACCTGCCGCGCCGTCTGCGCCGAAGCTCTCCCTGAAGCTATCCCTGAAGTTCTTCCCGAAGAAGCAGAGCTTTCGGCGATACATCAAGCTTACGGCGACAAATTCTACACGCTCGCCAAAAATCAATCGATCGATTTTCTAAAAAAATACCCCTCCTCTAAAAGCGCGCACGACGTGCTTTTTGTGCTCGGTCGCTCGGAGCTTGAGCTCGGTCAGTTCGGAGACGCTGCCCGCGACCTCGAAGCGCTCCTTAAGGATTCGCAGGGCCGGCCCGCGCAGGAAGAGGTGACCTACTGGACCGCAGAGACCTATTTCCGCGCAGGGGACTATAGCTCTGCGCTTAAATACTACCAAGAGATCCTGCATAAATTTCCCACGTCGAAATATTTCGTTTACGCAAGGTACTCCGCCGCCTGGTGCCTCGGCGAGACGGGGGCTTACGAGGAGGCTGTAGCCGAGTTCGAGGATATCGCCGCGCTTTATCCGACGGACCCTTTGGCGGCCGAATCGCGTTACAAGATCGGCTATTACCGCTATGAAGAAAAAAAATACGAGACTGCCTGTCAGATCCTGGGCGCTTTCACGGAAGATTTTCCGCTCAGCCCCGCCGTGCCCGCCGCCTATTATCTTCTCGGCGAGAGCCACTTCAAGCTGGGCCGTTATGGCGCCGCTCTCGAAGCGTTCAAAAAATGCATCGACGTGAGCGGTAAAAACGAGCACCGGCTGGCAGCGCGGCATCGGGCGGGGTGGTGCTATTTTGAACTCGGAAAGTACGCCGAGGCATTGGATAGTTTTGTTTTAAGGGATGGGGACGAGAAGGACGATCCCGCCGGCGAGTCTATACTGTACGGCCGCGCGCGGGCACTCATAAAACTGAACAAATACTCGGAAGCGCTCGACGTTATGGAAAAGCTGACGCATGGGTATCCGCATTCTGACTTTTTTGACCAATATCTTTTCTGGAAGGCCGAGACTCTGTACGCGCTGGCACGCTATCAGGAGGCAGAAGACCTTTATGAGCAGGCGCTTTCGCGTTTTCCGGGCACGCGCCTATCAGACGATATCGAGTACAATCTGGGGTGGACCGCCGTGCGGCTAGGCCGCCCGGAGCAGGCGGTCTTTCATTTTGAGCGGGCTGTACAGATCAGCGGCGACGAGACGCTCAAGGTCAGTGCGCTATGCCGGATCGGTGATACATATCTGGAAAAGAACGATTTGGAGCCGGCGCTGGCCGCTTACGACCGAATTCTGAAAGACTATCCGAAGAGCATCAATTCTGACTATGCCCAGTACCAGGTCGGAGCGGTATTGCAGCGTCTCGGACGGCTGGATTCGGCGATCTTGAGTTTTCAGAGTCTCTTGCAGAACTTTCCTGAAAGCCATTTACGCGATGAGTCTTTTTACCGCATCGGCTCGGCTCTGATGCAGAAAGGCCTGAACGCTGACGCGGCCGCCCATTTTGATAAGCTGGCCGTGCTTTTTCCGGAAAGCCCCTGGAAGGAGAAGGCGCGTTTTCAGACCGGCAACTGCTATTTCAATCTTTCAAGATATGCCGAGGCTTTGGCCGTCTACCAGGAGGTGCACTCGCAATACCCGAAGACCGATGTCGGGCGCCTTTCACGCTACCAGGCGGGTTGGTGCTATTTCCGGATGAATCGGGAAAAAGAGGCTATCGCCGAGCTTGAGGGCTATCTGGCTGAATATCCGGACGGCGGCAATTCCGCCGAAGTCTTGTATGGTTTAGGGGAATACAGCTACAATAAGGGTCAGTACGAACAAGCTCGGGGTTACTATCAGAGGCTGGCTCGCGATTTTCCCGGCAGCGCTCCGGCAGACGATGCCCGCTTTTCAACCGCCATGACCTATGAACGCGAAGGGGATGTCTGGGCTGCCGTCAAAGAGCTGAGGCTCTTGGCGAAAGAATACCCGGGATCCGAACTTGCCGCCAAAGGCCTGGTCAAGGTTGGCGCGTTTCTGATCTCTCAGGGAAAGTCGGACGAGGCCAAGCAGGAATTTCTTAACGTCGTCAACCATTCGGAGCACGAGCCTTACCGCGTGCAGGCCTATGAAAAACTCGCCGGCATTATGAAGGCCGAGGGCCACCTGCGCGAAGCAGAGATCTATTTACAGGAAGCAGGAAAGAACCAGACAGGCCGCGCGCATGATAAAATCCAATCAGAGCTCGCGGAGGTTTATGAAGCCGAAGGCCGGCACGACAAGGCCGAGGCTATCCGGAAAAGTCTGAAAAAAAGGGGAGGGTAATAAGTTATGTGGGAATTCATGCAAAAAGGCGGCCCGATCATGTGGCCGATCCTTCTATGCTCGGTCGTGGCGTTCACGATCGTGATCGAACGTCTGATCCGGCTCCGCCAAGAAGAAATAGACACCAAGTCGTTCATGGAGCAGATATCCAAATCGATCAAGCGGAATAAGATCATGGAAGCGATCGACCTTTGCGACAAGACCGGGGGTCCGATCGCCAATATCCTTAAAGCGGGCATCCTGAAGCATGACCGCCCGCGCAATGAAGTGCGTGAAGCTATCGAGGACGCATCCATCCATGAGGTTCCGCGTCTTGAACGCAACCTGCCTGTGCTCGCAACGGTCGCGCACGTAGCGCCTTTGCTGGGTCTTCTGGGTACGGTGACGGGCCTGGTGTCAGCCTTTCAGGTCATCGAAAACAAAGCATCCGGAGTCAATCCGGTCAACCCGGGCGATCTCGCGGGCGGCATCTGGGAGGCGCTTCTTACGACCGTCTTCGGTCTCTGTGTCGCGATCCCGACTTATGTCGCCTATAATTACATGGTCAGCCGCGTGGACGGTTTCGTGCTCGACATGGAGCGGAGCGCGACAGACCTTCTTAACCTTCTCGGCGACAAGCGCGACGAATCGGAGAGATAGCCTCCCATGCGATTCACGAGTCTCAAGCGCCGCACGGAGATCAAAAAGGGGCAGATCGACATCGCGCCCCTCATCGATGTCGTCTTCCTGCTGCTTATCTTTTTCATGCTGACGTCCAATTTCGTGCTCCAGCCCGGTATCAAGGTCAAGCTCCCCAAGGCCGTCACCAGCGAGGTGCTTTCCAGCCGCAATCTCACGATCACTCTGACGGGTCAGGATCTTCTCTTTTTGGATGATAAGCCGAGCAGCATCGCAGAGCTTTCGCGCGAGATCCAGATCGCGGCTGAAGAGAATAAAACGGTGCTTCTAAAAGCGGACTCAAGTTCTTCGCTAGGCCGTGTCGTAGAGCTTTGGGATCTCTGCCGCGACGCCGGTGTTTCCCAGATAAACATCGCGACCAATCAGAAAGCGTCGGAGGCTGTCTAATGCCGACGCGTCAGTACCGCAGCTGGTCGCTCATCACTGACCGCGCTTTTGTGCTGGCTCTGACGATATCGCTCTTGTGGCATTTTTTCTGGTTTTTTTCAGTGCGCATCGTTGTCAGCACGCCTCGGAAAGCGGAGAAGGTGAGACCCGAGCTGATCTCTTTGCGTCCGGTGATAGACGACGCGATGTTCAAGACGCTCGTAGACACTAAGCCCGAGCTCACACAGTCCTTTTACCGCCGTCCTGCGGATTTTGCCGCTGCCTCCGAGCTTCCTCCCCAGGCCTCTGAGCGCTATGCGCCGGGTGAGATCGTCAGCGTACCCTTCGGCAAGAAGTTTTTACAGACGCTTAAAAGCTTTGTCGGCGGCTCCAAACCCTCGCCGGACTTCGGCCTGACCGAAGAAGAGAAGAAGAAGCGGCTGCTCCTCATGAGAAAGTTCGAGGGGTGAGCCCTTGATCCCCGTCGATATCTCGACCGCAATTTTTCTTTACCTGATGTCTTCGCTTCTAGTGATCTTCATGTTTTGGATCTTTTTCGAAAAGAAGGCGGTGCTGCCCAAATTCGTGCGGGAGGAAGCCGATGTCTGGGAATGCAAGATATGCGCGTACACCTACGTGGATTCGACGCACCGGGAGATCTCTCAGTGCCCGCAGTGCAAGAGCTACAACAAGAAATTGCCCGAGGAGCGGCAGATCTGATTTTGTTATTCAGTTGATTTCTTCCTGCGCACCCTTTATGATAAGGCTCTCTGCAGTCCTGTTTATTTAATTTTTCTTGGAGGAACCTCATGATCACGGAAATCGGAATCGTTGCCGGCGACATCTGGCATTTTCTCGACACCCGCAAGACCTGCACGTTGGATGAGCTTGCCAAGGGCATCGACAAGAATCGAAATGTCGTCCTCATGAGCCTC
>CAZJAX010000108.1:0-5885 GCA_964543965.1 uncultured Planctomycetia bacterium
CGCCCGCCCACCGGACTTGGAAGCCGAAGTGTCCGGCACCAAACGCATATTACAGATCGGACAATTGCCCGGCTTATCCGAAATGATCTGCGGATGCATCGGACAATAGTAACGGACTGCGGGCGCCGCATCATGGACGTGCTTCTCCTCCGCGAAGGAACACCGCGCGTCAAACGCCGCGGCGCCGCTTAAAACAGCGGCAAACAACAGAATGGTTTTTAAACAGACGGACATGGTCAGACTCCTTTCTATAACGGTGAACGCGTCCGCTTGAAGGACGCGTGCCCAACATAGAAAAAAGTCTAGAGGCGGTAAACGGAGAAGATCTGGTAGAGAGGGATTGCTTTCGGAGGCGATTCAAAAGGACTTTTGGCGAAGATAAAACTTTCGGAAGGGATCGCTTCAGATGCGGCCTTGAAATATTCGGCTTCGGGACGGTCGAAGCGAAGCTGAACGCCGGCCGGAGGCATCTGATGGAGCGGCGCGGTTCTGATCGAGCACTCGCAGGGAACTTTGGAGGGGCAGCAGGAATGATCAGAAATCGGGGTCTTGGATACGGCCGCAGAGGGCTGCATCATGCCGGCGCACTCGACCCTTGCGGACGTATAGGCAAAATTGGAAAGCCCCGTCCAAAAAGCTAATGTCAAAATCAGGATTTTGCTCATCAGCACCTCTATATATTAATTATACCATTAAAAAACAGCCCAGAGAAGAGGATGTGGAGGTAAAAAGCCTAAGCGCGGGATCCTGTTTTCGGCAGACGGAGCGTAAAAACACACCCCCCGCCGGGCCTGTCTTCGACCCAAAGCCGGCCTCCATGGAGCTGCGCGATATGCCGGGATATAGGGAGACCCAAACCGACGCCCGGAATATTTTTTTCGGTCCCTCGGATGAATGGCTCGAAGATCTTTTCTTTCATCGCATCGGGCACACCCTCACCGCGGTCCATCACCCGGACGTCATGATCTGCAGCGGCCGCATCGATCTCAAGCAAGACCTCGCTGTCCCGCGGACTGTATTTCTGCGCATTGCGCAGCAGGTTGACGATGACCTGCACAAGGCGGTCGCTGTCGGCACGCTCCAGCCAGCAAGGCTGCCCGGGCTCCCACACGATCTTCGCGCCGCCGTCAGGCACACCGCGGACCGTCTCGACAGCGAGACCCAGGACCTCGTTCAAATCGATCCGTTTCCAGTTCATCCGAAAAGCGCCTTTCTCGATCTGAGCGATATCGAGCAGATCTTTTGCCATGCGCCGGAGACGATCGATCTGCCTTAGCGTCGAGTTGAGAGGCTCCTTGGCCGTTTCAGGAATATTGCCATAGAGAGAGTCGCGTAAAGCGATCAGGTTGCCGCGTGCGGTGACTAAAGGAGTCGCGGCTTCATGAGCGACGTTGCGGAGAAACGCGGTTTTCATCTCGCTGGCGTTTTCGAGCGAGCGGTTGGCGGCGTCGAGTTTTTTGAAAACGCTGGAGATGAGGACGCGCGCCAGAATGATACCGCTCACGGATACACCGATGATCGACACCGCGAGAAACCCGCCGGAATTGGCGAACACCTCGAGTCCTGAGACGCTGGCGATCAGATAAACGAAACCCAAAAGCGGGATCACGCTCATGAGCGCCATGGCGACCTCGAACTGCCGGACAGCCGCATCGCGCGATTCAGAGGCCGGGTTGAGCTGTTTTTTAGAAGATATCATCCTCCTATGACTATATCGGACACAAAATCCGCACGCAATCCTTTTAATGTTGCAACGCCGGGACGATTTCGCTAGGCTCGCAGGCATGGAAACTCTGCTGACCTTCGACAGCCTCGCCGCGCTCGTGACCCTCACAGCGCTCGAGATCGTGCTGGGCATCGACAACGTCGTCTTCATCTCCATCCTGACCGCCAAGCTTCCCGCCAAAGATCAGCCGCGCGGGCGCAAGATCGGACTGGGGCTAGCGATGCTCATGCGCATCGCCCTGCTTTTGTCGATCGGATGGGTCATGCGGCTCACGGATCCGCTCTTTTCTATCCTCTCGTATCCAATCTCGGGACGCGATATCATCCTGATCGGCGGCGGTCTCTTCCTGGTCGCTAAAAGCACCCATGAGATCCATGACAAGCTCGAAGGCGCCGAACATGAAATGAAGGCCGGCGGCAAAAAGATCTCATTTATGGGCGTGATCGTGCAGATCATCCTGCTGGACATCGTATTTTCGCTGGATTCAGTGATCACAGCCGTGGGCATGTCGGATCAGATCGTCATCATGGTGCTGGCGGTGATGATATCGGTGGGATTCATGCTGATGTTCTCAGGCCATATCAGCGATTTCGTGCACAAGCATCCGACCGTAAAGATGCTGGCGCTCTCGTTTCTGATGCTGATCGGCGTCATGCTGATCGTCGAGGGCTTCCACCATCACATCCCGAAGGGCTATATCTATTTTGCGATGGCTTTCTCCGTGTTCGTAGAGATGCTGAACCTGAAGATCCGCGGAAACGAAACCAAACCCATCGAGCTCCGCCAGCCCAAGCTTTAGCCCGCGGGATCAGACAAAAATAAACTCGCCCGTCTTTTTATCGACTGAGACCGTGATCGTATCGCCTTCCTTGTATCTGGCCTTCAGGAGATCCAGAGCCAGCGGATCCTGCACCTCGCGCTGTATCATGCGCTTTAAAGGCCGCGCGCCGAACTCCTCGTCGTAGCCTTCCTGCGCGAGTTTCTTTTTGGCGCTCTCGTCGACTTTGAGCGTGATCCCGCGCTCTTTGAGCTTACCCGTGAGGTCTGACAGCTGCAGTTCGACGATTTTCACGATGTCTTTTTCCGCGAGCTTATTGAACACGATGATCTCATCGACGCGGTTGAGAAACTCAGGGCGGAAATGGTTCTTAAGCTCGCCCTTCACCGCTTCCTTGACCAGAGAGAAGTCCCGCTTTTCCTGGTAATGCTGGCTGCCGATGTTGGACGTCATGATGATCATCGCGTTCTTGAAATTGACGACGCGGCCCTGTCCGTCGGTGAGCCGTCCGTCATCGAGGATCTGAAGGAGCATGTTGAACACGTCCGGATGAGCTTTTTCGATCTCGTCGAAAAGAACGACGGCGTAAGGCCGGCGGCGGACGCGCTCGGTCAACTGGCCGCCCTCTTCGTAGCCGACATAGCCGGGCGGCGCCCCGACCAAGCGCGACACCGAGTGCTTCTCCATATACTCCGACATGTCGATGCGGATCATTGCGTTTTCGTCGTCGAAAAGGAAGCGCGCAAGATTCTTGGCCAGGAAGGTTTTACCGACACCCGTGGGTCCCAGGAATATGAACGATCCCGTCGGACGCTTGGCGTCCGATAAGCCTGCGCGCGATCGGCGCACCGCGTTGGCGATGAGGCCGATGGCTTCGTCCTGGCCTACGACGCTTTTTTTCAGACTATCTTCCATCGCGACGAGCTTTTCGACTTCTCCCTGCATGAGGCGCGAGACAGGGATGCCGGTCCATTTGGCGACGACTTCGGCGATGTCCTCTTCATCGACCTCCTCTTTGAGCATCTTGCCTTCCTTCTGCACGTCCTGCAGAGTCCTATTTTCCTTTTCCAGTTCCTTTTCGAGGTTTTTGATCACGCTGTATCGGATCTCGGCGACTTTTTCGAGCCGGCCGGCTTTTTCGTGGCGCTCCTCGTCGAGCCTGGCCCTTTCGATATCCTCTTTGATCTTGCGGATGCGGTCGATGACTTCTTTCTCTTTTTTCCAGCGTTTCTTCATGCCCGCCGACTTATCTTTGAGATGAGCGAGCTCTTCGTCGAGTTTCTTGAGCCTTTCCTTCGACGCCTCATCCTTTTCTTTGACGAGCGCCTGGCGCTCTATCTCCAGCTGCATGATGCGGCGCTCCAGCTCGTCGATCTCCGTCGGCATACTGTCGATCTCGATCCTGAGCTTGGAGGTCGCTTCGTCGATCAGGTCGATCGCCTTGTCCGGCAGAAAACGGTCTGAAATATAGCGGTCAGAGAGCACCGCGGCGCTGATCAGCGCCCCGTCTTTGATGCGCACGCCGTGGAATACCTCATATTTTTCCTTGAGACCGCGCAAGATCGCTATCGTATCCTGCACTGAAGGCTCGCCGATCATGACGGGCTGAAAGCGGCGCTCGAGAGCCTTGTCTTTTTCGATGTATTTACGGTATTCATCGAGCGTCGTGGCGCCGATGCATTTGAGCTCGCCGCGCGCCAGCGCGGGCTTGAGCATATTGGCTGCGTCGACAGCGCCTTCAGCGGCGCCGGCTCCTACCAGCGTGTGCAGTTCATCGATGAAAAGAATGACTTGGCCGTTCTGAGCCTGGATCTCGTTCAGCACCGCCTTAAGCCGGTCTTCGAATTCTCCGCGGTATTTGGCTCCGGCCACCAGCGCGCCGAGATCAAGCGACACCAGCCGCCGGTCCTTGAGCGCGGTCGGAACGTCCCCGCTCACGATGCGGCGCGCCAGCCCTTCCGCGATCGCGGTCTTGCCGGTGCCCGGCTCGCCGATAAGGACGGGATTGTTTTTCGTGCGGCGCGAAAGCACCTGCACGGTCCTGCGGATCTCTTCATCACGGCCGATGACGGGATCCAGTTTTCCGCTCTGAGCGAACGCCGTCAGATCACGGCCGTATTTTTCAAGCGCCGTTCGGCGGTCTTCTTCCTGCATGGTTTGCGGGTTTATCATGATACCCCCTATTTTAATCCTGCGGCGGCGGAAATTTCAAATCCGCCGTCCGTCATTTTCCGTAAATTTCCCGGATCAGCACGGGCGCGACCGACGCGACCCAGATGACCCCGATCAGATTTAAAACGAGTCCTGCTTTCATCATCTGGTGCATGCGCACATGCCCACTGCCGCAGACGATCGCGTTAGGCGGCGTGCCTACCGGCATCATGAAAGCGAACGAGGAAGCGATCGTTGCCGGGATCATCAGCAGATAGGGATGAATTCCCAACGATTCGGAGGCGGGCACCAGCACGGGCATCAGGATGGCCACGAGCGCCGTATTCGACATCAATTCCGAAAGAAAAACAGTGACGAGGCACACGGCCAGGATAATCCAGAACTCGGGCACCCCTTCGAGGTGGATGAACCCTCCGGCGATCCAGGCCGCAAGACCGCTGGTCCTGAAGCTGTCCGCCAGCGCAAAACCTCCCCCGAGCAGCAGCAGGATCTCCCACGGGAGACGCTTGGCCCACTCCCAGTCCAGAAGCCGGCCGCCGGCTCCGGAGGGCACGACGAATAGAATAATGGCAGCGATCATCGCGATCGTGCCGTCATGGATACCGCTGAGGCCGAAAAGCGTCGTCCAGCCCGGGATCACGATCCCCGCCAAACGGATATCAGCGCGCCAAAACCATGCGAGCACCGTCAGAATAAAAATAACCGCGACGCGGATCTCGGCGGCGGAGATCTTGCCGAGACTATGGATATCTTTTGAGACCGCTTCTTCGAGAAGACTGTCCTTGCGGTTGCTGCCGATGAAAACGAAGACGAGATAAAACCAGGTCAGGATGAGAAAACCGGCTGCCAGAGGAAAGCCGATCAGGGACCATTCGATAAAACTGACTTCTCTTAGGTCCGGCAGAAGATTTCGCGACTGCCCGATAAAGATCATGTTCGTCGGCTTGCCGATCAATGTGGCGACGCCGCCGATGCTGCTGGCGTAAGCGATGCCGAGCATCAAAGCGACGTTGAACTTGTGCCCTTTTTCTGCTTTGAAAGCGCTTAAAACCGCCATGCCGATCGGCAGCATCATGAGCGTGGCCGCTGTGTTGGAGACCCAGAGCGAGACAAAAGCGGTCGCGAGCATGAAGCCGGCGAGCATCCGGCGGTGGCCTCCTCCGGAACCGCGGATGACGTGAAGCGCGATCCTTTTATGAAGCTGGGATT
>CAZJAX010000109.1:0-5869 GCA_964543965.1 uncultured Planctomycetia bacterium
TGCCCCCGAAGTCATCGTGCGCAACGAAAAGCGCATGCTTCAGGAAGCTGTCGACGCGCTATTCGACAACGGCCGTCACGGCCGCCCCGTGCTCGGTTCCGGCAACCGTCCTCTGAAGAGCCTTTCCGACATGCTGAAGGGCAAGCAGGGTCGCTTCCGTCAGAACCTGCTCGGTAAACGCGTCGATTATTCCGGCCGTTCCGTCATCGTCGTGGGCCCGGAGCTCAAGCTCCATCAGTGCGGCCTGCCGAAGAAGATGGCGCTCGAACTGTTCGAACCTTTCATCATCAAAAAGCTCCGTGAGCGCGGTTTCGTGCACACGATCAAGAGCGCCAAGCGCATGGTCGAAAAAGAGCGCTTGGAAGTCTGGGACATTCTTGAAGAAGTCATCAAGAACCACCCGGTCATGCTGAACCGCGCCCCAACGCTGCATCGTCTCGGTATCCAGGCGTTCGAGCCCGTGCTCGTTGAAGGCAAGGCCATCCGTATCCATCCGCTCGTCTGCGCGGCGTTCAACGCCGACTTTGACGGTGACCAGATGGCCGTGCACGTGCCGTTGTCGCTGGAGGCGCAGATCGAGTGCCGCATCCTGCTGCTTTCGGTGAACAATATCTTTTCGCCGGCCGACGGCCGTCCCATCGCGACCCCGTCGCAGGACGTTGTTCTCGGCTGTTATTACATGACCAAGGAAAAGCCGGGCTCCAAAGGCCAGGGAATTACCTTCTCCAACCCTGAAGAAGTCATCACGGCCTATTCCGACAAGGAAGTCGGCATTCACGCCAAGATCAAGGTCCGCGTCAAGGGCCAGATCCTCGAAACCACAGTCGGTCGCGTGATGTTCAATCAATTGCTTCCCGAAGCGGTGCCGTTTGCTAATTTCGTCATGACGAAGTCCAAGCTGAACCAAGTCATCGCCAACAGCTATAAACTGACGGGCCATCATCGCACGATCAAGCTTTTGGACGATCTTAAGGACATCGGCTTTGAAGCGGCGACCCTCGCGGGCGTCTCGATCTCTCTCGACGATCTCAAGATCCCGGGTCGTAAGCAGGCTGTACTCGACAAGTCGACGGAAAAGGTCGCAAAGGTCGACGAGCAGTACCGCCGCGGTGTCATTACAGAAGGTGAGCGCTACAACAATATCATCGACGTTTGGACTCAAGCTACAGACGAAGTCGCGGATGCCGTTTTTGCGGACCTCGAATCGTTCAATCCGATCTTCATGATGGCGGATTCGGGCGCGAGAGGTTCGAAGCAGCAGATCCGCCAGCTGGCGGGTATGCGCGGTCTTATGGCAAAACCGTCGGGCGAGATCATCGAAAGCCCGATCAAAGCCAATTTCCGCGAAGGTCTGACCATGCTCGAATATTTCATTTCAACTCACGGCGCCCGCAAGGGTCTGGCCGATACCGCGCTTAAGACCGCTGACTCAGGCTATCTGACACGCCGTCTCGTGGACGTCGCTCAGGATGTGATCATCAACCAGGATGATTGCGGCACCGTTAAGGGAATTTTTATCGAAGCGATCGTTGAAGGCGACGAGATCGTTGTTCCGCTGAAAGAAAGAATCATCGGGCGCGTCGCTTTGGATAATATTGTTGATGTTGTTAGCGACACCTCGCTTGTCGAGGCGAACCAGGAGATCACGGAAGATGCGGCGAAGCTCATCGAAGAGGCGGGCATCGACAAGATCAAGATCCGCTCCGTGCTTACCTGCGAATCCCGCCGCGGCGTTTGCGCCAAGTGCTACGGCCGCAATTTAGCGACCGGACGGCTTGTGGAGCTCGGCGAAGCGGTCGGTATCATAGCCGCTCAGTCCATCGGCGAACCCGGTACGCAGCTGACCATGAGAACCTTCCACATCGGCGGTACTGCGAGCCGGACTGTTGCCGAATCCTCGATCAAAGCGAAGAACTCAGGCGTGATCAAGTACCACGCGGTCAAAACCGTCGCGCTTAAGCAGGGCACCTTCGTCATTTTGAACCGCAACGGTCAGGTCTCGATCCATGATGATTCGGGCCGCGAGCTCGAGCGCCATGCAGTTCCGCATGGCGGCTACCTCAAGGTGGCTGACGGCGGTAAAGTGACCAAGGGCACCGTCTTCATCGATTGGGATCCTTATTCTTCCTCGATCTTCACTGAAGTCGAAGGAACGGTCAAATTTGAAGACATCATTGAAGAAGTGACCATGCACAAGCAGCTCGACTCTGCCACCGGCAACATCGAGCGCGTGATCATGGAGCACCGCGGTGAGCATCACCCTCAGATCCTTGTTCTCGACCCTAAGAGGGAAGTGCTTGCCATTTATCCGATCCCTTCCGGAGCGCATATCACCGTCGATGACGGCGACAAAGTGCATGCGGGAAACCTGATCGCGAAGACTCCCCGTAAGATCACCAAGACGAAGGATATCACCGGAGGTCTTCCGCGCGTGGCCGAATTGTTCGAAGCCCGCCGCCCGAAGGATCCGGCGATCATTTCCGAAATCGACGGTGTCGTTGAATTCGGCGAATCGCGCAAGGGTCATCGCCGCGTCATCATCAAGAGCTCGACCGGTATGAAGAAAGAGTACCTGATCCCGCACGGTAAGCACCTGAACGTGTACAAGGGCGACTTCGTGTACGCAGGCAATCAGCTCGTTGACGGACCGGTTGTTCCGCAGGACATTCTGAAGATCTCGGGCGAGCGCAAACTGCAGGAATACCTGGTCAACGAAGTTCAGGAAGTCTACCGTCTGCAGGGTGTGAGCATCAACGATAAGCACATCGAGGTCATTGTGCGTCAGATGCTGCGCAAAGTGCGCATCACAGACGGAGGAGACACCGATTTCTTAACCGGCATGCAGGTCGACCGCTTCAAGCTGCAGGAAGAGAACGAGCTTTTCTCCAAAAAGAAGAAGGATGTTGCGAAGGCGGAGCCGATCCTTTTAGGTATCACCCGCGCATCTCTTTCCACCGAAAGCTTTATCTCGGCGGCAAGCTTCCAGGAGACGACCCGCGTGCTCACAGACGCGGCTGCTTCGGGCAGAAAAGATTACTTGCTTGGATTGAAAGAAAACGTTATTATGGGACACCTCATTCCTGCCGGCACCGGTTTTGCGGGCCAGCGTCGTGTCGAAATAGTGCGCCACATCGAGGAAGAAACCAAAAAGAGTAAACCCGCGGATAAGATATTTGCGGACGAAATTTTGACAACAGAGGAAACGACAAGTTAAGTATGCCGACAATAAGCCAGCTGATCCGTTTAGGGCGTCAGAAAGTTAAGGTTAAAACCAAATCACCGGCGTTGACTTCTTCTCCCCAGAGAAGGGGCGTGTGCCTGCAGGTGAAAACCCAGACCCCGAAAAAGCCGAATTCGGCTCTTCGTAAAGTTGCGCGTGTACGCTTGACCAATGGCTATGAGGTCACGGCGTATATCCCCGGAGTCGGGCACAATCTTCAGGAGCACTCGATTGTGACCGTGCGCGGCGGACGCGTTAAGGATTTGCCGGGCGTGCGATATCACATCGTCCGCGGCACTCTGGACACCGCTGGTGTCCAGGACCGCAGGATCTCCCGATCCAAGTACGGCGCAAAGATGCCCAAAGCGGGCGGCGCTGACGCAAAAAAGAAATAATAAAGGGAAGCCATGAGAAGAAGAAGAGCAGATAAAAGAGAAGTTAATCCGGATCCGAAGTTCAACCAGAAGATCGTCTCCCGTTTTATCAACATCCTGATGATCGACGGTAAGAAGTGGAATGCGGAAAAGATCATTTATGGATCTATGGATATTCTGCAGCAGAAGACGCAGAAGGCCGACATGGTCGAGGTCCTGACAAAGGCTATCGACAACGTCCGCCCTTTGCTTGAGCTTAAGAGCCGCCGCGTCGGCGGTGCGACCTACCAGATTCCTGTAGAGGTGAAGGGTGATCGTGGCGCTCAGTTGGCGATGCGATGGATGAGAAACGCAGCCCGCGGCCGCAAAGGCAAGCCGATGAAGCAGCGTCTGGCTGACGAGATTTTAGACGCTTACAACGGTCAAGGCACCTCCGTCAAAAAGAAAGAAGAAATTCACAAAATGGCCGAAGCGAACCGCGCTTTCAGCCATTACCGCTGGTAGTCAATCAACCCAATGGGTAACCGGTAAGAAAAAGAGATTTTATTTATGGCAAATGTATATTCTTTAGAAAAGACGAGAAATTTCGGTATCGCGGCTCATATCGACGCGGGTAAAACCACGACGAGCGAGCGAGTCCTTTACTATACAGGCAAGGTTCACCGCATGGGCGAAGTCCATGAGGGTACGGCCACAATGGACTGGATGGAGCAGGAGCAGGAGCGCGGCATCACGATCACCTCGGCTGCTACGACTTGTTTCTGGAAGGACTACCGCCTTAACCTTATCGATACTCCAGGTCACGTCGATTTCACGATCGAAGTCGAGCGCTCACTCAAGGTTCTTGACGGCGCCGTGCTTGTTTTTTGCGCAGTCGGCGGGGTAGAGCCTCAGTCTGAGACCGTTTGGCGTCAGGCTGACCGTTATCATGTGCCGCGCGTCTGCTTCGTCAATAAGATGGATCGTACCGGAGCGGACTTCAAAGCCGTCGTTTCTCAGATCCGTGAGCGGCTAACAGCGTCCGCAGCTCCGATACAGCTGCCGATCGGCGCCGAAGATAAGTTCAAGGGCCAGATCGACCTCGTTGAGATGAACGCAAAAATCTATCACTCAGAAGATCTCGGCAACCAGTACGAAGTCATCGAAATACCTGATGAGTACAAGAAGGAAGCTGAGGCTGCTCACCAGGAGCTGATCGAAAAGGTCGCCGAAGCTGACGACGAGTTGATGGAAAAATTCATCAACGGTGAAAAGATTTCGACACCGGATCTCAAAAAGTACATCCGCAAGACTACCGTCAAAAACCTTTTTGTTCCGATCATTTGCGGAACAGCCTTCAAAAATAAGGGCGTGCAGCTGATGCTGGATGCCGTTGTTGATTACCTGCCAAGCCCAGTAGACATCCCGGAAATGAAGGGTACACACCCTCAGACCGGAGACGAGCTCCTTCGTCACCCCGATCCTTCGGAGCCTCTTGCGGCGCTGGCCTTCAAGATCGCGACTGATAAGTTTGTCGGAAAGCTGACCTTCGTGCGCGTTTATTCCGGAACGATTACGGCAGGCACTTACATTTACAATTCTACTAAGAACGAAAAAGAGCGTATCGGTAAGCTTGTCAAAATGCATGCCAATAAGCAGGAGATCGTCGACGAGATCCGCGCCGGAGACATCGGCGCCGTTGTAGGTTTCAAGAAGACGGAAACCGGCGATTCGATTTGTGACGAAAAGAATCCCATCATCCTCGAAAGAATGCAGTTCCCTGAGCCGGTTATCGATCTGGCAATTGAGCCTGCGACCAAGGCTGACCAGGAAAAGATGGGTATGGCGCTTGGACGTCTTCGCGAAGAAGATCCTACACTGCGTATCCACTATGATCAGGAAACGGGCGAGACCATCATCAGCGGAATGGGTGAGCTTCATTTGGAGATCATCGTCGACCGCATGAAGCGCGAGTTTCAAGTCGTTGCCAATGTCGGCAAACCTCAGGTCGCTTTCAAGGAAACCATCACAAAGCCTGTCGAGATCATCGGCAAACACATTCAGCAGTCAGGCGGCCGCGGTCAGTACGGTCACGTTGTTTTTGACATGAGACCCACAGAGCCTGGCAGCGGAATCACATTTGAATCGAAGATCGTCGGCGGCGCTGTTCCTCGCGAATTCTGGGCTCCGGTCAAAGCTGGTGTCATGGAAGCTGCGACGTCAGGGGCGTTGGCCGGTTACCCTGTGACCGATATTCATGTCGACCTTATCGATGGATCTTTCCACGTCGTCGACT
>CAZJAX010000110.1:0-5842 GCA_964543965.1 uncultured Planctomycetia bacterium
TCTGCGGTCCGAGTGTTCACGCCGGGATGAACTGTCTGACCTTTTCCAGCAGGTTCTCCATATGGATGGGCTTGGCCATCAGGTAGTCGCATTCCTCGATCTTTTGATCGGCCGGCGCATCGCCGGCGAGCATGCCGCTGAAAAGAATGATCGGAATATTCCGGTAGGCGGCGTCGCCTTTCAGCCGGTGGCAAACGAGCCACCCGTCGATCTTCGGAAGCTGGATATCCATAAGGATCAGCTGGGGTGAAAAGCTTTTGACGCGCTCCAAAGCCGCCTCTCCGTCCGCGGCCTCAGCGATTTCGTACCCGTTATCTTTGAGAAACCGGCACACCAGTGCCAGTATTTCAGGTTCGTCGTCTACGACGAGAATTTTTCCTAGACGAGCGCTCAGCGGGACTCCCTCTCGATGTAGGCGGCTTCCTTGCCGTCCTGCATCAGCCAGATGTTGACCGTATCGTAACGTTTGTAATCATTGATCATTCCCTGCTTCACACTCACGCGGTAATCGCGGTTTCCGATATTGTTCTTCAGGACGTTGCGCACCTGCATCGTTCCTTTCACATAATCGATGTGCGTGATCTCACCGTGCAAGTCGGGTTCACCTGCGCACGCAGGCGCCGAAAAAAGCAAAGCCGCGGCAAAAAATAAAATATATTTTTTCATTTGATCTTCCTTAATTTAAAAATATCGATCCCTCATTCTCCAACAGTTCCATTATAACTTCAAATTGAAAATTTAGCCTCATCTGTCTTACCGCGGCCCGCCCCGATCAACCGAATCGGTTCTGTAAATCTCCGAACTGCTTTTTTGGATAAGTAGGCCGCCGCGAGCCGCTGCCAAAATCCGATCCTTTTTTTGCGGCTCAACATGATCATGAATTGACAGAAATGAGCGCCCTATTACTCATTGTCTTTCGAAAAGAACTGAATATTTTATTATCTTAACATATAAATCATAAAAAATCGAAAAAATTATGTTAGTACAAAAAATAACCTGAAAAATATCATAAAATATTTTCAAAAAACGGTCATTTCTCGAGTGGAAATGCTTGCGCTTATGACTCAAGGAGCCTATAATGAGCCTATGCTTTATAAAGGTTTTGTTTTATTCTGTCCGGTTATTTAAATACTTTATATAGTCGGAGCTACCTGTTGGACGGCGGTCTCGGTTATTTACGGATTCGGACACGGGTTTTATTAATAAATTGAATCGACTTAAGGAGCTTTCCATGAAAAAATCCATCCGTTTCTCCGCAAGTATAGTTTTAGCGGTCATCCTTTCCGCTTCGTTCACGATCGGACCCGTGCATGCCGATATGCAGGAGTACCGAAAGATTTCCGACCGGAATATGTCCGGGGTGCGGGGTCTTCAAAGTGCAAAGATTACGTGGCAGGAAACCCAGGTCAATTACAACCTGCATTGGCTCCGCAATCTGCAAACTTTTGTCAAATCACTCTTCTCTCAGGAAGCTGAAGGACGCGCTGTAGGCGGAGCAAGCAGTTCTGCTTCAGGGACTTCAAGCACGCAGTCGGGATCACAAACCGCTTCTTCAGCGGCCGTCAACCCTGAAATTTACGATGCGGGCCTGAAATCCTTCGTGACAGGCAAGCTCGCCAACGACAATCTGCTGACTAGGCAGGACATGATCGATGTATTCCGCTATGTGGAGCTGGACAACTGGGTGACGCAGGCAGAATTTGACGGACTAAGGACTATCTCGGCCTATCGGTCGCTTTTTCCCCAGCCTGACCATGTATGGAGCCTTGCAAATAATGTGATCAACGGCGACCTGTGGAATGCCACCTACAACGGCGTCGCTCTCGGCAACCTGACAGCGAACGTCCCCGGCACATACCTGGAAAGCCTTGTTGGAAAATGGTTTTACGGCAATGACCGTCCCGATACTCTAAATGATTATGGCGTCCGTTATGGCTGGCGGATCGCGCAAGGAAAGCTTTTCGTAAGCGGCGCGTCTTATACGGATGTCCGTCAAGGTATGCTCGGTGACTGCTGGTTCCTGGCTGCCCTTGAAGAGATCGCGGTACGGACAGTCTCGATCATCAACACGATGTTCATTGACAACGGCGATAACACGTTTACCGTGAGGCTCTACAATAATCGGGTCGCTGACTATTTCACCGTAGACCGCTATTTGCCGGTAGACTCTTACGGCCGTTTTGTATTCGCGAATATATATTCCTACGCAAGCAGCCAGAGCAATGAGCTTTGGGTGGCGCTGGCGGAAAAAGCCGCTGTCCACGCGTACTCAAGCTGGTGGGGTTTCAAACACGAATACATGTCCATCAGCGGCGATTATATCGGCTATGGCATGACCATGGTTAGCGGTTACACGCCAACGTACTTGCTCGGCTATAACAATGGTGCCGGTATGACGCTGACCGATTTTAATACCGCGCTGTCAGCATGGAACTCAGGGGCGCTCATCGGTTTTGCCAGCAAAAGCACGCCTTCATCCTCCAGCATCGTGGGAAATCACGCTTACGCCGTTGTCGGCTATAACAAGACTACGAAGCTTTTCACGCTAGCCAACCCGTTCGGCGCCAACAATGCTTGGGGTGTTCCGGCCCTTATTTCTATGAGCTGGAGTGTGATGAGGACCAATTTCGCATACTTCGACATCGCCAAAAAAATATAAACCGTTCCAACCTCTCAAAGCGCCGCCGAATCACCGGCGGCGCTTTTCCATTTTTTTCACACCCCTAAGGAAACTGGTATAATATCTTATTGAGCGCGTCTTTTATGCGGCTCACAGCCATAATAAAGGGAGAAAACGATGACGATCCTATGGGTAATTCTGGGCGCTGCAGCGCTCGCAGTGATATGGGTGATAGCCTCCTATAACCGCCTTATCGCTCTGAAGAATCAGACTCTGAACGGGTGGAAACAGATCGACGTGCAGCTCAAGCGCCGCTACGACCTGATCCCCAACCTCGTCGAAACGGTCAAGGGCGTCATGAGCTTCGAGCAGAATACGCTGACCAAGGTGATCGAAGCGCGCAACCGCGCGATCTCAGCCCAAGGCCCCGCAGACAAAGCCGCGAAAGAAAACGAACTCTCAGGCGCCCTGCGCCAGCTTTTCGCTCTGACCGAAAACTACCCGACGCTGAAAGCCAACGAGAACGTCGGCAAGCTTCAAGAGGAGCTCTCTTCGACGGAAAACAAGATCAGCTTCGCTCGCCAGTTCTACAATGACATCGCGACGTCCTTCAACATCGCGCAGCAGTCATTCCCTACCAACGTGATCGCGGGAGCCTTCGGGTTCAAACCCTCGGAGCTCTTCGAGATCACCGACGCCGCCGAACGCCAAGTCCCGAAAGTTGACCTGAACCTGAAATAGGCGAAGGCGGGCCCGAAGTGGATATTTACAGCCAGATACGAAAAAACAACCTCCACACCTGGCTGGTGCTCACGGCGTTCATCGCGCTGGTTCTTTCCATCGGAACGGGTCTGGACTATTTTTACGGCGGCGGCCTCGGCATGCCTTTCTATACCCTGATCTCGCTGGCAGTCGGCCTCGGTTCAAGCGCAGGCAGCTACTTCTTCGGCGACAAGATCGTCCTCTCGTCCACCCGGGCGCGGGAAGCCGATCCGGACGACCTCAAAGAAAAGCAGTGGATGAACGTCATCGAAGAGATGAGTATCGCTGCTGGAATTCCTATGCCGAAGATCTACGTCATCGACGACCCGGATCCCAACGCCTTCGCCACGGGACGGGACCCTCAGCATTCCTCGATCGCCATCACGCGAGGGCTTCTGGAAACGCTCAACCGTGAAGAGCTGCAGGCCGTTGCCGCACACGAAATGAGCCACATCAAAAACCTGGATATACGCCTGATGCTGGTCGTCGCGGTGCTCGTGGGGTCCGTGGCGCTTCTGGCGGACTGGGCTAGACGATCGATGTTTTGGGGACGGCGGGGCCGCTCTTCCAGGGAAGATAACCGGGGCGGCGGAGCGGTGATCTTACTGATCGTATGGCTTGCAGCGGTGATCCTGGCGCCCATTCTTTCGCGCATCATCGCGATGTGCGTATCGCGCCAGCGCGAATATCTGGCAGACGCGACGGGCGCAGAGCTCACGAGAAACCCTTTGGCGCTGGCCAGCGCTCTCGAAAAGATCGAAGCGCATATCCACCCGACGGCCGCGATCCATCAAGGAACCGCGCACCTCTGCATCGCGGATCCTAAGGGCAGTCTTCTGGACAACCGCGAAGACTGGTTTGCCGATCTCTTTTCGACTCATCCGCCCGCGCATAAACGCATCGAAGCGCTCCGGCAGATGGCCTACGTCAAGACCGGCGGCTAGCCTCCAAAGACTCCCAGCGCTTATAGATCACCTCGAGCTCCTTCGCGATCGTCTCCAGACGCGCCTTTGTGCGGGCGATCTCCTTGGCCTCGCTTTGAAAAAAAGAAGGCTCCGCCATCCGGCTTAAGATCAATGCCTGCTCCGCGTCGAGCCTTTCGATGGCCGCAGGTATTCCCTCCAGCTCCCGCAATTCTTTCGATGAAAGTTTTTCTTTTGCCGCTTTTTTGGGCGGAGGCGGAGTCTCGTTTTTAGGCGATTCTTTTACCGGAGCCTGGGCCGCTGCCTTTTTGGGTTCACGCCGGCTCATCCAGTCGTCGTAGCCGCCCGGATATTCATAGATCAGGCCATCGCCGTCGAGCACGATGGTCGACGTGACCACGTTGTTTAAAAAAGCTCTGTCATGACTGACGAGGATCAGCGTCCCGGAATAAGCGACAAGCAGTTCTTCTAAAAGCTCCAGAGTTTCGACGTCCAGATCGTTGGTCGGTTCGTCCATCACCAGCAGATTGGAAGATCGCGTAAAGAGCCGGGCCAAAAGCAGGCGGTTGCGTTCACCGCCGGAGAGCACTTTCACGCGCGTACGCGCCCTGTCAGGTGAAAAAAGAAACTCCTGAAGATAACCCATCACATGCCGCGGCCGGCCGTCGATGATGATCGTGTCGTTTTCGCCGCTGACATTTTCCTTCACGGTCTTACTTTCGTCGAGCTGCTCACGAAGCTGGTCGTAATAGCAGATCTGCAGGTTGGTGCCGAGCGTCACGGTGCCGGCCTCGGGCGCGATCTCTCCGAGAAGGATGCGCAGGAGCGTGGTCTTACCGGTGCCGTTGGCGCCGATCACGCCGATCTTGTCGCCGCGCAGGATACGCGTCGAAAAATCCTTGATCAATTTTTTCCCGCCATAACCATGCGTCAGGTTCTCCGCTTTGGTGACGACCTGCCCCGAACGGTCAGCTTCCTGCGCCTTCATGCGCACTTTTCCGATGAGCTGGCGCTGGGTCTTTTTTTCTTCGCGAAGCTTCTCGAGCGCGCGGACACGGCCCTCGTTACGGGTACGGCGGGCCTTGATGCCCTGCCGTATCCAGACCTCTTCCTGAGCCAGCTTCTTGTCGAATTGCTCCCACTCCATAGCTTCGGCATGAAGCGCCAATTTCTTGCGCTCGAGAAACGTCGGATAGTCACAGGTCCAGCTGTAAAGTTTGCCGCGGTCGAGCTCCATGATCTTCGTCGCCAGCCTCGTCATGAACATGCGGTCGTGCGTGACAAAAAAGATCGTGCCCTGATATTCCTTCAGAAAGGATTCCAGCCAATCGATGGACTCGATATCAAGATGATTGGTCGGTTCGTCGAGCAGCAACACGTCCGGGTTCAAGACCAGCGCTTTGGCCAGAAGCACCCGCCGCTTCTGTCCGCCCGAGAGGTCCTCGAAGCTGCTTTCAGGATCGAGCTTCATGCGGGAAATTACGTCCTCGATCTGCCGCTGGGTCTCCCAGCCGTTGGTTCGATCCATCTCGGCATG
>CAZJAX010000111.1:0-5739 GCA_964543965.1 uncultured Planctomycetia bacterium
TCCTTCATCTGAACGTAGGCGAGGTCAAGAACCACGTCGAACTCGTTCGTGTTGGAACCATTTTCCCAATGTCTCTCGTTGACCAGGTTGATCACCGTGGAGACGTTGTCGGTCAGGTCAGCTGCGATCTCAACCTGAGTGTTCGTGCGGAAGTACTCATCGACTTCCGAACGGCTCGTGGTCGAGGGCGCCAGGTTGCCCTGAGAAGGAACGGTACCACCCTGCGCGATAACGCTAGCATCGTTGTTATCAAGCAGGTCATAGTTGCCGCGGTAGAACGCGTACTGATCGATCGAGCCGCTCACCTTGACGTTCTGCGTTTCCGCAAAAGCCGGGGCAGCCACGAAGATCGCAAGCGCGAGAACAAATAACGCTTTGAATTGCTTCATGATTTAAATCTCCTTGGACTACTTTTATTTTCGATTTTAGGGTATTACTTTTAGAGTAGGCGTTTTACCGCCCGATAACCTTAGAGCCTTTAGGTTTGTTCACCCCTTTCTGCGGCGTAATGTAGGTTATCTCTGTTGTAGGTTTGAGATACAACTTCCGTAATATTAACAACAAGGGCGCTTTTCGTCAAACAGTTTTTACTTAAATGTAACATTGCTTAGTTAATAGTATAAATATATTAATTTAGCTTATGGAAACTCTATTTAAATAGAGTGCGCAATGCGGCTTCGGCGGCGTGATAACCTCCCATGCCGTGCACTCCTCCTCCAGGAGGCGTGGAGGCTGAGCAAAGATAGACGCCTTTGAGAGGTGTTGCGTAGGGGTTGATCTTCATGACAGGACGGAAATAGAGCTGGCGCAAATCAGGAACACCGCCGTTAATGTCTCCGCCGATGTAGTTGGCGTTATAGGTCTGGAAATCCTTTGTCGACATCGCGTGCCGGCCGAGAATCAAATCGCCAAAGCCGGGGGCAAATCGCTCGATCTGAGCCTCGATGCGCGAGGACATATCAATGGCGGAGCCGTGGGGGACATGGCAATAAGCCCAGGCCGTGTGGCGTCCTTCCGGAGCGCGCGTACCATCGAAGAGGCTCGGCTGAGTCACAAGGACGAATGGGCGTTCGGGGTGCCCTCCCCTCCAGACTTCATTTTCACCGCGCGCAACCTCCGCCATCGTCCCGCCGAGATGGACGGTGCCGGCCCGGGAACATTCCTTCGCCTTCCAGGGAATGGGGCCGCTCAAAGCCCAGTCCATCTTAAAAACACCGGGACCGAAGCGGAATCGATTGAGCGCCCTCCGGTAACCCGAAGGCAGCGTGCCGCCCGTAATAGCATCGAGCTGGCGCGGAGAAATATCGCATAGAACGGCTTTGGCGGAAGGAAGCTCTTTGAGAGCCGTCACCGGCGCCCCTGTGACGACTTCGCCTCCAAGGGACTTAAAGTAGGCGGTCAGGCCGTCGGCCAGTTTTTGTGAACCTCCCCGCGCCACGGGCCAGCCTGTCACATGCCCCGTCACGCCGAGAATGAGACCGAAAGCGCCTGTCAGGGGATGTTCGAGGGGCATGATCGCATGAGCGGCCATTCCCGCAAAAAGCGCACGCGCTTTTTCCCCCCGAAAAAGCCGAGAAGCTAAGCCTGTCGCCGGCTGCAAACCGTAAAACCCGAAACGCGCCATAAGCATCGGATGCCGGGGCGGTTTGAGGGGACCTAAGGCGTCATGGAACAAGGCCGGAGCATTTTCGACGAAGGGCTTCATGAATCTCATATAAGCTCCGCCGTCCTCCCCCAGACCGCGAGCCGTCAGCTCCAGCGAACGCTCCTGAACCGCGGCCGTACCGTCATCGAGAGGATGCGCCGCGGGCGCATCGGGGGCGACCCATTCGACGCCGTATTTCTGCAGAGGGACTGAAAGAAAAAATGGAGAAGCAGCGCCGAGCGCGTGGATAGTCGAGCAAACATCGTGCGTGAATCCGGGAAGCGTCAGCTCCGCAGAGCGCATCCCCCCGCCGACCGTGGCCGCCGCCTCGTAAAGCAGCACGGACTTCCCTGCCCGCGCGAGCGTGATCCCTGCGGCCAGGCCGTTAGGGCCTGACCCGATCACTATCGCGTCGTAAGAGGTGTGCTGCGGCATAGTTCCTTAAGGGATCAGCAGCTTACGGATCAGTATCGCCGTCTGCGGGGCGGACCTAAAACGGAGCCTAGCAGAGTTCTTGTGATCTGCCCCGTGAGGTTGCGGACAATCGAAGTCGCAACGGATTTTCCAAGAGACTGCATGTACTTGCCCGCGGCGCTTTGCGCCGAAGTCGTTCTTGGCGAGCGCGCAGGAGCGGCCTGGGGCGCTTTCTTGGCGGGAGCCTCTTGAGCGGACGCGGACGCCTGGCCGAGCTTGGCGGACAAAAGTTCATACGCGCTCTCAGAATCGAGCGTCTGCGAATACTTTAAAGCGATGGTTGATGAGGCAGCGGTCTGGTCAAGCTCTGCCGGGGTGATCGTATCCATGCGCGAGCGCGGCGGCGCCATCAGCGTATGAACGAGAGCGGTCGGCTCCCCTCTTTCGTTCAGCCCTGTAACAAGAGCTTCGCCGATGCCCAGCTGCGTGATGAGATCCTCTACTTTATAGTGGGAGGTCAGCGGATAGTTTTCAGCCGCCAGCTTGATCGCCTTGCGGTCGACGGCGGTAAAAGCTCGAAGAGCATGCTGGATCTTGAGCCCGAGCTGCGCGAGAATACCCGGCGGAATGTCGCTCGGCGACTGAGTGCAGAAAATGATCCCTACACCCTTGGAACGCACGAGCTTGATGACTGTCTCGAGCTCCGAGAGCAGGGTCTTGGTCGCCTCTTTGAAAATGAGATGCGCCTCATCGATAAAGATCACGAGCTTCGGCTGCTCGACATCCCCCTCCTCGGGAAATTTTTGGAAGATCTCGGCCAGCAGACACAGCATGAAAGTCGAAAAAAGACGCGGCTTGGTCTGGATATCCGTCAGACGCAGCACGCTGATCATCCCGAAACCGTTCGCGTCCACCCTCAGCAGATCCTCGACGTCGAAGGATCTCTCTCCAAAAAAAGCGCCCGCGCCCTGCTCCTCGATCTCTACGATCTTTCGGAGTATGAGGCCTGTGCTGGCGGTGCTGATGCTGCCGTAATCCTGCTTGAGCTCGGACTTGCCTTCGTTGGTCAGATACTGGATAAGTTTACGGATATCCTTGAGATCGACGAGCGGCAGGCCCTGGTCGTCGGCGTATTTGAAAATAAGCGAAAGGATGCTCGACTGCGTCTCATTGAGCTCGAGCATCTTTGAAAAGAATACGGGTCCGAATTCGGATACGGTCGCGCGGAGCCGCGTCCCTTTCTCCGCGGAGATCGACAGGAATTCAGCAGGGTATCCGGCCGCTTTCCATTCGCCGCCGATCGCTTTTACGCGTTCTTGTATTTTTGGGCTGTCTGTTCCCGGCCGGGAAATACCGCTGACATCGCCCTTCATGTCCATGAGCAGCACCGGGACGGATCTCTCAGAGAGGGATTCGGCCAGCCTTTGCAGCGATTTTGTCTTGCCTGTCCCTGTCGCGCCGGCGATAAGCCCGTGACGGTTTAAGGTTGAGAGAGGGAGATTGACCTGAAGGCCCTGAAAGGGCTTCCCGCCGGAAATGGCAGCGCCCAAAGTCACCGAAGCGCTTTCAAACGTGTAACTCTTTCTGATCTCGGACTCAAAAGCAGGCGCGCTGGTCATAATCGATCCTTTTAATGATGTATTTTCGACGATTTTACTACATCTCAAATCAGAAATCATGGCAAAACCGTGCCCCAGCCCAGAATCGAACTGGGATAGCAGGTTTAGGAAACCTGTGCTCTATCCAATTGAGCTACCGGGGCAAAAAAGGCGTAGAGCTATAAGTCGGAGTTTTCGGAGCCGATGTGGTGGCGGAGCTTTTTAAGGGCGGCGGCTTCGATCTGGCGGACGCGTTCGCGGGTGATGCTGAAGATTTCGGCGGCTTCGTTGAGCGTGTGCACTTCCCCGTCCTTCAGACCGAAACGCAGCTCGAGGATCTCGCGCTCGCGGGGATTCATCTTGGCCAGCAGGCGCTGAACCCTTTCCTGGCGGAGGATCTCGTTCATGCGGTCCTGGGATGAGCTCGTCGTCTGGTCTTCCATGATGTCGACGATCGAGGCCTCGCCTTCGTCTCCGACGGGCTGATCGATGGACGTGGTGCCCTGGTCATACAAAAGAATTTCTTTGATCTTCGACGTCGAGAGCTTCATCGCGCGCGCCAACTCGGCAACTTTGGGAGTGCGGCGGTAGCGGTGCGTGAGGCGCTCTTTGACCTTCTTGAAGCGCGAAAGCATTTCCACCATATACACGGGAATGCGCACGGTTTTACCCTGGTCGGCGAGGGCGCGCGTCACATGCTGCTTGATCCACCAAGCCGCGTAGGTCGAAAAGCGGTAGCCGAGCGCAGGATTGTACTTGCTGACAGCTTTCATCAGTCCGAGATTGCCCTCTTCGATGAGGTCGAGCAAAGGAACGCCGTAGGTGGAATACTGCTTAGCGATGTTGATGACGAGCCGGAGGTTTGAGCGCACCATGAGGCGCCGCGCTTGGGCGTCGCCGCGCTTAACTTTTCGGGCGGTCTTCAATTCCTGCTCGGGCGTCAGGAGGGGAATGTGCCGTATGTCCTTAATATAAAGCTTTAAGGCGTCCATGATTCTCCGGTTTAGCCTCCCAGTGCCGCCGCACGCGCGGCGGCACTGGGAGAATTACCTGCCAATATTAGGACTTCTTTTCTTTCAGCACCGCTTGCGCTGCCGCGAGTCTTGCAATCGGCACGCGGAACGGCGAGCAGCTCACATAATCGAGGCGGGAACGGTGGCAAAACTCGATCGACGAAGGATCGCCGCCGTGCTCGCCGCAAATCCCGATCTTGAGATTGGGCTTTACCGCGCGGCCCTTGCTTACGGCCAACTCGATCAATCCGCCCACTCCGGTCTGATCGATCGAAACGAACGGATCGACCTTCAAAAGACCCTTCTCGATGTAATAGGGTAAGAACTTGCCCACATCATCGCGCGAAAATCCGAACGTCATCTGCGTAAGATCGTTGGTGCCGAAGCTGTAGAAATCGGCTTCTTTGGCGAGCTCCTGCGAGATCAGCGCGGCGCGAGGGACTTCGATCATGGTTCCGACAAGGTAATCGATCTTTACTTTGCGCTTGGCCATGACCTGGTCGGCGATCTGGATCACGTCTTTTTTCGTGAACGTGAGCTCACCGATCATGCCGACGAGCGGGATCATGACCTCGGGAACGACGCGCAGACCCTCTTTGACGAGATCGGCCGCGGCCTCGAAGATCGCCTGAGCCTGCATCTTGTACATCTCGGGATAGGTGACGGCCAGACGGCAGCCGCGGTGACCGAGCATCGGGTTGACCTCATGGAGGAAGTTCACCTTTTTCTCGAGCTCCTTCACGGATATCTTGAGATCCTTGGCGACCTTCACCATCTCCTTACCCTCTTTGGGCAGGAATTCGTGCAGCGGCGGATCCAGAAGGCGGATCGTGACCGGCAGGCCGGCCATGGTCTTGAAGATGCCCTTGAAGTCAGCTTTCTGCAGGGGCTCGAGCTTCGCCAGAGCCTTGATGCGCGACTTCTCGTCGTGCGCCAGGATCATTTCGCGTACAGCCTTCAGGCGGTTTTCGCCGAAGAACATGTTCTCGGTGCGGCAGAGGCCGATGCCTTCGGAGCCGAAATTGCGCGCGATGCGCGCGTCTTCCGGCGTGTCGGCATTGGTACGCAC
>CAZJAX010000112.1:0-5703 GCA_964543965.1 uncultured Planctomycetia bacterium
GCGGGAGAAGGGATTCGAACCCTCGACCTCAACCTTGGCAAGGTTGCACTCTACCGCTGAGTTACTCCCGCACATGATTCTATGAATCCAGATAATTGAAAGAACGAATTCCAAAAAACCTAAGGCTCCCGGCTCTTGACCCCGTCCGCTCAAAAAATGGGCGGAAGAGGACTCGAACCTCCAAGGGTTGCCCCATCAGCTCCTAAGGCTGACGCGTCTGCCAGTTTCGCCATCCGCCCTGAAAAATCCACAAAAGGAACCACTTTAATAATGTGCGCCGAGTAGGGATCGAACCTACGACCCGCTGATTAAGAGTCAGCTGCTCTACCAACTGAGCTATCGGCGCTAAACTCATGCCTCTCAAAAGGGCTTAAAAGGATCCAGGCGCGAAGGGGTATTATAGCTAAACTTGTCGCGGCGACCAAGCCAAAAGTTAACCTCCCCGTGCGGCGCCCGGGATCCGCGCCCGCCCCCTAAAATCCGTGTGCCCGGCGGGAGTTGAACCTGCAACCTCTTCCTTCGGAGGGAAGCGCTCTATCCAATTGAGCTACGGGCACGAAAATCTGTGACCCATTGTATCACAGGGAGTTTTTAAGAGGATAAACTGAAAAAAAGCGGGCTGCTCTAAGCTCCGCCGGTATGGCAATCAGTGCAGCTGGCGCCCTGCCAGTCGTCCTCGGTGGGGTGCTTGAACTCTAGACCATCCAAGTTCTTCTCCGTCTTTCCGACGGGCCCCTGTTCGACTATGAGATGGCAAGCGTTGCAGTCTTGAGTGATCACCTTTTTCTGCGCCGACTCATGCAGTCCGTCATGACAGCGGAAACAGCCGGCAGAAACAAAGTGCCCGATGTTGTCCGGGTGAGTGTCCCAGCGGACTTTCATCTCGGGAAACATATTATGCGCATACAGATCCTTGATCTTTTCGATCGACCGATCGACGGCAGCGGGATTGGCCGCATAAAAATCCGCGTGCTTTTTCTTGTAATAATCCCGCAGCTTGCCGCCGATCGCGGCCAGCGCCTGCGCATCTTTATCGTATTTCCCAGAAAGCGCTTCGAGGGCCTGCTCTTTGACCTCAGGCACCGCCGGGTCGATCTCTCCCGCCTGCATCGCCTGGTTGATTATGCGGTAAGGCGCCTGGAAACGATGCGTCGGGCGGTTGTGGCAGTCGATGCAATCCATCTTTCTGATCTCGGACGGCTTCGGCGGCGCATCGCTCCATTTCGATCCGGGTGCAATGTAGACCGTCTCTTTACCGGCTTTATCGACGGACTTCACCCAGGTCAGTTTTTGTCTTTCCGCATCCTCGGCGGCGTAATAGATGTCATGTTCGATATTCATATGGGCATGGACGCCGTGAGATTTATCTCCCCCGCCTCCGACGTTCAAATGCATGCGGATCTTCCAGGGCTCTTCGCTTCCTGTCAAGAAATAGGTGCGGTTAAAATCATAGGTGCTGAACTTTTTTCCCGGCGAGTGACACTCAAGGCAGATCTCATTGGCGGGTCTTAAATCGCGGACAGGCGTCTCGATCGGGGCTTTATAAGTATTGGTGACCGCTTTCAGCGCTTGACGTGCGCCGGCAAGCTTGGAATGAAGGTACCAGTCCGCGCCCGAACCGATATGGCACTCCACGCACTTGACGTTCGCGTGGGGAGAGTGCAGATAGGTCTGATATTCAGGATTCATGACTTTGTGGCACAAAACACCGCAGAATTCGACTGATTCGGTGTATTGAAAACCCTTGTACAATCCGGCAAATGTCATCATCACCAGGATCGCCGTTCCGATGAGGAACACCATGACCATGTTGCGGTGATGAGAGATCGAGAGGTCGATCCTGAACTTTTTGAATTCGAGAGGCGATTTGCCCTGCGCGATACGGCGCTTTTCCCACAGCGCCCCCACCGGGATCATGATCAGGCCGAGGATCAAAAAAACGGGCAGGAGTATGTAAGTCAGCAGCCCCAGATAGAGGTTTCTGCCGTGCGATGTAAGGTCTATCGCAAATAGGAACACCTCTGAAATAAAGAAAAGGAGCGCCACACAGGCCCCGACATAGGTCACGGGGTTATAAAAATAGGCGGCGAATTTTCTTTTTTGGGTCACGGCGTACTAGAAAATGCCCGGCGGGATCTCAGGGGACGGCCGACCCTGATCAAAAAACCGCGTCAGGATTGGGGCCTACCTGTTTGTAAGTTGCCTCGTCAGGAGCAGGGTTGACCGAGGCCAGCTTCTTTCCATATTCGTTGAGCTCGTGCTTGCCATCCTCTTTTTTCGGGATCTTGTCCACGTGGCACGTAAGGCATTTGGGTTTTTCGGTGTTAAAAGCGCTCTTGTAAATCTTGGACTGCTCCAGGGTCGCGAAAGCAAGTTCGGGAACGAGCAGAGACACAGCAATGACGGCGGCTGCAAGAACAGCATGATCCTTATATCTCATATCGAAACTCCTTCATAGCGATGATCCTACACGCATAAATAGGATGGTTTATAAGTTAAAAAATGTCAAAAAAAATATTGAGCGTCAGCCCCACTTGAAATTAACGTCCAGCGAGATCACGCTCGCATTGTACCCGCCGACCTCGAGATCCGGGCTGGGGTCATAGCGGTAATAAGAGTATTTGGGCTCTATCGTCATATCCTTTTTGGGGGTCCAGCGAAGCCCGACGGACAGATCAAACTCCGTATAGTCTGCGCCGTACGAAAGGATCCCTCCCAGATTGTTGAAATCGCCGGCATCCGACCATTGGGTGATGCCCGTCAGCACGAGATCTTCTTTGAAGGCGTACTCAGCCGAAAAAAGAGCCGTCAGCACGTCGAAGTTGTACGTGGGGATCAGAGGGGTCGAGGGATTCTTATTGTCCGCCGGCGTGAACATTCTCCCCCGCTGGGTCGAAAACGAGGTGGTCGTCAAAAGGCTGTCCGTCGGCTGAATCACGATATCCACCGTATAAATATGGGAGGTGATCCCCGATTCCTGCCGGTTGTCGGAATCAGAAAGCCCCCAGGTCTCATACCCCTTATTTTGATACTGGTAGCGGAAAGACGGCTGAAACCATCGGCAGGGTTTAAGCCTGATCTTGGTTGAGAGCTCGTCGGTCTGGATATACTGGCCGTCGATAAATACGGATTTGGCGCCGCTGGTTGAATCGTTGGAATAGTGAACGTGGTTGTAATTGATCTGGTCTTCGCGGTGTCTTACGTCCGATGTCAAAGTCACGGTATCCCAGGGAATAAAGCTGGCTCCCAAAACACCCGAGCCGCGGTACATGTGGCTAATGTCTTCGCGGTTGAAAACTTCGCCGGCCGAATTACTGCGGCGATCCTCGTAAAGCTTGTTGCGCGTCTGCTGGAATTCGTATTCGTTGTAGATGGCTGTGCGCGGGATACCTGTAAAGCGCAGGTAGACCCCCTCGCCGACATTGATCATCTTGTTCTGATTCTCGCTGACATCCACCTGATCCATGATGCCGTCCGGGACTATCGGCGACGCGTCCGTCCCGAGCGTCGCGCCGTTCCTTCTGTCTTTCGGATACGTAGAAGCGCTCGTGCGCTCGATCGACTCGACCTTGGTCTTCGTGCTGACCGAAAATGTCTTCATCAGATAGGCCGTGACGTTGCCGACCCAGGTATTGGTCGTGAAAAGGTTGTCGGAATGCGCATCGCGGACCTGCTCCGCGTTGGAGAAACTTCTGATGCGGCCGTTCTGGTCGTACTCAAAGATATTTTCAAGTTCACGGCTGTTGATCTGAGAAAAACGGTAGCCGCTGGAAGTGTAGAGCTTATCTTTCATGAACCAGCGGTTCAGGCCCAGGACCGTGGTGATCAGGTCGGAGCGCGGCTCGGTGACCTGGTCGCGTATCCTCTGATCCGAATTGGAGCCCGAGGCGCCGTTCGGAGTGTTCGACAGGTATTTTTCCTGGCGCGTGTTGCGCGATCTGACGTATTCCCAGCCCTGTTCCGCCTGCCAGTTGAAGCCCGCGAAATCGTCTTCGGCCTTTATGTCGAATTTATCCACGATCTCGTCGATCTCCTGCCAGGAAGGCCCTATCTTCCTTAAAACGTCCGGAGAGCCGCCTGAAGCCGTAGGCCCCACCGTCACGCTGGTCCAGGAGAGACGGGATTTGGTGCCAGTCTTGAATTCACGGGTATAGTTGAGCGTCAGCTCGGGAAGGTTCTCGCGTCTAAGCCCCGCCTCTGCGGAAAACTCTCCTATATTCAGCGATAGATCCTTGTCGGTATCGTTGGAGCTTAAGACACTGAACCCGTTGAAGACTCCGCCGCTGGCATTGTAGTACTTGCGGAATTGCTTGTAGTCGAAAAGCAGGTATCCGAGCTCTTCTTTGGTCAGCTTAAGCTCCCCGCCGTAATCGCCGTTGTTCGGGATGGCGTGACCTTCCATCGAGATCGAGACTCCGTCAGGCAGTTCGTCTTCGAAGCTGAATTCTTTGACCCCTCCGGCGTAGCTGGTCGACATCCAGTGATGCGCGCGAAACTGCGCGGCGTCGCCGTTGATCGCGACGTAACGGACGGGCTCCATTACAAGGGTGATCTCGGGGGACTTCGGAGCGGCCGATTCCGCCCGCCCGACAGCGCATAAAAAGGTAAGGAGCGAAATGATCGCAGAGATTCTGCCGAAGGCCGGGCGATTCATCATTTTTAACTTCCTCCGCATACTAGATTGATATCAATATCGCAAATGATCGTCAAAGTTGGATCCGTGGACCGCTGTATGGCAGCCCGCGCTCCAGCATGTGCCCTGCGGAATACGGCTCGCATGGCTGCTCTTGCCTATCGTCGGAAAATTGACCTGGGTATGGCAGCGCAGGCAAAGGTTGGCATCACGGGCAATAAGCATCTTCTCATGGATCGATCCGTGTACCTTATGGCAAGACGTGCAGCCTTCGCGGATGACCTCATGATCCCAGACGAACGGACCGCGCTGATCTTTGTGGCACTTGAAACACGCCTCGTTAGTATCTTTCATGGAGGTCGCGGTCCACGGACGGACCTCCTCTCCGTGCGCGCTGTGACAATCATTGCAGCTCATTTTCCCTTCCAAGACAGGGTGATGGTGAGGCAGGCGAAACTCGAGTTTTTTATCTGTATGGCAGGCAAAGCATGCGCTCGGGTCCTTTTTGGGGTTCAGGATGTTCCCTCGGCCGCCGCTGGCGTCGATGTGGAGGCTGGCAGGGCCATGACACATCTCGCAGGCCTGCGCCTCGGCACCGGGCACACTGATACGCGAGTGAGTTGAAATCTTATATTCTTTACTCTCCTTTTCGTGGCATGACTCGCAGTCTTCAGAGCCGACGTACTTCGCCCCTTTCATCTTCAGAAATTCCTCTATGGATCTATCGGTATCATTCTTGTCAGCCGGACGGGCGTCAGAAACCAGTGAGAGGACGAAAAGAGCCAGCAAGAGACCGGTTCTTGGGGAAAGAAGTATCCTTGCGTGTTTCATGATCAGCCGATTCCTTTTCTTAAATAAAAGATCCAATGCTTCGCCCCATAGCTTAAGATACAAAATATATGCATATAATTCTACTTGAAGAACTGATCGAATACTGTGACGTCCGCCACACTTAAGGAATTATTCGAAAATGACGATACTGCGGATGCTCCGAAGAAGGAAAAAACAAAACTATAATAAATTGCGGTATAATACTGGCCTTATGAAAAAATGGATCAAACGCCTCGGAT
>CAZJAX010000113.1:0-5355 GCA_964543965.1 uncultured Planctomycetia bacterium
ACAAGTGCCAAAGGGTTATCTTTCGGTCGTTCTTCATGCGCACCTGCCGTATATCCGGCACCCCGAGCACGAGCGCTTCCTCGAAGAAGAGTGGTTCTATGAAGCCATCACCGAGACCTATATCCCGCTGATCAAGGCCTTTCGTGCGCTCTCGCGCGACGGAGTCGATTTCAACCTGACGATGTCTCTCACGCCGACGCTGCTCTCGATGATGACGGACGACCTTTTGCAGACGCGCTACGTCAAGCATCTGGACCGCCTCATCGGCCTTTGCGAAAAGGAGATGGAGCGCACGCGCGGAGACGAGCGCTTTTACAGTCTGGCAAAAATGTATCACGGCCTTCTCTGGGAATCGCGCGATATCTTCAACGCTTGCGGGCGCAACCTCGCCGTGGCGTTCAAGGAGTTTTGGGACCGCGGCAATCTTGAGATCATCACCTGCGGAGCGACGCACGGATTCCTGCCGCTGATGCAGATACAGCCCGAGGCGGTGCGGGCTCAGATCAAGGTCGCGGTCAGGACGCACGAGCGTGTCCTCGGGCGCCGTCCCCGCGGGATCTGGCTGCCCGAGTGCGGGTTTTATCCCGGCGTCGATGAATACCTGAAGGATGAGGGGATCCGTTTTTTTATCGTCGACACGCACGCCGTCCTTTTCGGAGTGCCTCGGCCCAAGTACGGCGTTTATGCGCCGGTATACTGCCGCTCAGGCGTCGCGGCTTTCGCCCGCGACATCGAATCTTCCAAGAGCGTATGGAGCGCCGAGGAAGGGTATCCGGGCGACGCGCTTTACCGAGAGTTTTACCGCGATATCGGTTTCGATCTCGACTATGAATACATCAAGCCCTACCTGAACGGTGACGGATCCAGGATCAATACCGGCATCAAGTACTACCGCATCACCGGCATGGGGCACAAGGAGCCGTATATGCCCGACGAGGCCCGCCGCAAGGCCGCCGAACACGCCGGCAATTTTGTTTTCAACCGCACTAAACAGGCCGAGCACCTCGAGGGGCTCATGGGCCAGGCGCCCGTCATCGTGTCGCCCTACGACGCCGAGCTTTTCGGGCATTGGTGGTTCGAGGGTCCGCAGTGGCTTGAGTTTTTATTCCGCAAGATCCACCACGATCAGGACGTGTTTAAATCCATCACGCCGCTGCAGTTCCTCGAAAAGAATCCGCGCAATCAAGTCATCACGCCGACGTTCTCAAGCTGGGGCTACAAAGGCTACGCCGAAGTCTGGCTCAACGCCTCCAACGACTGGATCTACCGCCACCTGCACAAAGCGGGTGAGCGCATGATCGAGTGCGCCAACCGTCTCCCGGGAGCCGAAGGCGATGTGAAGCGCTCGCTCAACCAGATGGCGCGCGAGCTTCTCCTGGCGCAGTCGAGCGACTGGGCGTTCATCATGAAGACCGGGACGCACACGCAGTACGCGGAAAACCGCACCAAGGATCATTTGAACCAATTCGACCGGCTCTGGCAGGGCGTCTGTAGGAATTCTATAGACACAAATGACCTCGGTAGAATAGAATCTATGGACAATATTTTTCCGGATATCGACTACAGGGTTTATACGACAAAATAGCAAAAACTAGAGGAGATTTGGCATGCTGAGACGGGCAGGGGTATGGCTGGTTTTGATCGCGGGGATCGTTTCCATGGCCGGTTGTGCGACGGCGCCCAGACGGCAGGAGAGCCGTTGGGTAGAACCCGCTCCGGTTCAGCAGGCTCCAGTGCAGCAGGGCCCTTCCGCCGAAGACGTCGAGAGACTCCGCCGGCAGAACGAAGAACAGCAGGCCGCGTTAGCCCGTGCTGAGGCTGAGAAGCGCGAGCTCGAAGACAAATTGAATGACGCGCTTGCCTCAAAGAAAGCACCGACGCAGAAAACCCAGGATTCGTACCTGAAATAAGCGGTATGAGCGCGGAAAACACGTCGCAAGTCCCCGAGAAAAAGACACCCTGGTATCTCAGCCGTCCGGCTGTGATCTGGGGTCTCTTGCTCATCGGGCCTTTTGCGATGCCGTTTCTGTGGCTGAGCCCCAACTTCAAGCTCTGGGTAAAAGCCGTGGTCACTCTGGCGGCGATCGCATTGACGTATGCGTCTTACATTTTTATGCCGATATTGATCGACAGGATCATGAACGGCGGACCCGATATAGGATCTTTTAGCGTATGACAACGACTTCGAACACCGTATTTTCCGAAGGGCTCCAGGATGTGATCGCGGCCGAGAGCTCTATCTGCGCCATCGACGGCAAAAATTCAAAACTTGCTTACCGCGGCTATGACATTCACGATCTGGCGCAAAACGCCAATTTCGAAGAGACGACGTACCTGCTTTACTTCGGAAAGTTTCCGACCAAGAGCGAGTTGGCCGATTTCAACAAGAGCGTTTCCAGCCAGCGCGAGCTTCCTGCGGAGATGATCGATGTTCTTGAAAAGTTTCCTAAGAACGTGGCGCCGATGGCATCGCTGCGCACGGCCGTTTCGATGCTCTCGCTTTATGATCCCGAGGCCGACGACAAATCCGTGGAAGCCAACAGCCGCAAGGCTCATAGGCTCCTGGCCCGTATCCCGACGATCGTCGCGTATCTGGACCGCTTCCGCAAAGGCCTTCCGATCGTGCATCCGAAGCCGGACGCTTCCTACAGCACCGCCGCCAATTTTCTTTATATGCTCAACGGCAGAGACGCGACGCCGGTCGAGATCAAGATGCTCGACAAATATTTCATTATCTTGACCGAGCACGACCTCAATGCTTCGACTTTTGCCGGACGCATCACCGCGTCGACGCTATCGGACATCTATTCGGCCGTCACCTCGGCCGTCGGTACACTCAAGGGCGAGCTTCACGGCTTCGCTAACAGCCGTGCGATGGAAAGCATCGTCGAGATAGGCGAGGTGACCAATGTCGACGCGTACGTCGAGCGGATGCTGGCAGCCAAAAAGAAGTTCATGGGCTTCGGACACCGTATGTACAAGGGCCCGGACCCGCGCGCTGCGGACTTGAAGGTCATGGCAAAGATGCTCGCGGATTCCAATCCCCAGCAGGCCAAGTGGTTCGCGATCTCCGAGAAGCTCGAGAAGGTTGTCTGGGAGAAGAAAAAACTTTACTGCAACGTCGATTTTTATTCGGCTTCGGTGCTCTACACGATCGGCATCCCGATCGATATGTTCACTTGCATGTTCGCGATCAGCCGCGTCGCCGGCTGGACCGCGCATATCCTTGAGCAGTACGCGAACAACCGCCTGATGCGCCCGGTGTCTTTGTACACCGGAAAGCTCGGGCAGACGTACGTGCCGATAGAGCAGCGTTCCTAAGAAAAGTCCAACCGGAATCGGCGTTCGATTCTAAAAGCCCCTAAATAAACGCGGAAGTGGCGGAACTGGCATACGCGCAGGTCTCAGAAGCCTGTGCCTCACGGCTTGAGGGTTCAAATCCCTCCTTCCGCACGTTTATTCGGGGCAGACTGAAGAGTGTTTTGATGGTGAGCCGCACAGACCCAGCATGAAAAAATACCTCTACGCCGCCATCACCGCTTCTGTATTCACGCTGATCTTCCTCCTTCTTCCGGGCTACTACGACTCTTCCGAGGGGTTTCAAAAAGCGTCCCTGCAGACGCGCGACCTTTTTTTCCGCATCCGGCGCTGGTCGACGCCTCCGTCCGACAAGATCAAGGATATCGTCATCGTCACCATCGATGAGGAATCCTGTGAAAAGCTTGAGTCCCGCTGGCCCTGGTCGCGCCGTGTATTTGCCGACCTCTTAAACCATCTCTATGACGGCGGCGCTAAGGCTGTCGGCCTCAACGTCTCCTTCACGGGGCTTGAGAGCGGCGACGCCGAATCGACCGACATCCTTGCGGAAGCCATGAGGACGAGCGGCAACGTCGTCGTCGGTGCGACGTTCAACAAAGACAACGGCGTCGTGAAGCCGAGCCCCGCCATCGCACAGTCCGTTTACGGCTACGGCTACCTCGAAAAAATCATCGACCCCGACCTCGTCCTTCGCCGATCCTATGTCGTGCGGCCCTACGAGAAGTCCAATCAGTTCGAAAGCTCGTTTCCTTTGAGACTCGCCGAGGCTTATGCCGGCGGGGTGCAGGAGGCCAGAGCCGCGTTCGACCGGGATCTGGGGCAGATCACCGTAGGCGTGCCGCACAAGGCGGTCTTTGTCGATGAGGACGGAAGCTACGTCATCAATTACACGGCTGTCGAGAGCGATTTCAAAGAGATCCCGGCCTGGCAGATCGTCCAGCATAAGTTCAACTCTTCTGATATCGAGGGCAAGATGGTGCTTGTGGGCCTCACGTCCGCGCTCTTCGGCGACCGGCACCCGACGCCCTTCGGCTCGATGGCGGGCATCATCGTGCACGCCAACGAGTTCCTCGCGATGGAGTCGGGGCGCAACCTGCGCTTTATCTCTTATACGTTCGTGTTCATATTCGCGTGGATCCTGGGTCTCATGGTGGTATCGTTTTTTCTTTTTCAGGGATTGTGGATCGGTATCGCGGCGTTTGTCGTGGCGTTCGTCGGCGTGTTTCTGGGGACGCAGACGCTTTTCGTCAAAGACTATATTTTTGAGCCGTTCATCCTGCTTCTGGGGCCGTCTCTCGCGCTCCTGTGCGGCATCCTTTCAAACTCCGTGCAGCTGTTTTTGACCAATAAGGGCCTCGAAACCAAGATCGTGCACGACAAGCTCACCGGCCTTTACAACTACGACTACCTGCGTGAGCGCCTCGAGGAAGAGTGGAAAAAATGCAAAAAGACCCGCAAGCCCCTCACGATGGTCATGACCGATCTCGACCGGTTCAAGAAGATCAACGACACTCTCGGGCACGAGACCGGCAACGAGATGATCAAGCGCGCCGCGGGAGTGCTCAAGGCCTCGGCGAGGGGATACGACGTCGTGGCGCGCTACGGCGGGGATGAATTTTTCGTGCTCTTATGGCAGACGTCCAACGAAGAGGCGAGAGCCTATCGCGAGCGCCTGCGAAGCGCGTATCACGCGATGGCTCATGCGCTGGAGGATGAACGCCTGCATGACTCGTCGATCAGCATAGGGCTCGCGACCTTCGACCCGGCGGTCAATCCCAAACATCCTGAAAATACACAGAAGCTTCTCGAAGAAGCCGACAAGGATCTTTTCACCGACAAGGAAAGCCGCCGCAAACCCGGCGAGGCGCGCCGCTAGGCTCTTTGAAGGAGCTTGACTTCGAAGTCGTTGGGGTTTAAGAACGGCTGAAGAAGCTCCCAGGTTTTGGGTCCCGGTTTTCCGTCCACCACTAGATCGTACTTGGCTTGAAATTCCCGTATCGCTTTGCGCGTAAAAGGTCCGATGATGCCGTCGATGGG
>CAZJAX010000114.1:0-5346 GCA_964543965.1 uncultured Planctomycetia bacterium
GTAAAAGTGCAGGAGCACCGGGTTTAGAGTGCCCGCCTTCACCGCTTCGACGGCGCTTTCGATGCGGGCGAGATAGTCCTCGTATTTTTCACGCAGACGGGCGGTGCGGCGGTAGAGCTCTACCGACTTCGCGTAAAGAGCCATGTCCTCGACCCCGTAGAGGCGCATCTCATGATTCGAGGTGAGGTCGAGATATTCAGCGCCCTGAAATTTTCCGCAAAGAAGAAGCGATTTGGCAGTTTCGCGGCGTTTGGCGGCGTCCGCATATTTTCTCAAGAACGAAAGCGACAGATCCCCGGATCCGGCTTCAAGGAAAATGAAGGGAGGACTTTGCTTTTCAGAGGAAAGAAGGACTTGAAGCAGCCGTGCTTCGTTGAGCTGGCAGGAGGCGTTAGTGTGCGCGTCCTGCACCAGCACCAGCACGCGCTTGCCGCTGCCCTTCCATGCAGCATCGACGGCCGCTACGGAGCCCGGAAACGGCGGCAGAAATTTTTTCGCCCAAACCAAGTCATCGGATGCTTTGGCGCTCTCTGCGCCGTTCTCGGATGTCTCGATCTTGACGAGTTCCTGCGCCGCAAATGCGAATTCCTGCGAAAACACCGTAAACACAAGCAGGATCGAGATCAGTTTGAGCGCCATGCGCTTTTTAAGATTTAAATTTACTGTTATTAAATGATTTATGTTTGAGGACAAAAAAGATCCTTGTTTCACGATATTTGACTCAACCGTTGATGGGCGGGCTTGATTGTCATTGCTTAAATATATTAAATCTATGTCTATAACTGGTTATGGCTAAATTATGCCCGAGATTCGGCCAAAATACAAAAAAATGTTAATCGATATAATTAATAGATATAAGCCTGTTTTTTAGGTCCCATTTTGAAGCTTTCTCCGTAAAATGGCATCGATTTTTGGCGATAAACGGATCTTTAATCGTGTTCCGCCAGCTTCGTCTTTGCGATCCAAAACCTGTCCTTCTTTATACGCAAGATCGATCAGGTTGTATTGGTTCGGCGAGAAAAAAAATGTGCTCACGAGACTTGAAGCTGCCAGGTCGCTGCCGATAGAGCGCAAAAGCCGGTCCATCCCCTCGCCGGTACGTGTTGAAATCAGAAATACGTTTTTTCGGTTGAGAAAGTCCCCCATCACGGCGCGTTTCTCCTCTGTGAGAAGATCCGCTTTGTTGAGCACGAGATAGACCTTTTTTTCAGAGGCGCCGATATCGCTGAGCACGCTTAGCACGGCGCTTTCGATCAGGGATAAATCTTCCCGCGAGGCATCCATCACATGCAAAAGAGCGTCCGCCTGCACTGTTTCCTCGAGAGTAGCTTTGAACGACTCGACCAGATGATGCGGGAGGTCGCGGATAAAACCGACGGTATCGGAAAGAAATACTCTCTGATTGCCCGGAAGACCGGCTAGGCGCGTCGTCGTGTCGAGCGTGGAAAAAAGCTGGTCTTTGACGAGGACGCCCGCCTCAGTGAGACGGTTAAAGAGGCTCGATTTTCCGGCATTGGTATAGCCGACAAGCGCCAAGAGCGGCAGATCCTTTTCCCTTTTCTTGTCGATGGCGGTTTTTCTTTTCTTCTGCTGTTCTAAGAGTTCGCGGGAAAACTTCGTGATCTTTTCGCGGATACGGCGGCGGTCGACTTCGAGCTTCTGTTCGCCGGGACCGCGCGTGCCCACGCCGCCGCCCAGACGCGAAAGGTAGATACCCTGGCCGCCGAGCCGCGGAAGAAGATATTTCATCTGCGCGAGCTCCACCTGCAGCTTGCCCTCCTTTGAGCGGGCTCGGCGGGCAAAAATGTCGAGGATGAGCTGGGTGCGGTCGATGGTCTTGACGCCCGCAGCCTCTTCGAGATTCCGCTGCTGGCTTGGAGAAAGATCGGACTCGAAGACGACGACATCCGCTTTCCTTCTAAGCACCTCATTTTTGATCTTCTCAGCTTGCCCGGTACCGAGGAAGAGAGCGGCGTTGGGCGCGTCCTGTTTAAAAAGGAGGTTTGAGACCACGGTCAGGCCGGCGCCGCTGGAAAGCTCAGCCAGCTCCCGCGAAAGCTCTGACGCATCCGAGGCTCGGCGCAGCGAGCGGAAGTCCACAGTCACCAGAACAGCCTTTTCGCTCACCGTTTTTTCCGCCATAGCGCATAGATTGTTTTGGCGATTTTTTTATCGGAATCCTTGGCCGATGCGGGCACCACCTCCACTCCTTTTTCATGGCGAAACCACGAAAGCTGGCGCTTGGCGTAATGACGCGTGTTTTTCTTTAAGAGCGCAGCGGCCTCCTCAAGAGCGATCTTTCCTTCCAGATACGCCGATATTTCCCGATATCCGAGCGCCACTTCGGCCGTCATGCTGAGCTTCTTCCTGCGGAGACGCTTCACCTCTTCGATGAGTCCTTCGTCCAGCATCTGGTCGACACGCCGCTCGATGCGCGCATAGAGCTCCGTCCGGTCACGGTCGATCATGAATATTCTCACATCATAGATCCCCCGCAGACCTTCGCGGTTGCTTTTTTGCTCGGAAAACGGCTTGCCTGAAAGATGAAAGATCTCGAGCGCCCGGACGAGGCGGCGAAGATCGTTGGGATGGATCTTTTTTGCAGAGACAGGGTCGCAGGCGGCCAGTTTTTCGTGCAGATAATGCCCCCCGGCCTTTTCCTGCTCGGCCAAAAGGCGCCCGCGGTACTCGAGGTCGCGCGCCTTTTCGGACTCAGGGCTTTCGAAAAGCCCGTCCAAAAGAGCCCTCAGATAAAGGCCGGTGCCCCCCGCGATGATCGGAGTCTTTTTTTTCTTCAGGATCTTAGGGATGAGGTCTTCGGCAAGAGCGCGGAATTTCGCCGCGCTGTACTCTTCCGACGGGTCGAGGAACGCGACAAGATGTGTGGCGGCCTTTTTTCGAAGCTCTTTCGAAGGCGCCTGCGTCAGCACGGGCATCCCGCGGTATGCCTGCATCGAATCACAGGAGATGATCTCGGATGGAAAAAGCGCCGCCAGCTCGACGGCGATGCCCGTTTTACCCGAGGCGGTCGGCCCAACAAGGCACAAAAGAGGCGGCTTCAATTAGGTGATCAGCTCCCCCAGGAGAGTCTCATCAGCGACGCCCGTGATACGGATATTCCGGATCTGGCCGCTCAAATCTTCGGAGGAATAAGCGACGACGCGTTTGAATTCGCGCGACCGGCCGACGTAGCAAGCGTCATTTCTCTTGGCCAGACCCTCGATGAGCACTTCGAGCGTTTTGCCCGTGTATTTCTGGTTGATCTGAAACGCCATCGCGCGCTGAGATGCCAGCACGGCCTGGAGCCTGCGATTTTTTTCTTCAGGGCTCACATCATCCTTAAGTTTCAGCGCGGGCGTCCCGGGTCTCGGAGAATAGGCAAAGACGTAAGCGCTGTCGAACTGCACCGTCTCGACGAGATCGAGCGTGTCCTGGAAGTCCTTCTCCGTCTCGCCCGGAAAACCGACGATGAGGTCCGTGGTCAGGCTGCCTCCGGGCACCAGGCTCCGGTACTCGGCGATCTGCTCCTTGTACCATTCGACGGTATGCTCGCGCTTCATGCGCCGCAGGACAGCGTTGGACCCCGACTGCACCGGGAGGTGCAGGTGCTCGCAGACCATGGGCAGGTCGCGCATCGCCTCGAAAAGCCGGGTGTGCGCATCCTTGGGATGGCTCGTCGTGAAACGCAGCCGGGGTATCTGCGGCGCCGCCTGCTGGATCTTTTCAAGCAGTCCCGCAAAATCGATCGATTCTTCGAGGCCCTTGCCGTAGGAGTTCACATTTTGCCCGAGAAGCATCACGTCTTTGAAGCCCCGCGCCGCCAGGTCCTTCATTTCGCGGACGATGCTTTCGGAAAAACGCGACTGCTCGTCGCCGCGCGTGTACGGCACGATGCAGTAAGTGCAGCGGTGATCGCAGCCGGTCATGATGGTCACGAGCGCCGTGGTCTTCCCCGGACGGTAATGCACGCCGTCGAGGCTGTAGGGCTCGTTCAGCCGGTCGGTCGCGACGCGTCGGCCGCGCGTAGCCGCGATCTCATCGACGAGAGCCGGGATCTGGCCCAGATTTCCGGGACCGCAGACAAGGTCGATCTCGGGATTCTTTTTGAAGAAATCGCTGCCGTGTTCCTGCGCCATGCAGCCGAGTATGCCGATGATGAGCTCCGGCTTCGTCTCTTTGAGCTTGCGGAAGTGGCCCATGCGTCCGAACACCTTCTGTTCCGCATGGTCGCGCACGCTGCAGGTGTTGTAAAAGATAACGTCGGCTTTCTCAATGGCAGACGTTGTCTCATACCCGCGATCCATAAGAAGCCCGGTGACCGCCTCCGAGTCACGCTCATTCATCTGGCATCCGAAAGTCTGGAGAAAAAGTTTTTTTCTTGTCAGGTCCTGACCGATCATTCCGCTTCCTTTTTTTATACCGGCACGCCCCATTCTACCACCGGCCTCATGAGCTGGACACTCGAAATCAGCCGCCGGCCGCGCTCGAGGGAAAGATCCGTCCTCCCGACGGCTCGATTTTGTCTCTCAGTTTCAGCGCGGGCATCTCGATCAGCTTGCCGAGCACGATACCGCCTGTGAGGGTCAGGGCGAAATAGATCGGACTTTGATACGGATGCGTCAAAGATCCAACGGCACGGCCAAACCAGTGGTCGAGGGGCATATGCCATAAATAGATCGAGTAAGAATAGACCCCGACGTAGGAGACGAAGCGGCCCAAAACGCCGAATGAGTACACCGGCTTGTATAAGAAAATCAAGAGCAGGTATCCAAAGGACAGGTAAAGCAGCGTGTAGCCGAAAACACGCTGTGAGATATAATTCGAGCCCCTCACGCAGAAAATCGTAGCAGCAAAAAGGATGATAAAAAGAACCCCGTGAAACCCTCCGGACATGAATTTTTTCAGCTTTTCAGAATGAAACTGATAGAAATATGAAAGCAAAACTCCGAAAAAAAGCGAATCCATTCTAAGGTGGGTCGGAAAGAAAAATTTAGGGATGGAATCGGTAGGTCCCAGCAAATACCTGAAAAACATCGCCGCGGCCCCGGCAGCAAAACAGATCCATGGGACGGGCTTGAAGGGATCGGCGGTGCCCTTCCGGGACAGCGCGAACATCATGAAGCAAAGCGCGATATAAAAATGCTCTTCGACCGCAAGCGACCATGTATGGTTCCAGATACGCGGCCCATAATTTTGAAGAAAAAGGATCTGGGATATCAGGGAGTCTGCGGGCACCCCGACCTTGGAAACCGTGTTTCGGATCAAAAGAGTCGCCAGTATGAGAATGTAGTACGCCGGGTAGAACTTGAAGCCTCGCCGGATGAGAAATCTTTTAGGGTCGAAGCT
>CAZJAX010000115.1:0-5185 GCA_964543965.1 uncultured Planctomycetia bacterium
TATGGATCCTCCGCCGAGACTGCGTAATGACCGGCCGCAAACCTAAGAGTGAATGGCGCTCCTCCATTCTCCGCGCCGGGCGATGGATCCTCCGCAAACGTTTGCCGGATCAGCTTGATCAGAGACACGCCGGACTGCTGCCTGCCGGTTTCAGCGCCGAGCATCTGGGTCCCAACGATTTTTACTATTGGGACGATTTCTGGGGAATCGCGGGACTGCGCTCGGCCGCTTATCTCGCTGAATCTCTGGGCGAACACGCTGAAGCCGAAAAATTCCGCCGTGAGTCCGAGGATTTTTTTCACGCTCTCCAGCGCAATCTCAGCGCATCCGCCGAACGCCTCGGAGCCGACATGATTCCCGCATCGCCCTACCGGCGAATGGATGCGGGGGCGATCGGCTCGATGGCGATGGGTTATCCGCTGGCGCTCTGTGCGGCCAATCACAAATCCCTGCTCAACACGGCCGAATTTCTGATGAGGACAAGTTTTGTGCACGGAGGTTTTTTTCAGGAGATCAGCCACTCGGGAATCAATCCCTATCTTACCCTGCATGTCGCGCAGGTTTTATTGCGCGCCGGCGACCGCCGTTTTTTTTCGGTGATGGAGTCGATCGCCGGCATGGCGTCGCCCGCGGGCCAGTGGCCCGAAGCGGTGCATCCGAGGACCGGCGGCGGATGCATGGGCGACGGCCAGCATGTCTGGGCTGCGGCCGAATGGGTGCTGATGGTCCGGAATTGTTTTGTCCGGGAGGAGGCTGAGCCCGATCGGCTGGTTCTCTGCCAGGGCATCACGCCCGAGTGGTACGCGGATGGCGAGGCCTTTCTGGGTCCCGCGCCGACGACGTTCGGGACCGTTTCCATCAAAGTCGTCGGGCGCCCGGACGGCGTGACTGTCTCGTGGGATGGGCGCTGGTCCGGACGGGAGCCCGCGATCGAAATTCGGATGCCCGGATTTCCGCATTTTACGGCTCCGTCCGGCAGCGTATCTGCGGATATGATTTCAGTTCCGCCGAAAGAGACTGCGCCATGAATATCCTCATGATGTCCAATACGTACTCACCCATCGTCGGCGGCTTAGAAAAATCGGTGCAGACGTTCAGCGAGGAATACCGCAAGCGCGGCCACCGCGTGATTGTAGCCGCACCTGTGTTCGAGGGCACGCCGCCCGTCGAAGAGGACGTGATCCGACTTCCGGCCATCCGCAATTTCAACGGCACGGATTTTTCCGTGCCGGTTCCGGCACCCGGGTTCCTTCAGGAAGCGCTCAAGGATTTTACGCCCGACATCATTCACGTGCATCATCCGTTCTTTATCGGGGATACCGCTTTGCGCACTGCTTATCAGTTCAACGTACCCTTGATCTATACGTATCACACGATGTTCGAATACAACACCCACTATGTCCCCGGAGATTCGCCCGCTATAAAGCGCTTCGTGATCCGGCTCTCCGTGGGTTTCGCCAATTTAGCGGATCACGTATTCGCGCCCAGCGGCGGAATCAAGACGATGCTGCAGCGGAGAGGCGTGAAATCGCCGGTCACCGTGGTGCCTACCGGCATCGATCTGCAGCGCTATTCGATCGGTGATAGGGTGCGAAGCCGCGCCCGCTTCGGCGTTCCTTCGGAAGCGTTCGTCGTCGGTTATGCGGGACGTCTCGCGGCGGAAAAGAATCTCGAGTTCTTGTGCCGGTGCGTCCTCCTTTTCTTAAAACGCCGGAAAAATGCCTGCTTTCTTGTGGCGGGAGGCGGTCCTCTGGAGGAATCGATCCGGGATGCTTTCCGGTCGAAAGGAATGGAGGATCGTCTCATTTTTACAGGAGTCCTTGAAGGCGATGAGATCGTCGACGCTTACTATGCGATGGATGTATTTGCGTTCGCCTCGCAGAGCGAAACGCAGGGACTGTGTCTAGTCGAAGCGATGGCGGCCGGCGTGCCTATCGTGGCTGTTGATGCCCCGGGATTTCACGGACTCGTGGAGAACGGCCGCAACGGCTATATCCTAGCCCGCGCCTCGGAGGCCGAATTCGCCGCGGCTCTCGAGCGCCTGGCCTCGCTGCCGGCTGAAGCCCGGCGGGCGATGGGTCTGGGCGCGCGCTCGACGGCCGCTCTCTATTCGAAGGAGCTTTGCGCTGACAGGGCTCTGGCAGTCTATGAAACGGTGCGCGCCTCCGGCGTCCGGCGCCGGGACCGCGGTGCGGTATGGGGCGACAGCGCCTGGTCCAAGACGCTGCTAAGGCCGCTGAGCGCCCAGTGGAAATTGATCAAAAATATGACCGAAGCCGCCGCCGCCGCCGTCAAAGGCGGGTCCGGGTTGATGTGATTTTGAAACCGTATCGGGGATTCCCCGGTACAGCCTACGAGATTCTCCCCAATAAAGTTCAGGGTGTGCCCTGATTTTCCATAAATCCCTTTTGTTCTACACTTTAGCTAGGGAAGCGGAGGAGTCATGGAACCCAAGCTGATGACGGTAACTCTGCAGATAAATACACACGGATCCGGAAGGAGCCGGAACGGTGGGGAGGTTCGCATGATACGTTCAATCATGGTTCTTATGGCTGGGATGCTGTTCACAGGAACAGCGTTGGCTGTGCCCGCGCAGATCAGGATGGCGGATCTGGACGGCGATGGTTATAAAGAGGCGGAAATGTACTATGCCGGCGGTCAGATCGTTAAAACGCTCGCCGATTTCGACCGCAACAGTTACAAAGAGACCGTCATTTATTACAAAGACGGACGGCGCGATCACGCGGAGCAGTATTTTACACGGGACGGAATGGTGGATCGCTGGATCTATTATTATGCCGGCGTTCCCTGGAAAGTCGCCGAAGATCTGAACCGCGACGGCAAGGCGGATTACTGGTTCTATCTGAAAGACGGAAGAGTCTATCGCTGGGAGCAGGATCGCAATCACGACGGCAAGGTCGACGTGAGGACGGTGTATGAATTCAGTAAGTCCGGTAAACGGACTCTGGCCCGTCAGTCCTATGACGATGATTCCGACGGGATTTTCGAGCAGCTTTCAGGGATCACCGCTGCAAAAGGACCTCCGGCGATACCTCATTCACTCGCCGAAGTGCTGTTGAGATAAAGCCATAGAGGAGATGCGCGATGAAGATCCTTATCGCTTATGACGGGTCGGAATGCTCTGACAAAGCGCTCAATGACCTGAGAAAAGCCGGGCTGCCGGCGAAGGCCGAGGCGGTGATCTTGACGGTCGCTGACAGCTGGGCCGCGCAGGGCAGTCTGCTCGGTATGCAGGAGCTGTCCGTACAGCATGCGATGCTTTTGGATAACACTCCGCAGATCTCGCTGAAGGACGCGCGCAGCACGGCCGAAAAGGCGGCGGAAGTTTTGGGCTGGCATTTTCCCGGCTGGAAGATCCGCTCGGAATCCCTGGCCAATTCTGCGACCGAAGGGATCATCGAAAAGGTCGAGGATTGGAAGCCGGATCTCCTGGTGATGGGCTCACACGGGCGCTCGCAGGCAGGCCGTATCCTGTTCGGGAGCGTTTCCCATCACGTGCTGACGCATGTCCACTGCAACCTCCGCATTTCCAAAGGGCGCGCGGAAGAAGAGAAGGAGATCCCGCCCGCCCGTGTCGTCGTCGCTTACGACGGGTCGCAGGAATCGGAGGCTGCGCTTGAAACGGCTCTCTGCCGGCATTGGCCCAAAGGGACCGCGATACGCCTGATCACGGTGATCGACACGCGGGTGTCTCTGGCGTTCCTGCGTCCGACGGGTCCGATCCGCTACTGGACCGACGCGGAAGACAAGGATCCCGTAGCCTGGGTGGATCGGATGCTCGATTTTCAGAAACGCCGCATCGAGGAAAAGAAGCTGATCGCTTATACGGAGGCCGTGAAGGGAGAGCCTAAGAGGACTCTTTTGAAAGAGGCTGAAGCGTGGGGAGCGGACGTGATCTTTGCCGGATGCCGGGGACTTACGGGAAAAGAAAAGCTGGTGACCGGCAGCGTTTCCACGGCTTTGGTCCTGCACGCGCACTGTTCGGTCGAAGTGGTGCACCGTTTGGCGGGCGCTTCGGATTGCTGTCAAAAAGCCCTGCAGGAACATCGTGATTGCATGTCGAACCGGGAAAATTGGAGTTATTGAAATGAGCACGGCGGAGATCAGCATAAGCCGGCGGGAGGAAGGGTTGACCAGCAATAGAGCTCTTAAAGACTGGGTGGAGGAGATGGCGGAGCTCTGTCAGCCTGACCGCGTGTATTGGTGCGACGGCTCCGAGGAGGAAAAGGTCCGCCTTACTAGAGAAGCGGTCGAGAAGGGAGAAGTCGAAGAGCTCGATCAGAAAAAAATGCCCGGATGTCTTTATGCGCATAGCCGGGAGGATGACGTGGCGCGCGTCGAGAAGCTGACGTTCATCTGTACGCGGTCCCGGAGGGATGCGGGTCCTACCAACAACTGGATGGATCCTCATGAGGCTTATCACAAGCTGGCAAAAATTTTCAGAGGTTCGATGAAGGGTCGCACGATGTATGTCGTGCCTTACATCATGGGGATCCCGGGATCCCATTTCAACAAGATCGGTTTCGAGATCACGGATAGCATTTACGTCGTGCTGAACATGCGCATTATGACGCGCATGGGAAAGATCGCTCTGGACGAACTGGGGGATTCCTCCCATTTTACGAAGGGGCTTCACGGCAAGGCGGATCTCGATCCGGCGCACCGCTTCATCTGTCATTTTCCAGAAGACAACGCTATTTGGAGCGTCGGGTCCAATTACGGCGGCAATGTCCTCTTGGGAAAGAAATGCCTGGCGCTCCGGATCGCTTCGTGGCTGGGCAAAAACGAAGGATGGCTGGCCGAGCACATGATGATCATGGGCATCGAAGACCCGGAAGGCGGGATCACATACGTCGCTGCCGCCTTTCCCAGCCAGTGCGGCAAGACCAATCTCGCGATGCTCGTCCCTCCGGCTTCGATGCCCGGCTACAAGGTATGGACCGTGGGCGATGACATCGCATGGCTGCGTCCGGGCAATGACGGCAGGCTATGGGCCGTCAACCCTGAAGCCGGATTTTTCGGCGTGGCTCCGGGAACCAACAAGAAAAGCAATCCTAACGCGCTGGCCGCGATACAGAAAAACACCATTTTTACCAATGTCCTGAAGAAAAAGGACGGAACTGTGTGGTGGGAGGGTCTTGACGGCGATCCGCCCTCGGAAGGC
>CAZJAX010000116.1:0-3331 GCA_964543965.1 uncultured Planctomycetia bacterium
GAACGCGACGCTGGTTTTCACCGATATCAAGTCAGCTGAGATCATCAAGCACGCCTCCAACTCGTACCTAGCGATGAAGATATCGTTCATCAACGCCATCAGCCGAATCTGCGAGCTGGCCAAGGCGGATGTCGAGCAGGTCGCGCTCGGCATGGGACTTGACCGCCGCATAGGCAAAAACTTTCTCAACGCGGGTCTGGGTTTCGGCGGTTTCTGCTTTCCCAAAGACCTCGCCGCGTTCATCCGCATCTCCGAGAAGCTCGGCTACGACTTTCAGCTGCTGAAAGCCGTCGAGAAGATCAACGACGACCAGAAAAAACATTTCGTAAAAAAGATCGAGGAAGCGATATGGAACATCAATTCTAAGACCATCGCGGTGCTCGGTCTCTCCTTCAAGCCCAATACGGACGACATGCGCTACGCCCCGAGCCTCGACATCATCGCTGACCTTGCGTCGCTCGGAGCCAAGATCCGCGCCTACGACCCGCACGCGATGGAGAACGCCAAGAAGATGATGAAGGGCGTCACGTTCTGCAAAGACAGTTACGCTGCCTGCAAGGACAGCGACTGCGTCGTCGTGCTCACCGAGTGGGACGAGTTCAAAGAGATCGACCTGGCGAAGGTGAAGAAGCTCCTGCGCCAGCCCGTCGTCGTGGACGGCCGGAATATTTTCGATCCAAAGAAGATGAAGGCGATGGGATTCCGTTATTTTTCGATAGGGAGGCAGTAAAGGTATGGCTCAGGATCCAAAGGGCATCATCCTGGCGGGCGGCCTCGGGACGCGTCTGTACCCGCTCACAAAGATCACCAACAAGCATCTGCTTCCGGTGTATAACAAGCCGATGATCTATTATCCGATATCGTCGCTGGTCGATGCGGGCGTCCGGGACATCTCGATCGTCACCGGCGGCAATCACGCCGGGGATTTCTTGAGACTTCTCGGCAACGGGCAGGACTTCGGCCTCACGCATATCAATTACACGTACCAGGAAGGCGAGGGCGGTATCGCCCAGGCGCTTTCCCTGACCGAGTATTTCTCGAGCGGCAGCCGCATCGTCGTCGTGCTCGGCGACAATATCCTCGAGAAGAGCATCAAGCCTTATGTTTCCAATTTCAGCAAACAAAAAAAAGGCGCCCGCGTGCTCTTGAAGCGCGTCAGCGACCCTGAGCGTTTCGGCGTCGCGGAGCTCGACGGCGACAAGATCACCGGGATCGAAGAGAAGCCCAAGAATCCCAAGTCCGACTTCGCCGTATCCGGCATCTATATGTACGACGAGTCTGTGTATGACATCATCAAGACGCTTAAACCCTCCAAGCGCGGCGAGCTCGAGATCACCGACGTCAACAACGCCTACATCCGCCGAGGCGAGCTCGAGTATGACATCCTTGACGGCTGGTGGACGGACAGCGGGACGTTCGACTCGCTCCTGCATGCCAATCATTTGGTCGCCAAGCAGGCTCTGCTTGCCAAAAAGAACGGGAAGAAAAATGGCGGCAAAGCCTAAGAGATGCCTCGTCACCGGCGGCGCCGGCTTCATCGGCTCCTGCCTTGTCAAATACTGGCTTAAAAACGATCCCTCGGTCTCTATCGTCAACCTCGACAAGCTCACTTACAGCGGCGACACCGCGCGCTTGAAGGAACTCGGGGGCCATCCCCGCTACCGTTTCATCCAGGGGGACGTCTGCGACGCTAAGACCGTCGAGCGTGCTCTCGAGGGATGCGAAGGCGTTTTGCATCTGGCAGCCGAGACGCATGTGGATCGTTCACTTCTCGACGGCAAGGCGTTCTTCGACACCAATCTTTACGGGACCTATGTCCTTCTGGAGGCTGCGCGCAAAAAGGGCGTGAGCCGCTTTCTGTACGTGAGCACCGACGAAGTCTACGGCAGCCGCGAAAAAGGATTTTTTAAAGAGAGTGACGCCGCCAATCCCTCGAGCCCGTACTCGGTCGCTAAGACAGCCGGTGACATGCTCACGCTTTCTTACGCCGGAACGCACGGCCTGGACGTCGTGGTGACGCGCGGTTCCAACACTTTCGGACCCTATCAATACCCTGAGAAGGTCATCCCTCTTTTCGTGTCCAACGCGCTTACGGATCGCAAATTGCCGGTCTACGGCGACGGACGCCAGATCCGCAACTGGATCTATGTCGAGGACCATTGTACGGGGATTCTGACGGTGTTCAAAAAAGGAAAGTCAGGGGAGGCCTACAACATTTCCTCCAAAAATTATCTGACCAATATGGAGCTGACCAAAAAACTGCTGAAAGCGCTGAAGAAGCCTGAGACGCTGATCGAGCACGTGCAGGACCGCTTGGGTCACGACCGCCGTTATGCGATCGACTCTTCGAAGCTTAAGAAGCTCGGATGGAAAGAAGCGCATTCTTTCGATAAGGCGTTCAAGGCGACGCTGGATTGGTACCGGAAGAACGAGCCCTGGTGGCGGTCCATCAAGGAAAAAAGTTCGGACTTCAGGCAGTACTACCAAAAAGCCTACGCCGGACGGTGACAAGTTTGAAGGAGCTATCGGGCCGCCGCATCTTGGTGCCGGGAATTACGGGTATCCTCGGCCGATCCCTCGACCGGTATCTCTCATCCAGTAACAGCGTCCTCGGATTTTCCAGAACAGGCGCCGAAGGTGCGCGTATTTGCGATCTGGCGCATTTTGAGTCTCTGGCCGCTCTCATGAAATCTGAGAAACCGGATCTGGTCATCAATGCGGCCGCTTTTTCCAACGTGGATGCCTGCGAGCTCGATCCGCCGCTTGCCCGGATGGCCAATGCGGCCGGGGTTAAAAACCTGGCTTCTCTCTGCTGCTCGATGAAGATCCCTCTTGTGCATGTATCGACCGACTACGTCTTTGACGGCCAAAAAAAGACGCCCTACGTCGAGACCGATACGACAGCGCCTACGAATATATACGGTTTGACGAAGCTCGAGGGCGAATACCACGCGGCGCATTCGGGAGCTGCGGCCGCCATCGTGAGGACGAGCTGGCTTTTCGGCGCGGGAAACAGCGCTAATTTTGTCAACGCGATCACGGCCCGCCTCAAAAGCGAGAAGGCGGTCGGGGTGCTCGACGACCAGACCGACGCGCCGACCTATGTCGAGGATCTTACGCGCGCTCTTTGCATGATCGGGCAGCGGCTCTTGGAGAGACCCGCTCCCGCTGCCGAGACCTATCATGTCTGCAATTCGGGGCAGACCACGCGTTACGAAATGGCGGTCGCGATAAAGGAGATCCTCGATCTTCCCGTCGAGGTGAGCGTCACGGATCGCTCGACGATCAAGGGCCGTGTCGCGGTACGGGCGCCGTATCTGGTCATGTCCAA
>CAZJAX010000116.1:3341-5182 GCA_964543965.1 uncultured Planctomycetia bacterium
GCCTTCTCGATGCCGCTCCGGCCATGGCGCGACAGTCTCAGGGAATATCTGTTAAACTGATCTCATGAAAGCGCTTATCACCGGAATCTCAGGTTTTGCCGGCGGCCATCTGGCAGAATATTTGGCGTCTAAAAAGGGGGTGCGCGTGTACGGTCTGGCGCGCCGCCCTGAGAAGGGATCCGCCTCCGTTTTTGCCTGCGATATCCGTGACGGCGCAAAGCTTGAAAAGATCCTGCGCCGCATCAAGCCGGACCGCGTATTCCACCTGGCAGCCCAGGCGTCGGTGCCTGTCTCATGGAAGGATCCGCGGGGGACGTTCGAACAGAATCTGAACGGTACACTGAATCTTCTCGAAGCCGCGCGCCGCGCCTGCCCCAAGGCTCTGATTCAGCTGACCGGTTCCGCGCAGGAATACGGCATCCCCCCTAAAACCTCCGGCCGCATCGGCGAATCAGCTCCGCTCAACCCTTTAAGCCCCTACGCGGTGTCGAAGGCGGCTCAGGATTTTTTGATGAAGTTCTACGGCCGCCGTTTCGGCATGAAGATCGTGATGACGCGCGCCTTCAATCATATCGGCCCGAGGCAGAGCGACGATTTTATCGCTTCGAGTTTCGCCAAGCAGATCGCCGAGATCGAAGCCGGCCTCCGCAGGCCCGAGATCCTCGTCGGCGATCTTCGCTCCGTGCGCGATTATACGGACGTGCGAGACATGGTGCGGGCTTACTGGCTCTCTTTGGAAAAGGGCCGCGCGGGGGAGGTCTACAACATCGCTTCGGGCCGCGGCCGCTCGGGTCTTGAGATCCTTGAAGCCTATCTCAAAATCACGGATGCGCGCATCCGGGTGAAGAAAGATCCTTCGCGCATGCGTTCGCACGATCTGCCGAGACTCGTCGGCGATCCCTCCAAATTCATGCGCCGGACCGGATGGAAGCCAGAAATAAACTTTGAGAAGTCTCTTGAGGATATTCTAAACTACTGGAGAAAAGAGGTGGGTCGTGGCAAAAAATAAAACGGTATTGATCGCCGGCGGAGCCGGTTTTATCGGGTCGCACCTGTGCGACCGCTTTATGGAGAAGGGGTGGCGGGTCATTGCGGCGGACAATCTGATCACCGGCAGCGCCCGTAACGTGAAGCACTTGCTCAAGGAGAGAAATTTTGTGTTCGAGAAGCGCGATATCTCCAAGCCTTTTTCGGTCACCGGTTCCGTGGACATCGTTTTGAGCTTCGCATCGCCGGCGAGCCCGCCCGACTACCTCAAGTTTCCGATACAGACGCTGGATGTCGGTTCGGCCGGCACGCGCAACCTGCTTGAGATCGCCCGAGCCAAGAAGTCCGTTTTTCTGCACGCCTCGACGAGCGAGGTCTATGGCGATCCCGAGGTGACGCCTCAAAATGAGAGCTATTGGGGCCGCGTAAACCCGGTCGGACCGCGCAGCGTTTACGACGAGGCCAAACGTTTCTCGGAAGCGCTCGTGATGGCTTATCACCGCAGCTACGGAATGGATACGAAGCTCGTGCGCATTTTCAATACCTACGGCCGCCGCATGCGCCCCGAAGACGGCCGCGTGATCCCCAATTTCATGACACAGGCGCTCACGGGTAAACCGCTGACGGTTTACGGTAAGGGAGGGCAGACACGCAGCTACTGCTACGTCGACGATCTGGTGCGCGGCATCGAAGCTGCGGCATTTTCCAGGCTCCATTACCCGGTAAATTTAGGCAATCCCAACGAAATGTCCGTACTCAAGCTCGCGAAGCTGATCCTGAAGATGACGGGTTCCAAGAGCCCTATCGTTTACCGTGTGCTGCCCGCCGACGACCCCAAGCAGCGCTGCCCCGAC
>CAZJAX010000117.1:0-5079 GCA_964543965.1 uncultured Planctomycetia bacterium
TCGGGGCGGTAGCCTTCCATTTCGATGATCTGTCTCATCATTTGAAGGATCTCAGGGCTATCGTCTATGATCAGCACCGTTCCCAGCAAGGGTTTGTTTTCCATCATTTAAAAGTATAACCTAAATTTTTTTCAAAGTGTTAATTTTGATGAGTTAAATTTAAATATAGCTATATAATTATATTATTAACAAATATTGATTAATGATAATTATTGATATATATTATATAAAAGGAACACGTCTTGGGTCTATCTAAAAAAACCTTATCCAAATCCATAGATCCCAATCCCGACGCACCGCACAGGATCACTCTGGCGGTGCGCGACAGCGTCCTGGCGGCTCTGGTCCTGATAGGCATCTCCTGCTTAAGCTCCCTTATCATCTACACGCGAACACTTGAAATTTACAACGGGCAGATGCGCGAACAGCTGCTGCGCGTGGCTGAAGGCGCAGCTTCCTTCGTCGATGGAGACTTGCACGAGACCTTCGTCTCGGTCGAACAGGAAAGTTCGGACGCGTACAAAAATGCGGTCAAGCCGCTCAAAAGCCTCCTGGATTCCGTGCATGGGGTCCGTTATATCTACACGACACGCATGATCGGAGATCAGGTCTATTTTGTTCTGGACTCCGTGCCTTACGGCGACCGTGACAAGGACGGCATCGAGGATCACTCGCCCGTCATGCAGTCCTACGACGAGCCCGACTCGCAGATGCTTCGCGTCTTCAAAGAGGGCAGGCCGGCAGCTTCCGAAGAGCCTTATAAAGATCAGTGGGGCGTGTTTATCAGCGCGTATGTGCCGATATTTAATTCGGCTGGTAAGCTTGTCGGCGTTCTTGGCGTGGATATGGCGGCAGGGGATTTTCAGAAAAAGATCACGGCATTGCAGAGAGCGTCCATTTCCGGCCTTGTCATCCCGGTGCTCATCAGCGTTCTTTTGGGCATCGGCGTCTACTTTTACCGCCGCCGCTTAGCGATCCTCGAAGAGCAGAGAAGGCAGCTTGAATCGCAGCTTCTGCAATCACAGAAGATGGAGAGCGTGGGAAGCCTTGCCGGAGGCATCGCGCATGACTTGAACAATCAGCTGACCCCTCTTTCCGGGTACCTGAGCATGCTTTTGAGGCAGTCGTCGGAAAAGGACGCAAATCATGAAATGCTCCAGCAGATGTCCCACGCCGCGCGGCGATGCGCGGAAGCGGTGCAGCAGCTGATGAATTTTTCGCGCCCCTCATCGAAGACCAAAACCGTACTGGAGACTTCCGAGCTTCTGACGGATTTCAAGAAGTCGTTCGTCAACTTTCTCCCATCCACGATCCAGACGAGTATGCGTCTAGAGGACGGTCTGCACCGCATCCGGGGCATCGGTTCTGAGATCGAAAATGTATTTTTGAACCTGATGACCAATGCCAAAGACGCCATGCCTGAAGGGGGCAGCCTGTGCATCGAGGCCCGAAATACAGCGCTCGACTCGCGGCAGGCCGCCAACGGCGCCGCAGGCAATTATGTGATGATCTCATTCAAGGATTCGGGCAAGGGTATCGCGGAAGACCTGCAGCCGAAGATATTCGACCCCTTTTTTACCACGAAAAAGATGGGTCATGGGACGGGTCTCGGGCTGACGATGGTCTACCGGATCATTCAGGGGCACGGAGGCTGGATCCGCGTGAAGAGTCAATCCGGTCATGGTTCTGATTTTCAGATCTATCTGCCTGCCTGCATGGAGCCTAAGACCGAAACGCCGGCGTCAAACGACCGATCGATCGCGTCCGGAGCCGGAGAAACTATTCTCTTTGTCGACGACGAAGCCCCGTTGAGAAATCTGGGAAAAGCCCTGCTCGAAAGGCTGGGTTACCGCGTCATCCTGGCAGAAGACGGCGAAGAAGCTTTGTCGGTTTACGGCGCGCGCCGCAGCGAGATCGCGGCCGTGGTCCTGGACATGACGATGCCGAAAATGACGGGCCGCCAGGCGATGAAAAAGCTCCTTGAGACCGATCCGCGCGTCAAGGTGCTGCTCGTCAGCGGCTTTACTTCCGAAGGTTCTGCCAAAGAGCTGATCGGCGAGGGAGCCAAGGAATTTCTCGCCAAACCCTATCAGATCGCCGCGTTTTCCCAGGCTCTCAAAAAAGTTCTCGGCAGTTGACTTCGTCCCTCCCGGGGCTTAAGCTAGGGCGCATGCACCTGAAGCCCATCCTGAAAGCCATGCTCCTTTGCGACCAGACTTTGGTCGAAGAGGGCACCCATAAGCGCACGCTGATCGGCATCTTCGACCGCATCAAGGCGGCTCAGTTTCCGAGCGTGCATCCTTCGATGAGCATTTACGTGCAGTTTCGCGAGATCGAGGGAACCTTCGATTTTTCGCTGGAGCTCTTCGATCTTACCGAAGGCCGCTCGCTTCACCGCGCGATGATACAGAAATTTTCGGTGCAGGACCGCTCGCGCGACTGCGAGCTGGTTTTCAACCTTTTTTCCGTGAAGTTTGACCATCCGGGGGAGTTCGAGTTCCGCATTTTCGTGAACGACAACATCTTCGGACAGAAGTCTTTCAAGATCCTCAAATAGGGCGTTTCCCCCTGACCGCGGGGGCGACCCATCCATTTCGCTTTGATTCCCGTATTTAGTATAATAGTCCCACTACAGGAGGGTTGTCCCGTGAGCGTCGATATCAAGGAAGTGTCTCAGAGAGTCGAAAAAGAAAGCGGTCTTGTCCGCGCCCTGCAGTCGGAGATGGGGAAGGTCATCGTCGGGCAGAGCTATCTGGTGGAACGGCTTATCATCAGCCTGCTTGCGGACGGACACGTCCTTCTCGAGGGTGTGCCGGGTCTGGCAAAGACGTTGTCGGTCAAAACGCTTTCTCAGGCGATCAACGCCCAGTTTCAACGCATCCAGTTCACGCCGGATCTTCTGCCGGCGGATCTTTTGGGCACGCAGATATACAATGCGAAGACCGGCGAATTTGTCATCAAGAAAGGCCCTCTTTTTTCCAACATCGTTCTCGCCGATGAGATCAACCGCGCCCCCGCCAAAGTGCAGAGCGCGCTGCTGGAAGCGATGCAGGAGCGGCAGATCACGATCGGAGGACAGACGTTCAAGCTCGAGGAACCGTTCATGGTCATGGCGACGCAGAATCCGATCGAGCAGGAGGGAACCTATTCGCTCCCGGAGGCGCAGGTCGACCGCTTCATTTTTAAACTGAAGATCTCGTACCCGAAAAAACAGGAAGAGTTTGAGATCATGGAGCGCATGGCAGGCCACAAACCGGCCGTCGTGAAGGCCGTCGTGAGCCCTGAGGACATCCTGCGAGCGCGCGAAGTCGTCAAAGACATCTATATCGACGAGAAGATCAAGCATTACATCGTGAACCTCATCTGCGCGACGCGGGACCCCGAAGCCTACAAGATCAAGGGTCTGAAGGGTCTGGTGCTTTACGGCGCTTCCCCGCGCGCGACGATCTACCTGAATATCGCGGCGAAAGCCTACGCGTTCCTCCGCGGGCGCGGCTACGTGGTGCCTGACGATATCAAGGCTGTGGGGATGGACGTGCTGCGCCACCGCGTGATCCCGACGTATGAGGCCGAAGCCGAACAAAAAACTTCCGAAGACCTCGTGAAGATGGTCTTCGACCAGGTCGAGGTCCCTTGAGCGGCGGCTGAAAAAGAGAGCCCCTTCGATGCTTACCAAAGAGCTTTTGGCCAAGGTCCGTTATATCGAGATCACGACCGCCCGACTCGTCAACACCGTCTTCGCCGGCGAATACCACAGCGTGTTCAAGGGCCGAGGCATGGAGTTCGACGAAGTCCGCGAGTACGACGCGCAGGACGACATCCGTGACATCGACTGGAACGTGACTGCCCGCATGGGCGCTCCGTACACCAAGAAGTTCGTTGAAGAGCGCGAGCTGACGGTGATGTTCCTCATCGACTTAAGCTCCTCCGGCCAGTACGGCACGCGCGGAGGCAAGACCAAGTCCGAGACCATCGCGGAGATCTGCGCGCTTCTGGCGTTTTCGGCGATCAAGAACAACGACCGCGTGGGTTTGATCATTTTCACCGATGAGGTCGAAAAATACGTCCCTCCGAAAAAGGGCCGCCTGCACGTGCTTCGCGTCGTGCGCGAGATCCTTTCGTTCAGCCCCAGGCGCCGCAAGACCGACATCAATTGCGCGCTCAAGCTTTTGAACGACGTCGTCACGCGTCATTCGACCGTCTTCCTGATCTCCGATTTCATTTCCGAGAACTATGAAAAGATGCTGAGGATATCCCACAAGAAGCACGATGTGACGGCGATCGTCGTGCAGGATCCGACGGAAAAGTCGTTTCCGGCGGTGGGCGGCCGGATAGACCTCGAAGACGCCGAGACTGGCGAGATCTTTTCGCTGGGCCTGGGCAGGCGTTTCCGTGACCGCTTCAGCAAAGCGCATGAGGACCGCCAGGCCGAGCGCGAGAAGATATTCACTTCGGCGGGGCTTGATTTTATCTCGATCGAATCCGGTCAGAAATTCATCGACCCTCTGATCCAGTTCTTCAAGATGCGCATGAAGAGGATGCAGCGGCGATGACGAAAATATCAGCAATGATCCTTTTTTCCGCCGTCCTTTCGCTGGGTACGGCTTTCGCCGAAGAGGACACCGGCCGCGTCGGGATGATCCGCGCCCGCGCGATCCCGTCGACGGTCCGCGTCGGCGACGAAGTCCGCTACGTGATCCAGGCCGAGATCCCCAAAGGTTTTTCTATCGAACCGCTTTCGGCTCAAAAACTCAGCTTCAAGCCGTTCGAGATCAAGTCTATCGACAAGCCGCTCATCTCCCAGAGAAAAAAGACCATCGTCGAGACGATCATCGTGCGGCTGACGGTCTTCCGGACGGGCGAGTTCACCGTACCGTCGATCCCGCTGGTCATCTGGAGCCTCGACCGTCACCGCGCCGAGGGCGCGACGCCTCCTGCTGCGGTCAATGTCATCAGCGTCGGAAAGAGCAAGACGGATAAAGCGGATATACGTCCTATTAAGGGGCCCGCGTCAGTGCCTCTGGGCTATCTGCGCGACTGGGTCTTCGGGGCGCTGGCCGCTGCTTTATCCGGAGGGCT
>CAZJAX010000118.1:0-5051 GCA_964543965.1 uncultured Planctomycetia bacterium
TGGTCGAAATAAAGTTTTCCGAAGGTGACGAACCGTGCGAACAGGAGCTTTCTCAGATTATTCGTAAATTTCCTGATCTCATTCGAAACCAGAAGCAGCGAAAGATATTCAAAAACACATTTGCTGATCGCGGAAAAGAAAACGATGAGAACCAATATCGAGAAGATCGCTGCGTTCGACAGTGAAGCAGTATCGACAAAAATGCTGGCTTTCTGGAACCAGGTCTCGTCACGGATAAAACCGTAATCGCTGGCGACCAGGCCGCGGCATAGCGGCAGAAGAAGAGCTACATTTAACGCTTCAGCCAAGCCGGAAAAAATAGAAAAGATGCTCGGAACCAAAAACGAGGATGTATTGATCCCGATGCTTTTGGCGACGTGATACAAACTATTCTTTTTTTCGTGGGTCTCTATGGATTCGTTCGTCATATATTCTTAATTATTTTTATCACTTTTATATAATAATACACAAAACATACCAATTCAAGCGATATTTATCATATTTTAATATTATTAACTATACTGTGGGGCTCAGTGGATAGCCCTGAAAATAGCCGGGGTAGCTATTTATTACAGCCGCATGAAAAATCGGCTTTCAATTATTCTCTTTAAATAATTGAAATAATCAGACTTACAAAAAAACTGCGCACTCTCAATATGGGGCTTCTTGGGCGTCTCCAAAGCCTCAATTATGGCGGCTCTTAACTCCGCTGGGCGAAGTGGATTGACGGAGTAACCCACCCTGCCCTCGCGCAAAGCATCCCAAGATCCATCTACCGATCCCCCGATGACGGGAAGGCCGCTCATCGCAGCTTCCAAAAAAACGATACCGAATCCCTCGCCGGTGCTCGGCATGACGAACACATCCGCGCTGCGGTAAAGGTCCAAAAGATCCTGCTCGCTCGGCGGGCCGATGAATTTTACCCGGTCCTCTACCTGAAGATCGCGCGAAAGCTTTTCCAGCCTAGGCCTGTCATCTCCGTCCCCGGCGATCACGTAAAGAAGATCCGGATATATTTTGGCTATCGGTGCAAGTGCGCTGATAACGCGGTCATGCCCCTTGTAGCGCTCTTTCTCAGAGATCCGTCCTACGGTCAAAAGAATTCTCTTTCCCTGCAAGCCATAGCGCGCGATAAGCTCATCCGATCTATTTCCAGGGCTGAAACGCTGGTTGACCGTGTTGGGCAAAACACACACTTTCTGCGGATCGATGTCGGCCCAGCCCAAGAACTCCCTGCGTGTATAGCGGCTTACCGACGTGATAAGCCGCGCGCTCTCGACAGAGCGGGCAACCGCCTTGCCGGGTTTCTTCCAAGCTTCAATACCGTGGATATGGATCCAATAAGGTACCCCGAGCTTCCAAGAGAGAAGCTGAGCCAGCGGCGCCATGAACAGGTGTCCGCAGAATATGAAATCGTAATAATTTCTGGGGGGGAAGAGGCTGAGCGCGTTCAGCGAATACAGGATCTTGTTTCCGCAAGCGCCCTGCTGGATGACGCCCCCGGGAACGTTTGCGGAGTTTTTCGCATTCCCAAAGCGTGGATAGACGACGACGTTATTGTTCGGATCGAGCTTGACCATCGCTTCGAAAAGATCACGGTTGGCCTGGGCTATTCCTCCGCCGCCCCCGTAAGCGTCCGTGACAAGCGCAAGAACTCTCACGAGACCGCCTTTTGATAAACCGCATAGGCCCACCGGCGCGACCAGTGACACGCCTCGGCCGACAGCATCGCTTTCTCCTTCCATGAGGCTAAAGCGGGATCGTCGTCGAGCCACCGGCCGATCGGCAAAACGAAACCTGTCTTTTTTCTCTGAGCCACGGCCGCAGGCAAGGGGTTTTTCGGACTTAAAGCAAGCTCCCTTTTAAAATCCCCTCCCGGCGATCTTAAGATAAGAGGGACCATTTTTTCAAAAAGAGGCCTATCCACATAAGGCACGCGAAGCTCCAGAGAGTGCGCCATACCGGCCCAATCGGCATCGCGTAAAAGCTGATTTCTCATGTACATGGACATCTCCATGGACGACACGCGCGCATACGGTGTGCCTGGGTCAGGCTTAAGCGCTGCGCCGATATTCCTCATTAAATGAAGCCGCTTCAATCCCTCTTCGGCCGCATCTTTTCCCAAGAGCCCTTCCAGCTCCCAGGGCATAAAGAGTCCCCGGCGAAGAAAATAAGCTCCTTCATAGAAGGCGCCGTACTCGGGCAGACCCGCCGCCTTCGGAGATATGCGTCCGGGCAAACAGGACGAAAGGATCGAGCGGGCCCATTTTCCTGCGCCCGGAATATATTTAAACGGCGCCATTTTCAAAGTCCAGGACGGTACGTCGCGGAAAGAAGGGTATCCGCCGAAAAGCTCATCGGCGCCGATGCCGGAAAGGACGACCTTCAGCCCCTGTTCTGCCGCCATTTTGCTGACCAGATAGGTGTTGAGCCCGTCAACGCTCGGCTGGTCCATCGCCTTAAAAAATTTAGGCAGATCCTGTTTCACGTCCGCGTATCCTATCCGCTTCTCGAAGTGCCGGGTGCGGTAAAGCCTGGCTAGCTCGGAAGCGAGAACGGTCTCGTCCTGAGCCGTTCCCTCAAACTCATGAAATCCGAGCGTCATTGTACGCACGTCTCCGCCTCGGATCTCTTCCGAATGAGCTGTCAGCGCTCCGGAATCGATCCCGGAAGATAAAAAAACCCCGACGGGGACATCGGAAACGAAGTGTCTGCGCACCGTCTCTTGCATGTGTTCGTGCATTTCAGTGCGAAGCGCGGGAGCGGAACGGTGTCTGGCGTTGGAATATTTCTCAAAGATCCCGGGAATTGAAAAATATCTTTTGGGCTCCGAAAATCCCGTGGAGTCGACCCATGCGTATGAACCTGCCGGAAGGGAGCGGATCTCGCGGTATAGCGTAAAGGGTTCGGGAACGCTGCCCATCAGAAAAAATCCTGCGGCGCCCGCAGGCTCCCGTATCTGAGAGACTTTTCCTCCCGCCAGGAGAGCCTTCACCTCGGAGGCGGCTCTCAGGCACCAGCCGTCATCGGCATAGTACAGCGGCTTTATCCCGAAGGGGTCGCGTGCAAGAAGCATCGCATTTTTGCGCGTATCCCAGATCGCAAACGCGAACATGCCCTGCAGCTGGCCGAACATCGCCGGCCCCTTTTCTTGGTATAGAGCCAGCAGAACTTCCGTGTCTGTTCCCGTACGGAAAACGCGGCCTGAGATCTCAAGCTCTGCACGAAGCTCGCGGAAGTTGTAGATCTCGCCGTTGAAACTGATGAGGCAAGTTCCGTCAGGGCTCGCCATGGGCTGCGCGCCGCTCTGAGAGAGATCAAGGATGGAAAGCCGCCGGTGACCCAGCGCTGCGCGTCCGTCCGGAGAGAACCATTCACCGCTTCCGTCGGGACCCCGGTGGGCCATCGCGCTGCGGATACCCCTTAGTTCGTCGCGGTCAACCTCAGGAGCAGCGTAGTGGTAGGCATAGATCGCCGCGATACCGCACATGCCGTCTTAAATTCGCGCTTTACTGCCGGAGGATGGCTCCCTGCCTGCCGGCAGGCTGGCGCTTTTGGCGGAAAACCATTCATACATCTCGCGCACGCCGTCCTCAAGCGATGTGGACGGGACAAAACCGGTGTATTTTTTTAGGAGCGTCGTGTCGGCGGAACGGCGCGCATACCCATCAGGCTTCGAAGTATCATAGAACGCCTTGGGAAAGCGGCCCGTGACCTTGCAGATGATCTCAAAAAGCTGTTTCATCGTCACTTCCTGGTCGTGGCCGATGTTGATCGGCTGAGCCGGAGGGGCCTTTTCGGCTAAAAGCATCATTCCGCGCGCAAGATCACGCGCATGGACGAAAGCCCGGGACTGGTTGCCGGTCCCCCAGATGACGACGGGGTCATTGCCGTCCAAAACCCGCTTCATGATCGCAGGGATGACGTGGGACGTCCCCTCGTCAAAATGATCACGAGGTCCGTAAGCGTTGAAGGGGCGCCCGATGACGACCTCTATCTTTTTTTCAGCCGTGTAATACTTGGCCAGCTTTTCACCCATAAGCTTGCCGAGACCGTAGCCCTCGTTGGTCGGTTCCGGAGAACCGCGTTCGCCTTCAGACTCCGGTGTCGGCACGATCGCATCATGAGGGTAGATACAGGCCGTGCTGATCTGGAGAAAGCGCTTCACTCCGCTGTCCGCCGCGGCGTGAAGTACGTTCATCTGGAGGCGCATGTTGGATTCGAACATGTCGGCCATGTTGAAACGGTTATACTCGATCCCGGTCACTTTCGCCGCCAGATTCAGCACCACTTCCTGACCCTTGCAGGCCGCATAACAGTTTTTAAGATCGAACAGGTCTGAGGTATCCAGCTTCACCTTGTCGATGACACCTGCCAGACGCTCTCGGTTACCGCGGACCAGACTGTCCGCCACGGTCACCGCAGCGCCCTCGGCCGTTAAAAGCTCCGTCAGATATGAACCGATAAAACCCGCGCCCCCGGTCACCAGAACTTTTTTGTTCTTCCAGTAGCTCATTTTCTCTTTTCCTCCAAAGCTTCGATGTCAGCGTCGACCATGATGCGGACAAGCTGCTTAAAGCTAGTTTTGGGTTTCCATCCAAGAAGTTTTCTGGCTTTCGTGCTATCGCCCTGCAGGATATCGACTTCTAGAGGCCGGAAATAGCGCTTGTCGATCTTGACGTATTTCTTCCAATCAAGTTTGGCATAATCAAACGCTTCCTGGACGAATTCTTTTACCGTGTGCGTTTCGCCCGTGGCGATGACAAAATCATCGGCGCGTCTTTGTTGGAGCATCAGCCACATCGCCTCAACATAGTCCTTGGCGTAGCCCCAGTCGCGCTTCGCATCAAGGTTGCCGAGATAAAGGGCATCCTGCAGGCCCTTCTTGATCCGCGCGATCGCCATCGTGATCTTTCGTGTGACAAACGTCTCGCCGCGCCTCGGCGACTCGTGATTAAAAAGAATGCCGTTACAGGCGTAGATCCCTTCGCCTTCACGGTAGTTCTTCGTGGTCCAGTACGCAAAAAGCTTTGCCACGGCGTACGGGCTGC
>CAZJAX010000119.1:0-4873 GCA_964543965.1 uncultured Planctomycetia bacterium
GGGTCGTCTCTTCGGGGATGCTGAGAAGGTCGTACTTAATAGAAGCTTTAAATCTGGGCTGGCCGCCCATCGCAGAAACCTCCACACATGCCGCCCATAATGTGTGGTCATCCAGGAACAACCCAACAGATTGTGATTTTGTGATCAAAATTTTCGTATCCTTGGGATGAATAATTCCGCATTATTTTAACTCATTTTAAATAGGATTGCTATGCTTTAATCAAAGAAATGGCTGCGGAAAAGGTCAGGTTCCGGCTTTAGGCCGAAAAAAAACGGGCACCCGCCGCAGAGCGCGGATGCCCGCTGAATGTTTTAATATTTAAGCGCGGGTGAAGCTGAGCTCCATGCCCTTATGCTCTTCACCCTTCACCGTGCCCCATGAAGTGATGGTGTAGTGGTCATTGTCCGCCCAGACCGTCTCGGAGCGGCAAGGCACTTCCTTCTCGCCTGTGAGAGGGCAAGAGCCGACTCCCGAGTATTTGAATGTCTTGGTTGCGGCGTCAATTGACCCCTTGGAGAAACAGATGCCGGTCATTCCGCTGTCGAGCCAAACGCTCTCATACTCGCCGCGAACGTTGTTGTAGCCCGTGAAGCCCGTTCCTTCGAACGGCTGACCCATCCAAGTCCCCTTCACCGTATCTTTGATGAAGCGTCCGCCATAGATCCACTCAGCGGAGCTCGTGCCTGAGGACTCTTCCGCCTTTTCAGAGCCGGGCATCCAAAACTTTGCGGTGTAGGTCCAGTTGCCGATGAACGGGTCGAGGGCCTTGTGGTTGTCGTTCGGGCTGGTAGCGGCCTTCATCTTCTCCATCGCGGCGGGATCCATGCCGGGCTTGGCAGAGGCTTGATCTTCGGCAAAAGAAGGGACAGAAAATAATACGCATAAAACCAGGGCAAATAAAAGCTTCTTCATTGCGGGATTCTCCTTGTTTGGGGGTATTATATCAGAGATGAAAATATTCGCCACATCCATGCGACACTTTTTAGGCCTGTCCGGCGTCTAATCCTGTGGACGGGCAAGAATTGCTCATAACAGCTCACTTAAAAGGAGGAAAACGATGAAGATCAATCGGAACGGTTTTTTAGCGGTGCTGACGGTGCTTTCGCTGGTGACGGCTCCGGCGGTCTACGCCAATGAAGGCGGAGAACGCGAAGGCAAAGATCCGGCGAAAAGAGTCGAGCATCTCAAGAAAAAGCTCGGGCTGAATGACGATCAGGCCGGCAAGATCAAGGCGCTGTTCGAAGCCGAGAAAGCGGAACGCGAAGCCCGGAGAAAGAAATTCCATGACGAGATGGCCGGCATCCTGACACCCGAACAGCTGGCCAAGTTCGAGAAGATGGTCGAAGAGAGAAAAGGAGAGATGAAGGAAGGCTGGGCCAAGAAAAAGAAGGATTGACCCCCACCGCTTAACCGGCACGCAAAAACCCGGCGGGCCTCCCCCGCCGGGTTTTTGGGATGTTCTTGCAGGGCGTTTTTTTTCGCTGTATGATGCGTATATGTTATTCAACTCGTTCCATTTTCTGATCTTTTTTCCTCTGGTCACGCTGCTTTATTTTCTCTCGGATCCCCGCCTGCGGTGGGCGCTGCTTTTGGCGGCGAGCGTCTATTTTTACATGGCGTTCATCCCCGTCTACATCCTCGTCCTCGGCGCCGTCATCGTCGTCGATTATGCGGTCGGCCTGGGACTAGAAAGACTCAAAGGCCGCGCCAAAAAAGCTCTCCTTCTGGCCAGCCTTTGCTCCAACCTCGGCTTTCTCTTTATGTTCAAGTATTTCGCTTTTGCGGACGCTAATCTGGCGCGGCTCGCCTCCCTGCTGGGCTGGAACTACGGCCTGCATACGCTGTCTTGGGCTCTGCCGCTGGGTCTGTCGTTTCACACCTTTCAAAGCATGGCTTATATCATCGAGGTCTATCGTGGGAAGTTCCCGGCCGAAAGGCATTTAGGCATCTACGCGCTGTACGTGATGTTTTATCCGCAGCTCGTCGCGGGCCCTATCGAGCGGCCGCACAACCTGCTGCCTCAGCTGCGCGAGAGGCATATGTTCGATTACGACCGCGTGACGTCGGGACTCAAGCTCATGGCGTGGGGATTTTTCAAGAAGCTCTTCATCGCCGACCGGCTTGCGGCGTTTGTGGGACAGGTCTACGGAGCGCCGCAGGACTACCGGGGCGCGGCGGTTCTCCTGGGGCTTTATGCGTTTGCGGTGCAGATCTTCTGCGACTTTTCAGGCTACACCGACATCGCGCGCGGCGCGGCACAGGTCATGGGCTTTAGGCTCATGGAAAATTTCAAGCGGCCCTACGAGAGCCGCTCCATCCGCGAGTTTTGGAGGCGCTGGCACATCTCCCTTTCGAGCTGGTTCCGCGATTACGTCTACATTCCGCTCGGCGGCAGCCGCACGGGCGCGCTGCGCCTGCAGCTCAATCTCTTTGTGACATTTGTTTTGAGCGGACTTTGGCACGGGGCGCGGTGGACCTTTGTCGTCTGGGGCGCACTGCACGGGATCTATGCGCTCTGCTCGCTTTGGACGCGTCCGATTCGGGAAAAGCTTTCGAAGACGTTCAAGCTTGAGAGATGCCAAGAACCGGCCGATATCTTGAGGGCTGTTTTTATTTTTCATCTGGTGGTCTTGGCCTGGGTCTTTTTCCGGGCAACATCTCTCACTGAAGCGCGCGCGGTGCTGGAAAACCTTTGGCCTGTCCGGCTATGGAGCCCGAAGGCGCAGGCGGCCTTGCCCTCTCTCCTCATCCCGGGGCTCTCCGTCCTTTTTATGGAGACTGTGCACGCGATCGAGCGGCGCCGGGGCAGCGCGGGCGCCTGGCTTGCCGCCAGACCCGCCTATCAGCGCTGGGCGTTTTACTATGCGGCGGCATCGGTGTTTGTTTTCTTAAGCCAGACGTCCGCACCGCAAACCTTCATCTATTTCCAATTCTGATGCGCGCAACCCCTGGTCTTAAAAAATTTGCCCTTAAAGCGCTCCTGTTGGCGGCGCCCTTTGCGCTCGTGTACGCCGTGCCCTTTTTCATCCTTTTGGGCACCGGCGAGCTTCTGCCGCTCGACCGCGTCATCGAAAAGCAGGCTCTGCCCCGTCCGGCGTACTTCAACTTCTTCTACAACCCCAACGAGACCAATTATTTCAAGCTGCGCTCGGCGGTGCTGCGCAAACCCGAGGTCGTGGTGCTCGGCAGCTCGCGCATGCTGAAATTCCGCACCCTCTTCTTCAAGGGCGCCTCGTTCTACAACGCAGGCCTGGGAGCCCAAAAACTCTCCCACATGAAGGAATTTGTCGAACGCATCCCTGAGAGCGGCCAGCCAAAGCTCCTTATTTTGGGCCTTGACCAGTGGTTCTTCAATCCCAAAGGACTCCACTTGACCGACGCCGTGTACGAGCCCGCTCTCAAGGAATGGCGGCCGTTCAAGATCTTTTGGAATCAATGGAAAAACGTCTATCGGGATCTGTACTCCAAGAGGATATCGCTCGCCCGACTCTTTCAGAGTTCGCCCGACGCCGAGCTCATAGGAGCCGGCGCGCGCATGACCAAGTCCGGCTTCCGCAACGACGGCAGCATGGGCATCTACAAGATGACGCTGATGGAAGAAGAGAAGGAAAGGAGCGGCCGCCTGGGCAGCATCGCCGTCGCGGTGAGTATGATCGATAAGGCCGCCCCCTACTTCGAGCGGAGCGATTCTGCCTCAGAGGAGTCGCTCAGAACACTCGACGAAATCCTTTCGCTGTGCAAACACCGCGGCATCCGCGTGGTAGGGTTCTTGCCGCCTTACGCACCCTCCGTATACGCAAAAATGCTGTCGGTGGGCAAAGGCTACGAATATCTTTCAGGGCTCAGCGGGCGCGTAGCGCCCCTCTTCGAGAAAGCCGGGTTTGGATTTTTTGATTTTTCGGACGTGAAGGACTTGGGGTATACGGACGGGGATTTTCACGACGGACTTCACGGGTCGCAGAAAGTCTATTTGGATCTCTTCATCCGTATGACGGAAAAGAACGACGCGCTCGCTCGTGTAACGGATATTCCCTACCTGCGCTCAAGGCTCGCCAAAAGCTCCCAATTCGAGACGTTTGGCGAGGAGACGTGAAGCTTGCGCAGCGATATTTCATGAGGCTCTTGCCGCGAAGAGGTGTATAGTAACCTTATCGTCAACGTAGGTAAAAAAAGAGGTGCCTCATGGCAGCTAAGCATCGCGGTGGACGCCAAGTCAAGAAGACCGCAAAAAGACCCGTCGCCAAAAGAAAGACCAAGAAAAAGAAGGCCTCGAAAAAATAGGCCCAAGGCACTTAAAATAACCCGTCGGAGAGATCCGGCGGGTTATTTTTTTTGAGGTGGTCTAGCCTGTTCCTGCGGAACTTTGGCTAAGTAAACTTCTGTAAATTCGTCTAGGATTTACCCAAAGAAGTAATCTTGGTAAGCAGCCATGGCAATGTCCCGGTGATCCCCGTTAGTGCCAAAATCACAATGGGTGTATCACCCAGAACAAAATCATAGTTATACGAAAAAAAACTTGTCCTGATAAAGATTAAGTAATAGGCTGCAACCCACCCAGAAAAACTGCAGATGAAGTTCTGCCAGAAATAATGTATTTTTTCGCACAAGGCCAGATCAGGCCACTTCTTTACGGTAAAAATTTTTACTGAGTATGCACCATAAAAAATACTGCCCATTAAAGCGAAAATCCAAAAAATTAAAATCAGCGCGCAGCAGCACATCCTAGATACCTCCCAACCAAGGTCACATTTGGAGATGTTAAATCAACTTAACAAATTTCTTTTTTCCAGCCTTCACCATACTCCCTTTGCCGGTTGGAATTTTCAAATTAAAGTCAGACACTTTATTGCCGTCCACCGATACAGCCCCCTG
>CAZJAX010000120.1:0-4843 GCA_964543965.1 uncultured Planctomycetia bacterium
CTGAAAAACCGACAACATACCCGACGAGCTTTCTTTCTCGGACCTTCACCCAGACCCGCTGGCCGGGACAAATGACGGAAGCGATGCTGGAAGGAACCTCGTACTGAAACGGAGCCGGGGACGGGAGGCCCAGCGCGATATCGGCGTAGCGCGGCATATTTAGGAAATGCCGAGCTCCCGCATGATTTTCTGCATGTCTTCCCAGACGATTTTTTTATCGCCGGGGTTGCGCAAAAGATACGCGGGATGAAATGTCGGCATAAGCTTTATGCCGCGAAAATCGTGGAACTTTCCTCTAAGACGGCTGATCGGCTCCTCGCTCTCAAGCAGCGTCTGCGCCGCGAATTTTCCCAGCGCGCAGATGATCTCGGGCGCAATGATCTCGATCTGGCGTGCAAGGATGGGGCTGCACGAGGCGATCTCGGCCGGCTCCGGGTTGCGGTTGCCTGGAGGGCGGCACTTGAGGCAGTTGGCGATATAAACGTCTTCCCTCTTGAGCTTCATCGCCTCAATGATCTTGGTGAGCAGCTGGCCGGCGGCGCCGACGAACGGCAAGCCCTGCTGATCCTCGTCGAAGCCGGGCGCCTCTCCGATAAACATGAGGCGCGCTGCGGGATTTCCGATTCCAAAAACAAGCTTGGTCCGTGTTTTGGAAAGCAAACAAGCCCGGCAGTCCTTATATTCGCTCTCAAGCGCCGCTATGGCCCCGGCCTTGCTTGATGAGGCCGCGGCCGGAGGCCGGACGAGTTTGGCGGGAACTGCGCGCGTCAACCCATCCGCACCGAAAGCCTTCTCGACCTCCAGGTACTGTCTCAATATTTTCTCGGATCGGGCACCTTCTGCGAATGCGCTCATCGGATCATCCCAGAGCCGCGATGGCGCGGGCGGCGCCGGGTCTGGCGATAGCGGCAGCGCCCTGCTTCAAGCGGTTCATCTCATGGTCGTTTCCCAGCAGCATTGAAACTTCCGCGGCTACTTCCACGGCATTGGCAGCCTCGACGCCGGCATGATGAGCCACCACGCAAGAGACGTTCCGCGCCTCCTGTCCGGGGATGGATCCGGTCATGACGACAGGTTTGTGCTTAAGAAAGCTTTCTGTGATCGTCAACCCGCCCGCCTTTCCCACCACGAGATCCGCGCAGTCCATGAGCTCGTTCATATAGTCGACGAAACCCAGAGTTTTCAAGCGCGGATGAGCGTTTTGAGGCGACGACATTTTTTCGTAAAGAGCTTTGTTGGATCCGCATACGAGGATCGCTTGCACTGGTTTCTGAAGCGTGAGGATCTTTTTCAGGAGAGGCTCCATCGAGCCCACGCCGACACCGCCGCTGGTGAGAAGCACGGTAAAAACGCCGTGGTCCAGACCGAGCCTAGCGAAGACGGCCGTGCGGTCGACGGGCCTAAAAAATTTTTTCTCCACAGGAATGCCCGTGACATGGACCTTTTCGGCGTGAGCGCCGCGGCGAACCAGGCCGGCCCGCGTCTCTTCGAGACCCACCGCATAGCAGTCGGTCTGCGGCGCAGTCCATATGCGGTGCGCGCAGTAATCAGTCACGACGGTCACAAGGCGGACATCGGTTTTCTTGGACGATTTCAGGCTGCTGACGACCTCGGAAGCGTAAAAATGCGTCGTAAAAACAACGTCGGGTTTTTCGCGCAGGATCAGCTCGACGAGTTTTTTGGAAGTGATCCAATTGAAGATACGTCTTACGAATCTGGCAAAAAAATAAATGATCGGAATATCAAGAGCGTAGTAGCAGACGCCCCAAAGCCATGGAACGTGCTTGATCTGCAGCAAGTAAGTCTGTCGGTACCCGCTTCCCGCGAACGACGGCATCAGCGACACCGTATCGATCATACGGGAGTCCGTGTCGGGACAGCATTCCTGAACCGCTTCCATCACAGCGTGAGCGGCCTTTTCATGGCCATGACCCGCGGAGGCGTAAAATATCAGGATTTTTTTTCGAGGATCCACTGAGCGGCTTCCCATAGGTCATCTTTTACGGCTTCAGGCTGGACTAAAAGAGCCGGGACGTCTTCACGTGTCGTGCGCCCGGAAAGAGCGAGAACCATGCGGCAGCCGAGATCGCGGCCTGCCTCGAGGTCTTCAGGTGAATCGCCGACATAATAAACGTTTTTGAGATCGAGAATTCTTCCCGCGATCGCCTCTTTAAAAAGCTTGAGCTTGGGCTTCTTGCAGTCGCAGTTGTCCGATTTCTGGTGGACGCAATAATGCACCTTACGGATGCGTCCGCCGGCAGCCTCGATCTCGCGAAGCATGCGCGATGTCATAGCCTCCAAAGCTTCGAGCGTGACCAGCCCCCGGGACACGCACCCTTGATTGGAAACGACATGGATCTCGCAGCCGGCCTGCGTCAGCGCCCGCACGGCGTCCACGGCTCGCGGAAGAAAGAAGAAATCCTCATCACGCGTGACATACTGCCCTTTTCCGGGAAAGCGGTTGATGACCCCGTCCCGGTCGAGAAACACGAGCTTCACCGGCGCGCCCCTTCAAGGCGAGCGCGCACCGCGCTAAAGATCTCGTCCGCCCGGACGTCCTTCATACACTGCTCGTCGATCGGACAATCGCGCTTATAACAGGGCGCGCAGGAAATCGAGGATATGATCTTAGAGCCTCTGCCGTAAAGCTCGATCTCTGCGGAACAGGTCGATGCGAAGTGGACGACGACCGGGACTTTCATCGCGATCGCGATATGCAACGCTGTCGTGTCTCCGGAAACGACCAGGTCGCAGCCCTTGACCAGCGCCGCAAAACAGCGGATGGAATGGCTGCCGGTATTGACCACGGGACGCGAGCACATTTGCTGGATCTGGCGGTTTCTTTCGATCTCATCGTGTCCGCCCAGCAAAAGGACGGTCGCGCCGAGTTCATCGCAGAATCTCCGCACAAGCTCGACATAGGTTGTGATCGGTAGTTTTTTTCCGGCAAAACGGCGTCCCGCGCCGGTATTGAGCCCGATCACCGGCCCGCGGCCGCCAAGATCGGCTCCGCTCTGAGAAAGAATGCCGTCCGCCGCTGCCGCCGAGCCGCTATCCAGCGCAAAAAGGTAATCTTCTCCCGCGAACGAGAGCCCGACCTGCTCAAAACTGATCTCTTGATAGCTCTTTTGATTCTTGCGGAACTTCAGATCATCGTCGATGCCGAGGCGGTACGCATAATCGCTCAGCGCGTCCGCCGCGCAAAGTTTTCCTGCCGCGTCGCGAGCAAATCCCATTTTTTTGGATGCTTTGGCGGCGGCCAGACAGTCTAACGCCTCCGGTTCCTTGTCCAGATTAACGGCCAGATCAAACGATTCCCTTTTCAGCATCGAGAGCGTTTCGCTCGAGTATGTCAGGAGCCTGTCGATGAGTCCGATGCCGCCAAGAATATCGGCATGCGCAGGGTCGACGACCCAGGTGATGTGACAGCCTGGGTATTTTTTCTTAAGAGCCGTAAGCAGCGGAGTCGTACGTAAGACGTCGCCGAGCGCGCCCAGCTTGACGAGCAGGATCTTAAACGCCGTGTTTTTCAAGCTTTTCCGCCGGAGTCCGCTTTCCCGCCGTGCGCCAGCTCCCAATATTTAGCCCAGTTGATAAAATGAACCCAGGCGAAGAGCACGGAAAAGAAAAGACCGTAGATGCCGTCCAGAAAGCCGAGTTTGCGTACATAAAACTTAAAAAAACGCTTAAGCGGTTTTTTTCTGAGTTCGTAGGCGAGGTCTTTTTCGGATAAAGGCTCCCCTTCTTCGAAAACTGCCTGAGCCTCGCGGGTCGAATAACCGTTGTGACGCGTGACGAACTGACTGATGGACGTAAAAGGATAGTGCTCGACAGGAGCCTCGATCTTTCCGGTCTTGCCGTCAACGACCAGCGATTCATGGATCACGCCGTCGTAGTGCGCCTTACCCCGGCGAAAAAAATGGAGGCTGTAGTGATACCAGCCGCCGCGGCGCATCCAATGGCCGAGAAAATAATTTTTTTTACGGAACTCGAACGCGTCGAAGGCTGTCCCCTTCTCCAGGATAGCGAGCACCGCGTCGCGGAACTGAGGCGTCGCCCTTTCGTCGGGGTCTACATGGAAACACCAGTCAGAAGTCGCTTTTTCGTTGCCGAGGTTCCTTTCGGTGCAAAATCGGTATCCGTCCCAGAGGTTCTGATATACCTTTGCGCCGTACGCCCGGCAGATTTCGACGGTGCGGTCCGAGCTGAAACCGTCGATCACTACGATCTCGTCGACCCAATCGGCGACGCTCTTGAGCGTGCCCTCGACAAGCCCCTCGCAGTTCTTCGTCATGATTACGGCGCTGACGGTCTGGCGCCCTTTGCGCGCCGGAATCCTCGGGGATTCGGCGACCCGCGCGTTAGGCGTCGCGAGCGGCATTTTTTTTCATCTCCCAGTATTTCGCAAATGTGAGGAATTGGTACATGCCGGAGTTGACCGCCAGAAAAAGGCCGATCACGCCGTCGCGGTAACCCTGCTTGGAAAAATATGCGCGCCAAAAACGGTCGATGGTCTTGCGGACGGTCGAGGCGACGCCTGTCTTCCTTTTTTCACGGAACCATTTACGGGCCTCAAGGTCGGTCTGCCGGTCCAGCTTGGCGATAGCGTCGGTAAAATTGCGGTACGTGAAATGGATGATGTCGCTTTTGAGAGCGCCGCGCGGGTCGGGCATATAGGCTTGCGGATGCACTTCGGCCTGCTCATCGTATTTGAATTTATCCCTGCGGAACAGCCTCAGCTGCGCCGACGGATACATCCCGCCGTAGCGCACCCAGGTCGACCCCATGAAATTTTTCCGCGGGATCGTGTAGCCGTTGCACAGAGGCCCCGTCTTAAGAAGAT
>CAZJAX010000121.1:0-4841 GCA_964543965.1 uncultured Planctomycetia bacterium
TCCGCCAGGACTTTTCTGCCCGCCGAGATATCCAGAAAGAAGCCTGCCGCGACCTCGGCGATCATCCGCGCCGGCGAAAAAGACCATTTGAGTAAGATTATTTTCCAGATCCTGGCCGTAGCCATCGTGGTGCCCCTCATTCTGTCTGCGTATTATTTTGGTCATAAGGAAAACCAGCAGAAAAGCGCCCAAATCGTTTCGGAGTTTCAGGGCATGAAACAAGAGATCGACGATCTCGGCAAAAAGATCGAGAAGGACCGTGTTCAGCTTGGACAGATGAAAGCCGATCTGGACCGCTACGAATCGGCGGGGGACACCGCCGGCTATGGCAGCGTGCTGATCCCGTTCGAGGACCTTAAAAAGGAATCGGAGAAGGACTATAAGCGCTATCAGGTCCTTATCAAGGTCTACAACACCAAGGTCGACATCCTTAAAAGCGAAAGCAGGCGGCGATAAGCCGTAAGCCCGCATTTCTTCCGACATTTCCCTTAAGCACAGATTTATACTATTAACATGTGCTATAAAATATGAGTTTTATTCAAATTAATATTGACAATAAATAAACCATCGTGTACCTTTGACCCATAGCTCGGAAATCCGGAGGTGCCAATGCCAAACCAGGTTCTAGCCATGCCCAAAGAAAAATATTACGTCTACATGGTCACCGACTCGACCCGCTTAGCGATCTATACGGGCGTCACGAATGATCTGAAGGAAAGGATCTTGAAGTATAAAAAGGGGGCCGGTGAGGGCTTCGCCGACAAGCGGGGAGCGTCCAAATTGGTCTATTTCGAGATCTTCGACGAGCCGTACAGCGCTATCTCAAGAGAGAAGGTGATCAAGAGCGCCTCGAACGAAGAAAAGACAGCTATGGTTGAAGCCAACAACAGGGCTTGGTGTGATCTGTTTCGCGAGCTTTAAAATTATCAGGGAGATCAAAGAATGAAGTTATTGCTGAAGCCGATCTCATGCGCGCTTATTGTCATGACTTTTTGGAGCAGCCTGCTTTATGCCGCTGATCCGCGTCAAATGCTTCTCGATGCGAAGGCCGGGTTTGAGCTGGAGGACCAGAGACGCACGGGCGGGGACTCCGCCTTTGCAGCGAATTCTGCGTCGGCCAATCAATCGGCTGTCGATCAGCATAACGATCTCGAAGATCTTCAGAAAATGAATTTTTCGCTGACGACACAGAACGGCGACATCCTCAGATACATCTCCAATAAACTGCAAAGCATCGAGCGGCCTGACGGAACCCTCCTTAAAAATATTACGATGGGCGCTGACGGGTCTATTGCCGGCGCCGATCTAAGGCTCTCCGACGGATCCATCCAAATATTTAATAACGGAGAAGTCATCGCCTATCAGACCCCGGATGGGACGCAGGTCTTCTACCAGAATGGACGCATTCAGAAAACCATCAGCGGAGACGTCGAGACGGTGTATGTCTACACACTCGACGGCGAAGGCCGTATCATTCAAACGGTTCTTGAAAACCCCTTCCAGAGAACTATTTATGGTCAGCACAACGAAGTGTTGAGCGTTTTTTCAAGGGATGAAGGAAAAACCGTTTATTTTGATCAGGGCATGATCCAAAAAATTGTCCGTCTGGATGGATTTGAGATCCATTTCGATATTTTAGCCTATGGAAACGATTTAAAGGCAGTGCCCGGCGTCGCAACGCCGGAGGGATCCAAGACGTTTTCCTATATCCTTTACCGGCAAGATCGATCGCTCAAAGAAGCGGAAGACCTTCAGGGCAATATTTATAGCTTTGATCAAGCCGGAAGCCTTTCATCGATCCGAGACTCTCGCGGCAATGAAGTGGCTATCAGCTTAACCAAGAGCTCTTTGGGTAATATTCTCGGAACGACTTTGATCCAAAATGAGATCGCGGCGTCCTACGATGTTTCGGGCAAACTGCGCAGTCTGAAGCGCGCCGACATCACGCTTTATTACGATGAGGGGGCCCGGCTCGACTATATCCAGAGATCCGACGGCACCAAGATCGATGATCTCGTGTTCGGCGGCGATGGCGCTGTTTTGGATGCCGTGGTCACCGCTTCGGACGGAGAGACGCGGACTTACCGAGCAGGGAAGCTCGTTTTTGTCGAGCGCCCTGATGACACAGCCTATTATTTTCAGGATGAGAGACTGCTCAAAGTCGTTACACCCGAGAATTTGATATATCACTTCGATTATACGGTATCCGATCGTATTCAAGCGTCCCTTGATCCCGCTCTGGTTCCCGACGCGCTGACCATCACAACCATGCTGTACGATACGGTTTTTAATCTTAAGAAAGCCGTGCGAAAGAATCAGCAGATCATCGAGTACGCCCAAAACCAAAAAATTGCGGCGATAACCGATCCAGGCCGATCACCCAAAGTATTCGGCTATTTCGACGATGGAGGCTACACCGTCACGCAGGACAACACTCAAAGCTTCTATGACTCAGCGGGCAATCTCCTTAAAGCGCTGATCTTTCCGGACGCTCAAAACGCAAGCAGACTCGAAGTCGTTTATCAATACGGCAGGATCCGGCACATCAAAAAGAACGACGTTTTGACCTTTGAATACACCTACTCATTTGATCCTCAGGGCAATGAGATCACCCAGATCCAGGATCGTGAGGAAAGCTCTCTCAAGTCCTATAAAGACGGCTTGCTGTTGACGTCGCTGGATCAAAATACGGCTGTTCTTTCGACTTACGAGTATGCGGGCGGGAGAGTTTCGCGCGTCGTACTTACCCGGTTCGGGAGAGCGCTGCATTCTTACTTTTATACCTATGAAGGATCTAACACGGTCGTGGCAGACGAGGAGGGCGTCAAGAGGACGTACAATTCAGACCAAAAAATGATCTACCTTGAAAAGGACGGCCTTAAATACGTCTACAGCTACTCGCTTGGGGCGGACAATGAAGAGATCTCGGAAGAGCAGCTGATCCAGAAGAGGCTTTCGGACGGTTCCATTGTCTTTTATGATCTCGAAAAGGAATCCAGTATCGAAAAAATTCAGATGTCCGACGGCGCCGTGATCAGCGATCTTCGGCTGAACGCAGACGGCACTTTCAAAAGTGCCTCCATTCTTTTGGCTGACGGCCGGAAGCTTCTCTACGACAATTTATTTGTCACGGACGAATTTTTAGCTGACGGAACCCATTACTATTTTGATGCGGGCTTGCTTACGCGCGCTGATCTTCCCGGAGGAGAAATGCTGATGTTCGGCAAAGACGGCCAGGGGAGGGACTTGGTCATTTTGGACGGACTGCGGTATGGCTATGACGCGGCGGGCCTATTGGAGGCGGTGAGTGTCAATGGGCGCGTTTACGGATTTAATGGGGATCAAATTCCTGAGGGCGCCTCAAGGCTCGATGAGCAAAAAGCGGTCGTTTCTGATCTGCTGAAAAAAATCCAGCAGGACATCGCCGATCTTGAAGCCGAAAAGATCGCGCTTCAGCTGACCCGTCAGGACGCCCAGAGCCGTTATGACAGAAAAAAGGCGATCGCCCGTAATAGCGGGATGAACTCTACGCTGCCCTACGAGTATTCAGAGGAGTTCAGAGCCAGCCACGCCGGTTTATCGCTTCCCGGCACGCGTACCGGCTATGACACTGCCGGCTATGCTTACAACCCCTATTACTCGATGCATTACAACGTCGCTGAAAGGCCCTCCAACCGGGTGCATGGCGCCTATTTTTACAGCGCGCCCAGTTCCAGTGCGCCGATGGTCTTTATATCGCTCAATCAGTTATCGGGATACGAACCGATGCCGTCCGTGGAGCTTTATGTGAACCGGCTGGTAAGCGGCGAAGGCTACAACCCCCCGTGGGAAATGCTGCCCGCCAATTTCTATTACAGGGCAGGCAAAGACGGCAGTGAGCAGAAAGCGGCAATGCCATACGCCAATGCGCAACCCAACACTCCGAGCGGCAGCTGGCCCACCCTGACCTACAACCAATGGCTCTATATCACCCGGCAGCTGCAGAGCATCCTTTGGTCAGGCGCTAATGCGGTCGTCACCCAAGTCCGCTCTTATCAGGGAGGAGCTGTCAGCCCTAGCTCTCAGCCCAATCTATACTTCGGCTATTTTGAGGAAGAGGAAAAATTCAAGGAAGTCGACGCCTCTCTGGCGCTCAATGCCCAAAACACGGCAAATAGCCGTTTGGATGAGCAGACGCTGCTAGACCTTGGAAATGCTCAAGCGGCGAAGGCGTCATCCCAGGCGACCGTCCGTCAGCAATTTTTGAAAGGCTATCAGCCTCAAAACAATCATACCGGCTGGGTCTCGGCGGCTCGCGAGGCTATTCCTGACGCCTCTGCTGTTTTGATCCAGGAGTATGCGTCGTTTTCGGGGGAGCTGCAAACGCAGACCAAGGCTGACCGCACGATCGTGCTCTATGAGAACAACAAGCCCTCCCAGGTCACCGACATGCAGGGAAAGGTTCTGATCCGTTATGCCTACGACTCCGAAGGCGATCTCCAGTCCGTGAACCTTGCCAATGCGCGCCAAGCGCTGCCCGCAGAAATGCAAAATGCGCAGCAAGGCATCGAAGCACAGAGGCTGGCGTCGCTAAGAGCCTTGGCGGCTCAGAAAAACCTGGTTACGGATTCCATCGACAGTCAGACGGCGGTCCAAAGGGAGGCGCTCACAACTCAGCTCAATGCGCTGCAAAACCAGTTCAACGATCTGTCGGGGGTGAAAGTCAGCGGAAAAAAAGCGAAGAATCAAAAAGGGGACGCTCTCAATCAGATGGGCCACGCCATGAGCGGCATTCGAGACGCCTTGGCGCTGCTGGACGATCAGGTTTCGGATGCCTATGCAGCGCTCGATGCGCAGGTAAA
>CAZJAX010000122.1:0-4774 GCA_964543965.1 uncultured Planctomycetia bacterium
GACCGAATTAAAGCCTTTTTCTTTGGCCAGTTTCATTAGGCCGCGTATCTCCCCCCTGATCGCTTCGGGGCTATTATCAATCGCTGTGCTTACAACCAGCGCAGGCGGCACAGCGGTTTTTTCCGGCACGGCACGTGCGCGGGCTGCATCCGCCGCGGCTTCTAAGCGCCGGTTTTCTTCGTCAACCTGAGCCGAGATGCCCGCTCTCCAGGCTTGATAAGCCGCTTCGTGATTGGACAGCAGCGCATAACCCCTGCGCTCCAGGGCATCCACGTTTTTCCGGAATCTATCCTGAGCCTGGCTGGCGGCAAGAACATTATCAAACGACTTTTGCTCCTGGCTGGGCGCAAGGACGTCCTTATTGAATTCTCTGTTTAATTTATCCGTATTGTCGCGTATGTACGCTCTGGTGCCGTTGGGCTTAATAAAGGAACTTACGCCCGCAAGGCGCTCCCGAATCAGATTGTTTGATTTGTTGAGAACCTTGAATAGAGCCGTCAGCTCTTCGTTGACCGCATCATGAGCTTTGTCAAAACCATTGAATGTGGTGTACTCTTTTTCAGAAACAGTCAGAATTTTCTCGATAAGCGATATAAGATTTTTAAGATTCTTCTCATCCTCAGCTTTGACTCTCTTTCCTTTACCCACACTCAGAGCTTTTATTTCGGCTGCCAGACCCCTCAGAAGCTGGCTGAGATCACGGCCCGGCTGGGAGATCATTTTCGGATCCAGAAGTGCGTATAGCTTATTGTAATATTTCCTAGTGGCGCCCTTCACAGTGACCATTCCCGGCACGACTCGGCCGTAGGATGGAGCTGGAAGCGCAACCTCGTCCGAAGGCGGAATTTCTGCGGGGGTAATCTCTACAGGCGCAATGTCTACGGGTGTAACATCTACCGGCGTAACATCTACGGGCACAGCTTCACGATCAAGCGGCGCCGGTTTTTTGAGTCCGAGATCTGTGGGCTCGATATCCGTCGGTTCGGCATCCGGCCGGGGTGGCTCGGGTTTCGGATTTCTTATATCGTCCACGATGCTTTGCATACCCGCGATCAACGCTTCGCTGGCTTCAAGCCTTCTTGGCGATAGATAGACCCTGATGAGATCGAAATGCCTTTTGGCGGCATCGATCCTGTAGAGGATGAAGGCCTCTAAACTGACTGGCGACGGCATCCCCGGCGCGGCTCTCCTCTTTGTTTCTCTGATCGACGTCACGCCGTCCAAACCGTCAAGGAGCTTATAGCGGAGATCGTTATTTCTAAAAAGAGATTCTGCTTCGGCGGCCTGCATCAATTTTCTGTAATCTGCTTTTAAGCGGTCGAGAACCTTCTGATTCACAGGCTCAGGTTCGGCGGAGACATCCTCACCTGTTCTCGTATCCCTGCCTCTGGCGCCCGGATCGACAACCGGCAATGCGGCAGCTCTACGGGAACCGCCCGGATCGATACCGGAACCGCCTGGCCCTGTACCGGGATCGGGATCAGTATCGGTATCCGTGTCCGTGGACGTATCAGTCCCCGACCTAGGCAATTTAAGCGCTTCCCCCGCATCCTTCCACCCCTTCTTTGTATCTTTTAGAGACCTGTTACCGAAGAAGCCGAACGTAATATAGGTCAGCACCAACCCTAAAAGACCTGCGAAAAAAACTCCCGCATAAACCCAAAAATTGAAATCAGTCGGGTCAGCGATAACGCTCGATCCTAAATAGCGTCCGCTCTTATCATAAAGGATCTCCACCTCTCTCAAGCGCCCGACAAAGCGCACCCTGACGTTGCCATCCTCATCCGTAACAAGATATTCAGGGCCGATGCCGTCCGTCGGGATCTCCTTGTCCAGCAGAATATCCTGCGGAATATCGGTCGATATCGGCTGCACGAGAGGATCGCTGACCAGCGCGGTGACACGGTAATAGGCCTGGCCGGGGCCGGTCTGTTTAAGAACTTCGATCTGTTTGTAATAAGCGACGGGACGGCCCTTGTAGACCGTATAAACCGGCCGCTCATGAGGAACGCGCGGGTCATAATAAGTATCTTCCACGCCGGACACGGCGATAGGTTCGCCCCTCAAAAATGTGAGCACATGCTGCATCTGGCGGCGCACAAGCACGCCGGAGGCGTCGACTTCGAGCTCAAATACGCCGGGGAAACCGTCTACCTTTGAAATGAACCGCTGTCCGTTCGCCGAAAGACGATCAAATTTTTGCGTGTAAACGATGTCGCGCTTCAGGGGCTCTTCAAAACGCATATGGACGCTCTCGGCAAGAATGTCATGCGGAATACCTTCCGGTCTTACCCACCACAAGCTCAAGACCTGCTCGTCCTGGACGCCGCCGCTCCTGAAAACTTCTCGCTCCAGCGGATCGTTCGGCAGGAAATAGATGCTGCTTGGGAGACCCTTGTCTTTCGTGTAGTGCTCTCCTGCCAGGTCAAGATCCCTCGGCGTAGAGATGATCTTAGGCAGCAGCGTGTCCATTGTGATGCCGTCCTTCGCCATGTCTTCCCAGAAGTTGCGGCCCGTTTTCTGCTCATAGCCGCGGACGAACACGGCGGGTATGGTGTCCTTCGCGGCCTGTTTGCCGGCGCTCACCTGTTCCGACATGATCTCTCCGGACTTCGTCACGCGAAACGCCCGCACCAGATCGCCGCCGACCCATCCCGCGCCGATGACGTTATAGTTGGAGAATGTGGTGATGATTTTTTTATTCTGGAGGTCGTCTGCAAGCCGGTAATCCACGGTGACGGTCCCCTTAGCTGTCACCGTCCGGGCCGAAACAACGCGTGTCTTGCCGTCAATCCCCTGCCCTTTCAGCGCGGCTTTGACTTCGGCTAAGTTGGCATCGTCGAGACTTATGCCCAGCGCCTGGTCGAAAGAGATGGGGTCTCCGTAAGTGGTCGTGCGCAGCTCGGTGCCGTTGATCCAGACCGTCGTTTTGAGAGGCAGCTCTTCACCGGTATTGATGAGCTTCTCTTGATTGAACGTCGTGACGTCCTCATACTTGAATTCCTGAGGCGTTCCTTTGTGATTGACCAAGGTGATCTTGCGCTCGATGGAGCCGCCGGTGATATAACGCAGGGTATCGATGATCCTTTTACCGTCGACCAACCCGGTCGCGCGGTCCACCGATCTTTCGGTCACACGTACCGTCGCGCCGCCGGCCTGAGGCTGCCATTCGATTTCTCTATCCAGCACTCTTGTGCCATCAGGCATGATCTCCAACACACGCAGAGGCTTCTGCTGACCCGTCTTAGCCTCATGCGCGGTATCAAATTCCGTCACGTAGCGGCTGCCGGTGACGTTTTCATCGATGGTTTCTTTCAGCATACCCTCTTTATCCCAGACTTCAGTGCGCACAAGAATGTCGCCGCGCGATGAATAGACATGATAGGTCGTATCGCCTGCGGCGTTCACGCCTGTCTTGACGGAATATCCGTATAAACCGAAGTCCTCCCTGAGCTCATAGTCGGCGGAATAATAAAAAATTCTTGATAGAGATTCCTTGCCGGTATACCCTCTCGCTGTTTTCAGCGCATCAGGAAGAACGGCGGAAGTCTCGTTGCGGTCCACAAGAACCAGACCGACAACGCCGGGAAGACCCGTGGTCTTTTTATAATATTTTTCAGCCTCGCGTCCGTCAGCGTCTATCCCCAAAACGATGGGCAGGCTGCCGGGAAGAAGCTTGCCCTCCGTATCCGTTTTCTGGACTCTGATAACCCTGAGGGTCTTGTCAGCTCTTAAAATCAAGGGAGTTACTTGTGCCACAGCTTTGCTCTTGTCGATCTGGGCCGACCGGAGATCTATCTCATAAGCGGTGACCGGAGTATCGACAACCATGACAGTGGCCGGATCGACGATAGAATGGACGACTTTACCGGTGTTGTTGGTTCCTGTCATGATGGGCGTCGTCGTACCTTCGGCGCCCAGCAAGTTATACAGAGCAGGAAGAGGGAGTATGTTTTTGTCCGCGTCTGTCCTTTCGATCTTGATGATCAGAAGTGAGCCGTCGGGATTCAAAGCCATCGGCGTAACGATCGCTACGGCTTTCTTTCTGTCGATAGCCCCCGATTTCAGATCGATCTCATAAGAAACGACAGGCGCATCAACAGCGATCTTCGCAGCGGGATCGAGAATCGAGTAGACGGTCTCGCCCTTGGCGTTCTTGGTGCGTGTCACGGGAATGGCCGTGCCGCCTTCGTCGATAAAATTGACATAAATTCTGCCCGGAATTACTTCGCCGTCAGCCTTCGCCTTCTGCACCTGGATAACCAGCGGCATTTGATCGGCGTTCAGAACCAGCGGAATTATTTGCGCCACGGCCTTCTTATCATTGACGATACCCGTCTTAATATCGATCTCATAGGCAGTGACGGCTTTGTTCAATTCGATCTTAGCCGCGGGATTGATGACGGAGTCTACGGTTTCACCGGCAAAATTCTTAGTGCTTATGATCGGCAGCGAGACCCCTTCGCTGGTGATAAGATTGCGGAAAACAGGGGTGCCTGGTATGACGACGGCCTTCTCATCGGTCTTCTGGACTTCGATGACCAGAGGCTGGCCTTGCGCCGACAAGCTCAGCGGGACTACTCTTGCCACGGCATTGCTCGATATCACCCCGTCACCCAGGTTGATCTCATAAGAAATGATCGGCTCACCCACAGCGATCTTGGCTGACGGGTCAAGAACCGAGTCCACAACAGCGCCTTTGGAATTCTTGGTACGGATGATCGGAAGTGAGATCCCTTCGCCGGTAATGAGATTGCGGAAGGTCGGGGTGTTG
>CAZJAX010000123.1:0-4743 GCA_964543965.1 uncultured Planctomycetia bacterium
CCCCAAGATGTATGTCCTTTCCGAAGTGGTGAAGCTGGTTATTCCTAAGCTGGGCGTGAACGTAGGTTCTCTGGCCATGGCATTTCCCGATGCCGATACCTTTGTCCGTTATTTTGAAATGCCGATGATCCCCGAGGCAGACATGCGGACGGCTGTCGGTTTTGAAGCCCAAAAGTCCATGACTATCGCGAAAAGAGAGCTTTATTTTGACTACAAGCCTTTTCCGAAGCCTGAACTTAAAAGGCAGGGGATCGTGCTCGCCGCCGCCAAAAAGGAGACCGTGGATTTGTGGAAGCAGGCGATCGCGCATGCAGGCTACATGCTCGATTTTGTGGAACCGGAAGGCATGGCGTTTTTCCGGCTCTTGGGCGGGGCTAATCCGCACTTTGTTAGCTCGGAAGTCAAAATTTACGCGGGTTTGCGGCACGGCGGCTTTTTGACATTCATCGCCGCGCGCGGCAGCGAAGTGTTGATGAGCAACATGGTGAAAATACCTCCGCCCATGGCTATCGTGGGGCAGGAGCCCAAAAAGATCGACGGAGACGCCGTCGCCCGGCAGATCTCTCTCTTGCTGAATTATTTTGTGAAAAATTTTCGAGGGCTCAAAGTGCAGGATCTTGAACTGACGACCGACCCCGGATGCGCCGAAGACAACCTGGAACCGGTTTTAAAAACGCAGCTGGGTTTTCAGGTGAAGGTCATTCCGCGCACCCAGTTTTTCGCAGGTTCGCCGGCAGAGCTGACTTACGCTGAAATGGTCGCGCTGTCGGCAGGCAAAGGCCGGGCCAAGCCCCTGCCTTTGCTCGGTCTGAAAGCCCAAAAACCGCTGAATCTTGTGGCCGCGAATACGGCAAAGAAGAATTTTTTTAACACCACGCCGCTTGGCTGGGAGCAGGAGGTGAAGGAATTGAAGCGCCTGGCTTTTGTGGAAGCATGCGCCGTGGGGGCCATCTTTCTTCTTTTACATTTGTTCTTTTTGGGACAAATCAGCAGCAGCAAAAAAAACTTGGTCCGGCTCAAAGCTCAGGAGGGAAGCCTCGCCGTTCCGGCCGAGGTTTTGAACGCCGCTGATCTCGATGCGGCGAACGAGGCGCTTTTCAAAAAGGCCTCTTTTTTATCCTCTGTTTATGGCGGCCGTGTTTATTGGACGCCCAAGCTTGGTGAGGTCGCGCGGTATGTGCCTGAGGGTCTGGTGCTGGACACGCTTGAAATCGTAGATCACCAGACCTATCTAAGGTCGCTGCGCCTGGAAGGGCGCATCAACCCTTCCGTCGATGACGTGTCGACCATCAATCAATTTGTCGACGCGCTCAGAGCCAGTCCGGCATTGACTGCCGGGATCGGATCGATAAAAATATCAAAATTGAGAAAGATCGTGGATGGACAGGGCGGCTATACGGCTTCGATTTTTTTTGTGGATAGCGAACCGCTGGAGAAGCCGTCGTGAACAAAGAGGCGGCAGAATGATCAGGATCCTCCTGGAAGTGTTCAAGCGATATAATTTTGCGCAGAAAAGGATCATTTTGTTCCTGCTGATAGGTGTGATCGGGCCGGCCCTGGCGCTGCGCCTTTTCATATCCGGCGATCTGAAGGAGATTAAAAAAAATAAAAAAATGACCGCGGAAGCGCTTAAAAGAAAGGCGGCCTTGCTTCAGGCGACAACCGCTCAGGCTCAGATGCAGGGTTACCAAGAGCTCTTGGCCGTGTCTAAGAATCCGGATTGGATGATGCAGGCGGTTCACAAGGCCGCAGCTGAGTCCGGGCTGTCGGTCGTGTCCCTCTCGCCGCAGAATTCAGAAAAAATCGATGACTTCGAAAAAATTTCTTTGCTCGTAGAAGCCGAAGGCGGGTATGATCAAGTAGGGAAATTCGTGGAGCATCTTGAGAACTATGAGCCCTGGATTTTTTTGAACCAGTTGCGGCTGGAAAGGCTTTCTGCGGCCGGGGCCGGACGGCGTCTCAAGCTTTCTTCGGTTCTGGCCGCTTATCACGAAGTTTCAGGGACCGCGTCATGAAAATGCGATTATGGCCGGTCGTTTTTATCCTGCTGTTAGGGGTGAGCCGTTCGGCGTGGTGCGCCGTCAAATATTCGTCCGAAGGATCACGCGATCCTTTTTTTGAAGATGCCGATTCGGCTCCCGTATCCTTGATGCCCACGACGGAGTCGGCGGGGTCCTTGGTGCTTGACGGTATTTTATGGTCGCCGCAATCCGGCTCCGCCCGGGTGAATGGGCAAAAGGTGAAGGCGGGAGACCGCATTGGCAGCATTGAAATCATAAAAGTCGAAAAAAGGGGCGTGCGGCTGAGGCGTGACGGCGAGGAAGGTTATTTAACCAAAGAGGGGATTCAGTGGACATGAAAAAAAAGCAGATCATCGCCTGTATTCTCACAATAGCTTTTTTATGCGTGAATCAATCATACGCCGCCTCCGACGTCGCGCAAAAGCCATCCGATCTGATCACGCTGGACGCCGATGACATTCCTTTGAAGGACGTCTTAAGAGCGCTTTCCGAACAATCCAAAGTCAGTTTTATCGCCAGCCAAGATGTAGAATCGAGAAAGGTTTACTTGAGCTTTGACCGCGTGCCGCTGGAAGATGCTTTGCAGAGCATCGCGGCGGTCAACGGTCTTGAGTATCGAAGAAAAGCAAGCGGGCTCATCATATTTTACGCCAGAGGTGCGGGCGCCAATTCGGGCGTGTCCGGTTTTACGCCCGGAGGCGCGCCTTTAGGCTCCGGGCAGACGGATGAGGGGCCCGAAACCGAAACAAGGGTCTACCGGTTAAAGTATAGCCGTCTTTCCATATCTCCCATCGACGTCGGCGGAGCCGGCACGATCCAGGATCTGACGGCGCTGCAGGAAGCGTCGTTTGATTCCTCGGGATCATCCGGTTCGACCGGGTCGACGAGCACTGCTGTCCCGTCTGCCTTGGATCCATCGACCGCCAATGACAATACCGTCGTTGAGCGCGGGATAGACCGTGTGATCGCCAGTCTTTTGACGCCTGCAGGCAAAGTTACCGCCGATATCCAGAGCAACAGCCTTATCGTCACTGATATCCCCTCCAAACTGGACGAAATCGAAAAAATACTGGCGCGGATAGACCAGCCCGCCCCGCAGGTATTGATCGAAGTGCATCTGATGGAGATCAAGAAGGATGTTTTGATAGATCACGGTGTAGAATGGGGAGGCACTGACGGAGAGCTGGCGTCCTTTGCCGGCGGATCCAGGACGACCGGTTTTCCTTTTACGGAAAATTTATTCAACAATTCGGAAGGCGTGAAGGCGACGACGCAGGGGACCTCGACGCTGACGCTGGGCACATTAAACGCCAATGATTTCCAGGCGATCCTGCACTTTCTGACCGAGGACATTAACACGAAAATTTTGGCGCGGCCCCGGGTTTTGACCATGAGCAATGAGGCGGCCAACATCAAGCTCGTGACCAATACGGCCATCGCCAACCAGACCTCGCTTACGACCGCCGACGGCCAGTCGACTTCCACGTCCAATACAGCGGAAAGGTCTCAGGTCGGCATTACCCTCAAAATGACGCCCCAGGTCAACGACGACCAGACCGTCGAACTATTTTTAGAGCCATCCATCACGACGGTCGCCGCTTCCAGTTTCTTCCCTTCGACATTCCTGGATCCGACGACTCGCGTCGTGCGCACGGTGACGCGCGTGAAAAACCACCAGACTCTGGTGATAGGCGGCCTGATGGAAAAAAGCGGCAATCAGAGCGTAAAAAAAATACCGTTTTTAGGAGATCTGCCTTTGGTGGGGGGCGCTTTTAGCTACAACAATGATAACAGCGCAGATCGAGAGCTCGTGATTTTTATTACGCCGCATATAGTCCGGGGCTACGACAGCTTGACCGATGAAAGCGCGCAGCCATTCAAGCAAAAGGATGAAGCGGTGCAGAGAGTTTTGAGCGTGTTTGAAGATGTGCAGATGACTTCCGGCCTTGATCTGGCCGAATCTCGTGAGGCTAAAAAGAACATTATGTACCGCCAGGAGAAGAAAATGATACAGAGCAGCGCCGCAAAGCGGGAATCGCCTGAAGCGAGTCGGGAGATGGCGCTGTCGTTGGATGCCTACGGCGGCGGCACCTGATGACGGGAAAGAATCTCAGGATAGGCGATATTCTGGTTGAAGCGGGACTCATCACCCCGGCTCAGGTCGAGCAAGCGCTGAAGCAGCAGGAGAAAAGCAAGGGCGAGCTTCTTGGAGCGACGCTGATCCGCCTTGGGTTTGTGAGCGATAAAGGGCTCGCGATGGCCCTGAGCCGCCAGCTGAAGATTCCGTTTTTTTCCATGGAAAATTGGCCCGGACTTGTCGCCGGCGCGAAAAAACATGCAAGCCTGATCCCCGAAGTTTTCGCGCGTAAATATGCGGTGTTGATCGTCGAGCGGCGCGACCGCGTGCTGCTTGTGGCATTGGCTGATCCGACCGATGTCGTTTTGCTCGACAATCTAAGGAAGATGACGCGACTGGACATCGAGACCGTCATCGCGACGCGCACTGACATCGAAACCTCTTTAAACCAGATTTATACTGAAGGCGGCGCTCTCAAGTCCGCGGTGGAATCTTTTCGGGTGCAGTCAGGCCCCGAAGCCGCCTTGACGCCGGAAACTCCCGCTAATGACCTGACGGCCGAGGTCAATAAAGCGCCGGTCGTGCAGCTGACCAACCTGATCCTGGATGAGGCTATACGCTATCGCGCCAGCGACATTCATCTGG
>CAZJAX010000124.1:0-4639 GCA_964543965.1 uncultured Planctomycetia bacterium
TTCATTGATCGAAGCATCTTTTTCGATGTACGTGTCCGTGTGCGGGATATAAGCTTCCGGCTGATAGTAGTCGTAGTAGCTCACGAAATACTCGACCGCGTTTTCGGGGAAAATTTCTTTGAACTCGCTGTAGAGCTGAGCCGCCAGAGTCTTGTTGTGGGATAGGACGAGCGTCGGACGGTTGAGCTGGGCAATGACGTTGGATATCGTGAACGTTTTTCCGCTCCCGGTCACGCCGAGCAGCGTCTGGTATTTATCCCCGCTTCTCAGGCCTTCGACGAGCTTTTTGATGGCCTGGGGCTGATCGCCCTGAGGTTTCATGGAAGAAGTGATTTTAAAATTCACCGCAAATCAGCCGACGATATCGAGGGAAACGTTGAGCCCCGGCGCCGAATGCGTCAGCGAGCCGACGGAGATGCGCTCGACACCGAGCTCGGCGTAGCTGCGCACGTTTTCAAGCGTAATGCCGCCGGAGACTTCGAACGGGATCTTGGAGCCTGCCTTAGCGCGCATCTCGACACACTGTTTGATACTTTCGGGCTTCATGTTATCCAGGAGGATGTAGCCCGGCTTGCTCTTCAGCGCCTCTTCGAGCTCCTTAAAGTTTTTGACCTCGATGCCGACGAGCATGTTCTTCAGCGCATTTTTTTTGGCCTGGGCGACGATGTCGACGATCTTCTCGTTGCGGAGGATCTTTAAATGATTGTCCTTGATGAGCATCTGGTCGTAGAGACCGAAGCGGTGATTGGTTCCACCGCCCGTCTTGACCGCATATTTTTCGAGTACGCGCATATTGGGCGTGGTCTTGCGGGTATCGAGGATCTTGGCCTGCGTCCCCCTGACCTTCTCCACGAAACGTGCGGTCAGCGTCGCGATGCCCGAAAGATGGCCGATGAAGTTGAGCGCCGTTCTTTCGGCGATAAGGATGGATGCGGCCGCGCCCTCGATATAGGCCAGCTCTTGATTGGGTTCGATGCGGTCGCCGTCTTTGCAGACAGGAAGAAAACGAAGATTCTCATCGACATACCGGAACACCAGCTCTGCGATCTCTATGCCGCAGAGGATACATGATGCCCCTCATTCGAACTTGGCCTTGGCATTCGAATAGCTAGGGATGACGGCGGACGACGTCACGTCGCGCGACCCCACGTCTTCACGCAGTGCGAATTTGACGATGAGGTCGGTGACGTTAGTGCGCAGCATGGATCTAGCCGGTCAAAGTCTTCAGGTTTTCTTCAAGGCGTTTTTTGCGGTTCTGCAGATCTTCGAGCTTTGTACGCTCCTTATCGACGATGTCTTTGGGGGCGCGGGCGACGAAATTCTGATTCTGAAGCATACCCTCCGTCGAGCGGATCATTTTGTCGACGTCTCCGAGCGCCAGCTCCAGCCGCTGGGTCTCGGTATTTTTATCAACGAGGCCGGACAGAACGACATACGTTTCGACTCGGCCCACGTTGGCCACGGCCGACTCTTTCGGACGTGCGATGTTTTTGCCGATCTGCAGAGACGAGATCTTGGCCATCTGCACGATATGGGAGGAGTATTCCTTCAGGATCTTCATCTCCTTGTCGCGCGAAGTCTTGACAGCGACAGCCACAAGGTCTTTTGGATTGATCTGCCAGGCTGAGCGAACGTTGCGGATGGCTTCGATCTCGCTGATGATCAGCGCGACCTCCCCCTCGACCTTTTCGTCGATCCACTTCTTCGAAGACTTGGGCCAGTCTGCGATCATGATGGACTCCCCCTCATGAGGCATCTGCTGCCAGATCTCTTCAGTGATAAACGGCATAAACGGATGCATGAGCCTCAGCGTGGTTTCGAGCACCGTCTCGAGCACCCACTGGGTCTCGGGCGTCTTGATGCTCGGCTTGGCGAATTCGACATACCAATCACAGAACTGATGCCAGAAGAAGTCGTAGATCGTCGCGAGCGCCTCGTTGAAGCGGCTCTTGTCGAGACTCTTGGTCACGCTGTCGATGGTCTGGTTCATGCGGCTCAGGATCCAGAGGTCTATCGGAGACAAGTCGGCGGGTTTGGGAGCCTTGGCCTTGGCTTTGCCGGTGCGGTTCATGAGAAGGAATCGCGCGGCATTCCAGATCTTGTTGGCAAAATTGCGGCCGACCTCGAACTTTTCCTTGGAGCAGTACACATCCTGCCCTTCGGAAGTGATCGAGATGATGGCGTAGCGCAGCGCGTCTGCGCCGTATTCGTCGATGATGCCGATGGGGTCAACCGCGTTCCCAAGCGACTTGGACATCTTGGCGCCGTGCTCGTCACGAACGATCCCATGGATGTAGACCTGCTTGAAGGGCTCTTTGCCCATGAACTCGATCCCGGACATCATCATGCGCGCCACCCAGAAGAAAATGATCTCATAGCCGGTGACGAGGCAAGCCGTCGGGTAAAAATATTTAAGATCTTTGTTCTCGTCCGGCCAGCCGAGCGTCGAAAAGGGCCACAACCACGAAGAAAACCAGGTGTCGAGCACGTCCGGGTCCTGCAGAAGATCCTTGTTTTTGCAGACCGGGCATTCCTTGGGAGTCTCTCGGGCGACGATCATGCCGGGCTCGGTGTAGATCTTCTTTTCCTTGCCGGGCGTAAGCGTTTCTTCCTTGGCGCGGCACGGAGCGCAGTACCAAACGGGGATGCGGTGTCCCCACCATATCTGACGCGACACGCACCAGTCTTTGATATTGTGCATCCATTCAAGATACACCTTAGTCCAGCGCGCGGGCCTGAACTCGGTGCGCCCCTCCTTGACCGCCGCGATCGCGGGTTTGGCCAGAGGCTTCATGCGTACGAACCACTGCTTGGAAAGGTACGGCTCCACCACGGTGTAGCAGCGGTAGCAGTGGCCCACTGAGTGCATATGCTCTTTGGTCTCGAGCAGAATACGCCGGTCTTCGAGCTCGGCGATGATCTTCTTGCGGGCTTCAAAACGGTCGAGCCCTTTGTAGATGCCGGCGGCGTCGTTGAGCGTCGCGTCGGGGTTCATGATGTTGATGATGTCGAGGCCGTGCTTCTGCGCGAGCTTGAAATCGATCGGATCATGAGCAGGCGTGATCTTGAGCGCGCCCGTGCCGAACTTTGGATCGATGTCGTCGTCCTGGATGATCTTCAAACGCCGGTTCAGGAGCGGCAGGATCGCGGTCTTGCCGATCAGGTGCTGATAGCGCTCGTCTTTGGGATTGAACCCTATAGCGGTGTCGCCGAGCATCGTCTCCGGACGCGTTGTCGCGATCGTCACGTGCTGATCGGTGCCCTCGATCTGGTATTTGAGATGATAGAGGTGGCCGGTCATCTCCTTATGCTGGGCTTCTTCGTCGGAAAGCGCGGTCTGGCAGCGCGGGCACCAGTTGATGATGTACTCGCCGCGGTAAATGAGGCCTTTTTCGTAAAGACGCACGAAGACTTCGCGGACGGCCTTCGAGAGCCCTTCGTCCATCGTGAAGCGCGTGCGGTCCCAGTCGCACGAAGAGCCGAGGCGCTGAAGCTGGCGGATGATGGTGTTGCCGTATTTCTCGCGCCATTTCCAGACGCGCTCGAGGAATTTCTCGCGGCCGAGCTGATGGCGCGACAGATTTTCTTCTCTAAGGGATTTTTCGACGACGTTCTGCGTGGCTATGCCCGCATGGTCGGTGCCGGGCATCCAAAGCGCCTCGTAGCCGGACATGCGTTTGTAGCGGATCAGGATGTCCTGGATCGTGTTGTTGAGCGCGTGGCCCATATGGAGAATACCGGTGACGTTGGGCGGCGGAATGACGATGACGTAGGGTTTTTTCTTGGACTTGGAAGATGCCTTGAAATACCCCCTTTTCCTCCACTCCTCATACCATTTCTTTTCGACGAGCTTGGCGTCGTAGACCTTGGGAAGCTCGTTCGTATTATCAGGAATTTTTTCTTTTTCCTTTTCAGGCTTGTGGGATTTTCCGTGAGACTTATCGGTCATGAAATGCTCCTTAAGAGTTTATATTCATAGGCGTCGACGAGAGCCTTCCAGCTGGCCTCGATGATGTTGGTCGAAACGCCGACCGTGGACCAGACGCGCTCCCTGTCATGAAACTCGATGACGACCCTCACCTTGGCGCCCGTGCCAGCACGGGAATTGACAATACGAACCTTGTAGTCGTCCAGCTCCACTTCTCGCACGCTCGGATAAGCGTCTGCCAGCGCCTCCTGCAGCGCACGGCCGAGCGCGTCGACGGGACCGTCACCCTTCAGCGTGATGGATTTAGGGGCTTTGCCTCCGACAGACACCTTGACGATGGCGGTCACGTCAGGATCCGCGGCGCCTATGCGCTCATTCTTGATCTCGCCTTCAGCCTTGAAGAATTCCTTGCGCTTGCCGATGATCTTGCGCATCAAGAGCTCGACTGACGCGTCAGCACCTTCGAACTGATAGCCTTCGTTCTCGAGCGTCTGCACGTCGTGCAGTATTTTCTTGGTCTCAGGCGCGTCTTTCTTGAGCTCGATACCCCATTCCTGCGCCTTCAAAATGATATTGGTTCTGCCGCCGATCTCAGAGACGAGGTGCTTGCGAGTGTTGCCGACGAGCTGCGGGTCGACATGTTCGTAAGTCTTAGGATTTTTCTTCACGGCGTCGATGTGCACTCCGCCCTTGTGCGCAAAAGCGCTTTGT
>CAZJAX010000125.1:0-4626 GCA_964543965.1 uncultured Planctomycetia bacterium
ACTGCTCGGCCATCGCGCCAAAAATGCCTCTCAGGACCCCTTTAATCTAGCAAAAAGGGCTTATAGAGTCACTAGATTTTCGCTTTGAGCGCTTCGGCGCGAGCGCACGCCATGGATTCGGCCGCATCCACGAGGACCCCGGCCAGCTTCGCCTTGGAAACCATTTTAAACGGGCTGACACATCCGCAACGATCCAGAATGAAAGCATCGATCCGTTTTTCGCCGAACGGCTTATTTTTAATCATAACCCTTTGCAAAACAATGAGTTCCAGATTCTTTGATATCAGCTTTTTAGACGCGTTCTTGAAAGCATCCTCGGATTCGAGAGCGAAACCGATGAATATTTGACCGGGACCCTTGATCTTAGAGAGTTCGGCAAGGATATCCGGATTTTTGACGAGCCGTATCGATGAAAGTTTATTTTTTTTGATCTTTCGGTTCGAAACTTCCGCCGGCCTCGCGTCACAGACAGCGGCTGCCATGATCAGCACGTCGTTCTTGGGAACGCGCCGCTTGAGGAGAGTCAAAAGCTCGCGGGCGGTCTCGGCCGCTGCCGGGCACTCAATATGCTCCACGCGGTGACGGCGCTTTTTTGCGGCCTCGGCCAGACGGCTGCCCATCGTACCCGTCGAATAGTTGGAAAGATAGCGGACCGGGTCAAGCGGTTCCCTGGTAGGACCTGAAACGATGAGAAAGCGCATTACTTTTTCTTTGCGAGAGCCGTTTCGACCGCATTCAGGATGGCGGTATTCGGCGCGATGTGGCCCATACCCTGATCGCTGCAGACCAAGTGCCCTTCGACGGGCGGGACGAAGATCACGCCGCGCTTTTTAAGGCGCGTGATATTTTCCTGCGTGGCTTCGTTGAGATACATTTTTTCATTCATGGCCGGCACAACGAGCACGGGTCCGTCAAACGCGAGCACGGAACAGCTCAGGACATCGTCGGCAAAACCGTAAGAAAGCTTGGCGATCACGTCAGCCGTCGCAGGTGCGATGAGGATGAGATCAGACTTTTTGGCTAGCTCGATATGAATGGGTTTCGTGCGTCCCTGCACCGAGAAGAAGTCCTCGACGACATCATTAGCCGTGAAGCTCTCGAGAACAAGCGGCGTGATGAAATGGCGCGCGTCCTTTGTCATGACGGCCGTCACGGTAAAATTTTTGGCGCGCAGCTCGGTGATGAGATCGCAGGCGCGGTAAGCGGAGATAGAGGCGCTGACGCCGAGAAGGATATTTTTTCCTGTATTCATTTGAGGCTTTAGACTTTCATGCGTTCGGCGCGGATGATGCCGCGCAGCACTTCGGTCGCCACCGGGATGTGGCGGTTGACGATCCGGTAATCACAGAGATTGAGTTCATTGAGCTCTTTCATTTCCTTCGTCGCGATCTTGTAGCGGACGCTGATCTGCTCCCGCGTCTCGGTCCCGCGCTTATGAAGACGCAGCAGAAGCTCTTCCTTCGAAGGAGGCGCCAAGAAGATAAAGACGGCATCGGACTTGGTCTGCTTGACCTTTTTGGCGCCTTGCACATCGATCAAAAGAAGCACGTCCAGCCCGCGCTTCAGATGATCCTCGACTTCTTTTTTTGGGGTTCCGTAATAGCGGCCAAACACGTTGGCCCATTCGAGAAAACCTTTCTTCTTCTTCACGGCCATGAACTGGGTCTTTGATACGAAGACATAGTCCTTGCCCTGGATCTCAGTCGGGCGGGGTTCGCGCGTCGTATAGGAAACGGACTGAATGACGTTCTTGTCTTCTTCGAGGAGTTTTTTGGCGAGCGTGGTCTTGCCGGTGCCGGAAGAGGCCGAGATCACGAAAAGCCGGCCCTGCTTCTTTTTGGTCAAGCCCAGACCTTTTTCTTGACGTTTGAAAGCGTCACTTCTTTTGTCGGAAAAAGGTTCGAGTAGACGATCTCGTCCGGGTCGAACCAGAGCTTGATCTCGCGCTCGGCGTCTTCCATATTGCCGGAAGCGTGGATCACGTTCTCATAGACGCCCTTGGTCGTGATACGGCCGTAAGACCCTCGGATGGAGCTCGGCTCGGCTTCTTCGGGATTGGTCGCGCCGCAGATCTTGCGGATCTTGGCGATCGAATCTTCGCCGATGTATACGATAGCCATCACCCGCTTCGTGTGATACTCGCCCATGAGGTAGCTCACGATCTCTTCGAAAAATGGCTTTTCCTTCATATGGCGGTAGTGCTCTTCGGCTAGAGAACGGCTGACCTCTTTGACCTTGGTAGCGATAATGGTGAGCTTGGTTTCCGAAAGCTTGGTAAGAATGCTGCCGGTGAGAGACTTTTGCAAACCGTCCGGTTTGACGATGACGAGTGTAGGCTGGTTCATTTTTTCCCTAATCATTGATAGTGGCTAAAGTTATATAAAAAAGCATTATCCTGAAAACGGCCGGTTTTGTCAAGCGCCCATCACCGCTTCGCGCCTGCCGCAGGGCCGCTGGCTTGAGAAGGCTCTAAGCGGACTGCTCGGCCATTTTTTTAGCCAGACGAGCTCCCTGGATCAGGGCGGCTACATCGAGCGAGACGATGGGAGGCAGGGCGTACGGAGACTCATCCGAGGAAAGACCCATGATCGCCTGCGCCAAACCTGCCGGATCGTCGATCACCCGCTTCAGAAATGTCTGCAGGTCATGGGTGAATGTCTGGAAGTCAGGCTCGCCGGCTTCGAGCTTATCAACGCGCGCGACCGCTAGAGAAAGCCGGAAAATCGCCCTGAAGTTGGGGATACTTCCCTCCTTGAGAGGCTGGACAAAGAAATTTCTCAGGCCGGATCGGGCGTTGCCGGGAGTCGTGATATGGACTTTGGCCCGGCGGTATTCGGCCGGGATCTCGTTTTCATCGAAATAGACGAAGCTGGTAAGGAATTCCTTTTTAGAGGCGGTGACGGCGCCCGAGATCATCTCTCTTAAAGCCGTATCCTCCGTTTTTAAGAATATTTTCGAATTCTGTCCGCCGTCCTCTTTCTTATAAAGGCCTTCCAGCTCTATCAACAAGAGAGGCAGAATGATCTGCTCGAATCCTTTCATATCCTTCGAGATCATCTTGTCCAAGTCGAGCACGCCTTCTACTTTCTTCGAGGGATCGGGCATGTGGACGAGAGCGGCTTTGCCGAAAGCGTCCTGGAATATCACGCGCAGATCTGCCGGCGACATTTGATATCCCGCCGGAGAAAGGATATCCGCTTCTTTTTCGATCTTCCGGAAATCACGGGTCGTCAGGATCGTACGCTCCGCGGCGTCCCGGATCACAAGCCGTCCGGACGCATCCTCTTCCATCCTATACACGAGATCGCCGACCGCGATCCGTCCGCTTCGCCGAAGCGCCGAAAAGACGCGCTGCAGAAAATCCATCACCGCATCCTGCTCCGGCGCAGAAAGGACACTCTCGAGCGTCTCTCGGGACGGACCGGCCGTTTCGGCAGGAACATCGGCCGCAAGGCGGGATCCTTCCGGCACGCGGGATATCCGCTCTTCAAAATCAGGAGGAACACGGAACGTCTCCCTGTTGGTCTCGGTATTGAAGTACATTTCGATGATATGCCAACCCAGCGCATCGTAAGGATCCTGATAATTAAGTCTCCTTTGCCTTGCATCATCGGGGTTTTTCAGCGTTCTTTGAGAACGGGACATCGATGCGATCAAAGGGATCCCCAGGGATCCGAAAATATCTTTCAGGCGCAGGATGACCGGTAAACGCAGGCTGTCCACTTTCACACGCAAGCTCTTCGGCCTGATGTCTCCTGTAAGCGGCCCTGATTGCATCTCTAGGATCTCCGCGACGAGCGTTTTGATCTCCTTCTTGTCCGGAAGAGATGAGATTGTGACCTCGCCGCCGGTGATCATGATCTGAAACGCATCTCCTTTGCGCGGAACGTATTTATCTTTTCTTTCGCGGGGCGATTCCCTGAGCCGCCGTACTTGTTCACGATATGTCAGACGGTCCGCCTCTTGGGCCGCCGATACTTCGTCGGTCAATTCGGCAAAGATCCTGATCGCGAAACCTTGACCCGGCCGGAACATCGAAGAGCTCCTGTCCACCACGAGGCGGGCCTGGATAGCTCCCCATTTGCCCGAAGGTTCCGAGATGACGATCGGATCCTCCTCGATTCTCCTGGCTATCTCCAAACTCAACGATTGTGAAATAGGCTCAAGGACTGACAAAGCATCCAAGAACTTCTTTTGCGGTACTGCCAGTCTGGCGCCGTCGTTGGTCTCCACGGAGCCTTCGGTGACCCGATCATCCCCATCCTCCTTCGTAACGGCGATTTGATCCGAAGGCGCCTTCACCGAAGTCGAACCGGCGGGGACGCTCGGATCGCGGACGCCGGATCCGGCGAGACTGTCATACGCTTGGTCGATCGATTCCCGGCTTATCGCGGGCTTGCGCCCGAACCCTAAGAACGCATAAGCAAAATAGACCGCCGGACCAGCCGTCAGAAGGATATGAAACACGGGATGGGCGCCGATCAAGGGCATCGCCATACCCGATAAAAAGACAGCTGCAAGGACGATGAGCACGGTGACGGGGCGGCGCGCCGCCAGCGTCCGCACATCGGGCGCTTCATAAGGGGTCAGATCATCGTTTTTTCCTTTCTCTTCAGCCATCCGGGC
>CAZJAX010000126.1:0-4390 GCA_964543965.1 uncultured Planctomycetia bacterium
CCATGGCCGCTAGCTGGGCGGTTTCGCGGGGGTTGAAGATGGCTAGGCGGGCGCCCTGCTTCATCGCCGCGATGAACGCCTTGAAATTTGCCAGATCAGTCCCTGAGAGCGTCGTCTCGCGCCTAGCGGCCTTCAGGAGCGTCTCGAGCTCTGCGTCAGGCAGATCGTAAACAGACTTTGTTCCCAGGATATATCTTCCCAGTCTCTCCCGCACACCCATCGCGATCGTGATCTCATCTTTTACTCCCGCCAGCCTGGTCACGTAACGGTCTGTGTCCGCCGGCATCACAAAAACGACATCCCCTTTTCCTCCCAGCACAAAAGGAATATTTTTGCCCTGCAATTCATTGACCACAAGCGTGAGCGCCTGCTTGAGTTTTGCAGGGTCCTTGCTGCGCAGCATCACCATGTTGGTGTCGTACGCGGCCGGCTCGCCGTAAAAGAGGCCGTCTCTTTCCTCCCATCTGGAATCGCGGATCAGGATGTCGACGTCTTCGGGCACATCATAGGCCAGCTGGAAGTGAAGGCTGTTGACGCTGGCGCCTCCAAAGATGCTGTGATAAAGCACCAGCGCGTCCGTGCGGGACATGAGAGCGACGAACGAATTGATATCCTTGGGCGTCAGATACTGCTCGGCGACATCCTCCGGGATCACGATCGCGGCACCCCAGTACGCTGCCCCTAAATTGTAAGCGACACTGAAAAGCTTTCCGTCCAGGTCTACGTTCCTGGAAATAATTTCTGCCGGAGCGATCTTGGAGAAGTTAAACTCGCCGTCACGCAGCGGCTGGCGCAGAACCGTAGCCTTGTCCGCAGAGGCGTCGCGCTCGGCGTACCAGTAAGGCACGCGGAGCTTGGCCTCGGTCGGAGCCAGACGGGCGGTCAGCGTGCCGATCACTCTTTCGGGCGCATTGAAACGGCCGCGTTTTCCTTCGTCGAATCTGAATATCGTGCCGTCGGCTCCGTTGTTGAATGCCGCCTCCCACGCCGTCAGCGTAGCGATGTCCATCTCTGCCTTATAGATCGTGCGCCAGCTCCTTGCGAAGTCGGTCACGGCGGCGGCCAGTCGGGCGCCTGCCGGAGGAGCTTTCTTACTCTCCTCTTTCTCGAGATCGTTGGCATAGCTCTGGACCAGGTTGGGGTTCCTTAGATAGCTGCGTATCGGAACAAACAACGCGGCTGCCGCAACCACCGCAAAAAGCGCCAGACCCTCCCAGCCGGACTGCAGATAACCGACCGCCAAGAACGCCGCTGTCGAAAGCGCCAGAATGACTTTTGGCATCCGGTATTTCATCAGCAGAGATCCCAGGGCGGGCTGGAAAAGGAAATAAGTAAAGAGCGAGGCGAACGGTATCATCATGTACGCCGCCGACCACCAGAGTCCCATATTTTTCCAGATCAGCATGCCCGAGATGACAGGAATAAATAGAGGGAACGTCGAGAGAATGGCGAGCTTCAGACGGTTGACCTTTTGCTTGTCGGTCTGCCAAACCTCCTTCGTGAATTGGGTCTTAACGACTCCGAGTACGAACTCTTCCTTGCTGGAAGTCGTTTCCGCCGCAGGGCCGGTCGCTTCATATTTCGTGACTCTCGTAGGATAAAGCGAAGCGGCAACAACAGGCACTAAGTAATATAACGGGAAGAACGCCCAGCTCGGGGTGATCGAGAGCAGGAGAGCTATGGCTCCCAAGAGACCCGCCACGACGCCTATGATCCTCATCCTGCTGGCAGTGCTTTCGCTCACAGGAAGAACGTAGCTGAGACCGAAAAGCACGATACCCAGCCCCAAGAGCGATCCCCCGGTAATAAGAAACAGCATCAGCGTAGGGACGGCGAGCACCGGAACGAAAGCGAAGCAGACAATAGCGCCGATGGCTCCAAAAATGGACGCGAATAGGATGAGACGCCCGCGGATAGGCTCGGCGGGATCGGTGGAAAGATACACGCGTTCAGCAGGAACAAAGGTCGTGTTATTGCCCTTTTCCGTGATCGGGAATTTTGCGTCGCCCAGATAGCCGACAAGATCGCTGATGGCGTAAATGATGATGACCGGCACGAACATGATGTAGTTGATGGGCATGAATAGAAAATGCCGCGTCAGACCGCCGTTGATCTTGATCTTGACGGGTTTCCAGCCGCCCCACGCCTTCTTGTCCCACTTGATATTCAAAGGAGACCAGCCGTGTTTTTCGATCTTGAGCTGCGCGCCCTGGAAAGTGATGGCCTGGCTCAAGACAAGGCCGACGAGACCCATCGCGATGACCATCGGGAACGCGACGAATTCGCTGACGCCGAGCATGACGACCCAGTACAGATACAGGAACTGGACCAGAATGACGACCGGTTTACGGAAGTAGAACGAAAGCGCGAACGCCAGCATCATTTTCTGGCCGATCGAGATGCCGGGGTGACGCATGACGATACCGAGAATTCTGTGCAGATCGACCGCGCCGGCCGGATATTTCCCGTAAGGAGCGATATTGTCGATGAAGCTCGTGGGACGGGACTTGCCGCCCTTCATGTGCTCCTCGTGAGACGTGTGAAAACGTCCTTTATTGACAACGCCGCGCACCTGTTCGACCAGATCGTCTTTCACATCCTCGTCCACGCCCGCCACCGACGACCAGGCGCGTATCGCCAGCACGATGTCCTCGCTCGGATAATCGTGAGGAATGCCGTTGATGCTCTGCATGATCGGAAGATAGGTGGTCGCGTTGTGGCCGTAAAAACCGACCGCGCCGAATATGTTAAGGAAGCGCTGGACGATCGTGGTAAAAGTCTCGTCGGCGCCGGCGATCGCGCGGCCCTGAACCGAGTAATTGATCGGAAAAATTCTCTCGCCGAATATCACGTAGTCGCGCGAACCGTCCCGCCATTCGACGCCGGGACCGCCGCCGAGGTTAATGTAGCCGCCTCTTGTCCCGGGCCGAGGCGTCCTGCGCGGCGCCTCATCCACGGCATAAGTGCCGGCCGGGGGCACAAATTCAGATAAAAGCGACATCGAGAAAGGCATGCGTTCGACTTCCTCGGTGCCGTACGCCACGTTGGCGTCCGTCGGGAAAACGATCACGTGATTGGCTGGAATAGCCAGCGCCATACCCGGACCTTTGCCGGTCGGGCCATGCCGCCCCAGCTTGGTAGCGCCGGTCCTCATCACGATGTTCGGCGCGTCGACCGCAGGATCCGCCAGCGGACCCCTGTGCACCGCATCTCCCCACCAGACATCCATGTAAGGGAAACGGCGCATAAGGTCGTTCAAGTGCTTTTTACCGCCTGCCGCCGCGACCGCTCCTGAAAAATTTCTGCCCTCGTAGTTCACGAATAGCTGGAGTTTACGGTCGACGAGATTCTCTATAGTCGCTTCATAGTCCCTGGTCTCTTCGGGAGTCATCCTGTCGGTTTTGGGATATACGCGCTTGACGGCGCGTATCCAGGCTTTGCGGATCGTGTTCAATCCCAGCATCGTGCGGCCGACCGTCCAGCCTCTTTCATTACAAAAATCTTCGATCACGGTCAGAAGGGTCGTGCCGTCGGCGTTGACCACGGAAGCAAGCGAGGGAATGTTGGGGTCGGCCGACGTCTCGGGGATGACCGTGTGCCCGGCAAGCCCGGTTCCGTTCTCATTCAAAAGGAAATTTCTCTGCTCCTGCGTAAGATTCGGGCACTGTTCCTTGATCACGTTTTCCCATTGTTCGCGGTGGCGCTTGATGAAAAAGTTGAGGATGGTGTCGGCGGCTTCGGGCTTTTCTCTTGTCTGCAGATACTTCGCGTCCCACCACACCGGCTCTTCAAAGGCCGTGGAGATCACGCTCACGGGAAGCTGGTATTCCCAGTGAAGCTGCGGAGGCAGGTTCATCAGCCAGCCCTCGACAAAACGCTGGATGCGCTCTTCGCCGTCCTCGCTGATCTTGGCGTCGGCGGGCCTGTCGTCAGGTTCGACCAGTGTCCCGTCAGGATTTTTTCGGTTCCAGCTGCGCAGCCACTGAGCGGTGGCATCGTTGATGTCCCCTGTCGGGATCATCGATTTGATGAAATCCTCCCAGGCGTCGTCAAACTGGATGATCGCGTCTTTACGTTCACACACATTCGCGGAAAGCTCGACATAGCGCTCTCTGGCGTCGCTGAATTTTTCAGCCGCATCATCCACGCTCTGCACTTGTCCGATACCCTTCTCCGTGCCGGCCTTCGCCGAATACAGAGTGCTCAGCATATAGGCGAACGCAAAAAACGTCAGCGCTGCGAAGGAGATGACCAGGAGCGCCACAGGAAGACCCAGCCACAGGATGGTCAGCCAGCTTCCCGTGAAGATGATCTTCATGACCACTTGGGTGCCCCAAAGCGCCATGAAAAAGTTTGGAATGAAGCTGAAGAAAAGCGTACCACCGTAAAA
>CAZJAX010000127.1:0-4343 GCA_964543965.1 uncultured Planctomycetia bacterium
TCCTCGGCTTATTCTAAATTTTTGTGGGAGCAGAAGGCTATGGTGCTTCCTTCGGGAAGCCATGACGATCTGCCCAATCTGAAAGCGCTGAACATTCTTCTGGCCAAGGAAACGGAGATCGACTTCGAGCTTGCCAACAAAGAGCAGGCGGAGCTCCTCCTTTCCCTGCCTGAAGAAAAAAGGGAAGAGCTTCTCGCGGCCTCCGAAAGCAAGGACGAAAACGTCAAACGTGCATTTTTGATGACTCTTGCGGACATGGCGCAGGAGCGAAGCCGTTACCCGCATTTTTTCCGGTACGTCGAATACTTCAAAGCCTCGCAGGCCCTCGATGCCAAGCAGCTGATCCGGGAGCAGAAGGTTCTCGAAGAGAGTATTCTGGGAAAGCTCATCGTGACCGAAGACGAAAGGCATCTGATCGCCGCTTCCGAAAACGTTTCGCTTCTTCGAAAACTCTGCAATCTTCAGCTGACGCCTGACGAGTACGAAGCCTACCGGAAGAATATCGCCTCATTCGACATCCGCAAGATCACAGGTTTTCTCAATAACCGCATCCTGAGATCCGCTTCTCGCTTCGATAAGGCGGTATTTCTGGAGGGCGGCTACGAAGAGATGGTGAAGGATTGCGAAGCATTCTACGAGCTTACGCTTGAAAGAGACGAGCGCTTCCTGCGGACGATGGCCGAATCCTGGGAGAAGATTCCTGCCGCGGCGGCCGCGAAGTACTCGGTGCTTATCACGGGAGGTTATCACACGGTGAATCTTCGCCGGCTGCTGAGAGAAAAAAATATTTCTTTCATCTCCGTTCTGCCGCAGGTCCTTCAGGAGACCAACCAGAGGCGTTACGAAGAGATCCTGCTGGATCAGAAGATGACGCCGTCCGCCTTAGCGCAGCCTTCTGCTGCAGCGTCCAACATGCCTTTGGGAACGAGAATGCGTGCCGGCGGCGTGGAAGAATTGATGTCCGCGCTCGGCATGACGCCCGAGGCTTCGCGCCTTGCCGCAGCGGAAATGACCGGCGGTGCCGCCGCCGGCGCTTTGCGGAGCGGGGCGCCGAGCGCGGTCATCCCGGCAGCCGCCGAGGCCGAAGCGGGGGCCCGCATGGCCTGGTACGACCCTATCGTCAACTTTTTTAAGCAGCTGTTCTTTTTTGTGCGCTTCACCCCCGGTTATGTGAAGGCGGTCACGAGCGCGCCGGTCACCTCTTCTGATACGTTGAATTTTTTGATCAATTTAGTCCCTTCTGAGGGAGCTTCGGCCGTGAGCATCCCTTTCGAGAGGGCGGCGGCCTGGGTGCTCGCAGATCCGGCCCGACGGGCGAGCAGCGAAAATATGAAGCGAGCCGTGGATAAACTCTCAGATACGATCCCCGCAGCCTACGACGATATTTTTCAGCTGATCGCCATCATCGCCAGGAACAACGCGGCGCTTGCGACTCCAGAATATTTCGAGCGTATTGCCGGAGAGCTTTCAGGGGCAAATTACCAGGCCAGAAAAGGGGCGGTTTACGCTTTTCAGGAGTTTATGGCGGTCAACGAGTCGCTGGCCACATCAGATAATTTCAATGTTCTGCTTGAAATGATCGCGGACGGAGATTTCGCGGTCCAGCAGACGGTCATCGATGCCGTGCAGGCCCTGGTAAAAAAATATCGGCGGTTTGCGACGGAAGCGGCTATGAGCCGTGTCATGGAGCGTCTGCGATCCGGTAATTGGGGCGTCCTGAGATCGACGCTTAGAGCGGTCGAAGCGCTCTGGGAAGGCAACAGCGCGCTGGCGACGATGGAAAGTTTGAAAGCGGTGCTGAAGCTTCTCAGGCCTTATGACGTTCACGGCGAAGCCGCTGCAAGCATACTTCCCGCTTTCGAAAAGAGCGCACGTGACGAGATGACGCTGCGGCCGTTTATTCTCGCTCTGCAGCAGCTGCTGCGGCGCGACGAAGTGATCCTAACTACGCCGATGGGCCCTGATCAGAGATCACCCTATTTTTTAAGGCGGGATGATGTCGCCAGCTGGATCGTCGATCAGATCGATGACGATAGGACTTTTGTAAAAACGCAGAGCGCTTTGGCCGGTTTGTGGAGGATGCGGGAAGAGCTGATCGTGCAGGGGAGGGCGGCGAGTCTGGACAATCCTGAGGCTTTAGCGACCGAGGCCTTCAATCTGGCGGTGTATCAGTACATGAAAAGCGGCGCGCGCTTAGCCGTTCCGGCATGGCTCGAGCGGGTGCTCGGATTTTTCCGCGATCTTCCGGGTATGGCGATGTCTATCTTCACCGCCAAGGAAGTGATCCGCAGGAAGCCCAGGATCCCCGACGGCGATTTTAGCGACGCAGGCCTCTGGATCAAAGCGGATCCATCGAACCGCGCGACCGCCGCCAACCTTGAGATCCTTCTTTTGAGGCTGCATGACGCCGATACGAGGATACACCGAAACGTCATCAAGGCGCTGTCGGCGTTTTCGGCAGCTGCCGACGAGCTTCTCGCGCCGGATAGCAACCCGTTCACTCAGGCAAGGCTGGACGTCATTCTTCTGCAGCTGGACAGTGAATTTTCAAGCGGGCGCAAAGCCGCACTCGAGGCCGTCAAGGCCTTTATCGCCGGAAACAGCGCTCTGGCGGCGCCTGAAAATTTCGATCCGGTGCTTGCAATGCTAAAAGACCCCAACAATGAGGTCCGCGCCGCCGCTCTCCGGGCCGTTTCCGTTTTTCTAAAAAGGAATCTCTCGCTGGCGACAAGCCTGAGCCTCGGGATGGTGCAGAGAGGGCTTTTTGATTCTTGGGGAGAAGTGCGCCGGGAGGCTTCCGATGTGCTTTCATATTATGCGAGCGCCTCTAAAGATCTTCCTGCCGATCTAAATCCCTTCAATGATGAAAACTTTAGGTTCATAGCAGAAAGAATGGGTGATGATGATCTCGAGAACCGCTCGAGCGCTTTGTCGGCCTTTTCGGTTTATATTAACGCTCAGCCGAGCTTAGCCACGGCCGAAAACGTACATCCTTTGGTGGGCCTGCTTTCAAAAAACTCCCGTGAGACATCAGGCATCCATGCGGCGGTGCTGGCTATCACCCGATCCGCCGAGCCGGATACGCAGCTGGGAGATTTTCTGAGAAGTTTTTCCGATGCGATCAGCAGCGAGAAAATATTTGTCAATGTTTCGGAGGGTGCAGCGGCCCCGAGGTTCGTTGAGCTCACAAGGAGTCAAGTCGTCAGATGGATGATGCCCCGCATGAGGGACGAAAGAGAATATTCGGCGATGCGGGAGGCGTTTGCGGGGCTTTGGAGAATGCGCCGCGAGCTCGAAAACCAGGGGGCTGCCGCTGACCTCGACAGCTCCAGGTCTCTGGCGGCCGAAGCTTTCCGAACAGCGCTTTATAATTACATCCGCCCCGAAGGATCGAGGCTGGCTATGCCGGCGTGGCTGCGCGCCGCGCTTGACTGGTTCCGAGGGCTGGGGGCCGCTGTTTCGGGGGCGTTTGCTTCGGTATTTTCCGGCGTCAGTCCCGTACGCGGAAATATCGTGAGACTGTATCTTGCGGACGGATCGGAGCCCATCGCTGTCGACCTGATCAATATCCGCCTGTGGCTGGATGCGGACCCCGCAGGACGCATGACCGCTCAAAATCTGAAGGTCCTCCTCGAGAGGCTCGGTTCCGACGAGCCTATGGCCGCGGCAGGCGCTCTCGCCGCCGCCGTTTATTTTGCGCAGAACTCCGAAAGGAGCGCGCGCTCGGAAAGCCCTTTCACGCGCGAGAACCTTGCGCTTCTGCTGAAGCATGTCCGGCATCCCGACTCTTCCGCGCGTGAGATGGTGTGGACGGCGCTGCCGCCATTTATCCGATATAACCCCTCAGCCGCTACGGCCGAAAACCTACAACCTCTTATCGATGACGTGCTGGATGACCCTAGGGCTGCGGCGCTAGCAGCGCTCCCGTCCTTTATCGAGGCCAACCCGGCTCTCGCGACGGAAGAAAATCTGGCGGCAGTTCTGGGCAACGTGAATACGGACATTTCAGCCGTTCTTAGGGGATTTTACAGCTCGATCAGCGCCTTTTCGAACGCTGCAAAAAATGTCGGGGCTGAAAAAAACCCGTTCACCTTAAGGAATTTTGATCGGGCGATCGAAGATCTGTACAGCGGGGACGCTGAAAAGAGAGGCCGCGCACTGGCTCTATTCCGCGTTTTTGTGACTTCCAACCCGCAGCTTCTGGCCACGCCCGCCAATTTAAGCATAGCCCTGGAGAAAGTTGAGGGCGAGGCGGGGGAGGAGCGCGCCGGCGCTTTAGAGCTTGTCGGCGCTTTTGTCAGTGCCGACGCCCGGTATGCCACGGAAGCGCATTTGACGGCGGT
>CAZJAX010000128.1:0-4339 GCA_964543965.1 uncultured Planctomycetia bacterium
GCCTCCGGCTAACGGTTCCGTGCTGGATTCCTCGAAAATGCAGTCGGTCGGCCTCCATGAAAAAGCAACGGTCGGCTCGGATCTTAAAGTCACGGTCGATAAAATGACAGCCGCTGAGATCGGCATGGCGGCAAAAGCGGTCGCGACCCTCACCGCCTCCGTCACACAAAGAAGCGGTGAAGGCTCATCGGTCAAACTTGAAGATATTTCGCAGATCAGCTCCGCCTATCAGGACGGCTTGGACGTCCGCCTGCCCAAGGCCGACTCGCCCGCCGATACTTCTGCTTCGTACGAAACTGACATTCTGACGGCCGGCGACAATGCGGCTGAGGCTCCGCATCAGGAGCAGAGAGCCGGCGGTTCTTCCAGCGGCGGTTCTACCAGCGGCGGCGCAGATGGCGGGGACGGCGGAGGTGACGGCCTCAGCCTAGAAACATCGATAGCCACGGAAGAAGCTGTCATCTGATCTCTCATTGAAAAAATTATTCCGGAGCTTTTTTGCATCGCTCCTTGCAATATCCCTTATTCTTTTCGTGCCCTCTCCCCTTTTAGCCTCTGACGCCGACACCCAGGCGACCGATGAGCGTGCTGACCGCGCCGCGTTCAACACGTACGTCGAGCAGCTGATCCGAATGGAACGAGCCCGGGGAACCAAAAAACCGTGGTCTTTCTCCGGATCCGCTTCTTACGGGCATGACGACAACGTCGCTCTCAATTCCAGCCGCGTCGGCGACTGGTTTCATCAGGAAAATACGCGTCTGGTATTAGCCGTGCCTCATCAGGGTCTTTGGAACGTGTTCGGTCCGGGCGAGATCGGCATCGAAGGCAATGCCGAATACCGCGATTATGACTTGCGGCAGTCTTTCGATCATTACCGTGCCGGTGCGCGGCCTTTCGTGACGACGCAGCTGGCGGGCGGACTGGCGGACTTTAGTTACGACGCCAAATGGCTAGGTTACGTCCACAACCGCAACCTTGATTACCTTCGCCACCGCCTTACATCGGGCTTGAAGTGGAAAATCAGCAGCGCCCTCTCTCACCGCCCCTATTTTTCCTATTCGCTCAAGCGTTATCTGGACCGGCGCGCCTCGCAGGACTCGGGTGTTTTCGATGACAGCCGCCGCGAGGACATCGCTTATGAGGCAGGACACCAGCTATTTTTCACGCTTTCGAAAAGCATGCGCGCGGTGCTGACCTTGTCCTGGGAAAAGAATGACGGCAATGACCTGTTTTTGAAATTCAACGATTACGACCGGTATTCGGCCGATGGTGCCGTCGAATGGCGCCTGGCGGAAAAGATCCTGACGGTGCTAAAGGGAGGATACGATTTTACGGATTACGAGGAGCGTCTCATCGCGGCCGGATCGGCTGAAACAGAAACAAACGATTATTTCTACCTGTCGGCGAATCTATTTTACAGCCTGACGCAGAACCTGCGCTTCGGCGTCACCTATCTCTATGGCCAGAACTACTCGAACAAACCCAGCCAGGAATATTCCTTTTCCAACTCGACGGCGGGACTTTACTTCAATTTTTAAGGCAGCCTGCGGCCGCGCCGCACGGTCTAAGTTAAAATCTTAGGTAATGGTGGGCAGTGCTGGGATCGAACCAGCGACCTTCTGAATGTAAATCAGACGCTCTAACCAGCTGAGCTAACCGCCCGAAAGGGATTGGCAGGATCTATCTTAGCAGAATTTACGTATTTTCGGACTCATCTTCGCCGGATGCGCTCGAGGTGAGCTCGGCGGGAGGGGCGGGACGGGCGGGCTTTTTGCCGCCGGTCTGGCGCTCTTCGAAGCTGGTGACCAGGGACTCAAGATACGCCTGAAAGTTGCTTTTCAGGTTCTGGATGTCGTCGAGGCTCTTCTTCAGGTCGGCCTTCAGATCTTCGATGGTCTTAAGCTGTTCCTGCTGAACCTGCATGAGCGAGGCATTGGTCTGACGCAGTTCGGCTGCTTCGCTGCGGAGACGCGCCGCGGTATCTTCATTTCTCTGCGCTTCACGCTCGAGGTCAACCATCGCTTTCTTCATCGTCTCGTTTTCAGACGCGATCTTTTCCTTTTCCACACGCACAGCAGCATCCTTCTGCTTCTGCGTTTCGAGCGCGTCGACGCGGGCTTTCAGGGTCTGGATCTTTCTCTCGGCCTCTTCACGGTTTCTTTGGTTTTCAGAGGTGAGGCGGTCGTTCTCAAGACGCACGCCGGCAAGTTTTTCCTTTTCGGCCTGCGAAGCGAGGACTGACGCTCTTAGGCTTTCGACCTGCTGGCCTATCGCCGCGTATTTCTCCTTTAGACGCTTATTGAGGTCGTTGGCGACATCGAGATCGGAGTGAAGTTCAGCCGCTTGATTCTTGAATGTCTCTTTTTCGCTCTCGGCCTGGCGGACACGGGCTTTGAGCGACTCGCTCTCGGATTTAAGAGAAGCGGCGGCGGCTTGGTTCTGCTGACGTTCGGAGATGAATTTGGAGGCTTCCGAGGCGGCCTGCCGGTTCTGCTCCGTCAGATCCTCGATGCGGGCTTTCAGAGTCTCATTTTCGGCAGAGAGGGAAGCGAGCGCGGTCTCGCGCTGCTGGCGCTCAGCGGTAAGTCTTGCGCTTTCGGCGGAAGCTTGTTTCTGCTGGACGCTCAAGACTTCGGCGCGGGTCTTCAACGACTCATTTTCGGATGCCATCGTCGCAAGAGAGGCCTCGCGCTGCTGGCGCTCCGCGGCAAACCTGGCTTTTTCCTGAGCAAACTGCTGACTTTGAGAAGACGCGGATTCAAGCTCGGTTTTGATGCCTTGAAGCTGGGCTTCAAGCTGCGCGATCTTCGTCTTGTAAGAAAAGTTCTCATTTTTAAGAGCGGTTAAAGCGGATTGAGAAGCCTGCAGCTCGGAGGAGCTTTTTTCTCTCTCAGCCCGGAAGCCGCGGATCTGCTCGGCGGCGGAATCCATATCGGCGCGCACTATTTCGAGTTGGTCTTCAAGCTGATTGATGCGCGCCCTGCTAGCGGCGTTTTCGCTCTTCAGCGCAATGCTGGAAGTCTGATAGGATTCCTGCTCGGAGGCGGCTCTTTCTCTCTCGGCTTTGAGGCTGCGGATCTGCTCGTTGGCAATGCTGAGGTCGGAGCGCAAAGACGCAGCTTCGCTTTCATAGCGCCGTATCGCCGCTTTTTGGGCTTGGTCATCGGCTTTAGCGGCGGCTGAATCGGCGATCTCTGCACGGAGCAGAGATATCTGTTTTTCAAGCGAAGCTTTTTCGTTTTCCAGCAGCTTCTGCCGGGATAGAGCGGCTTCGTTCTCAGCTTTTTGGGCAGAGCTGGCCGACTGGTAGATCTGCTGGTCATTTGAAATCTTTTCCTTTTCAGCTCTCAGCTGGCGGTTCAGAAGTTTCATGCTTTCCAACTCTGTACGCAAGGCGGCGATCTGGGATTGAGCCGCTTCGCTTTCAGCGCCAAACGACGAGCGGCCGGCGAGAATAGTCTCTCTTTCTGCTTTCAGGCCCTCTATTTTTTTGAGCGCCTGGTCGAGAGCGGCTTCGCGGCGCTTCATCTTATATTCTAGATCGGAATAAAGCCTCTGAAGATAGCGAAGCTCTTCCGTGTCGGTAGAAACAGCGGCTGGCTGTGCACGAAGCGTCTGGATCTCCGCTCTCAGCCTGCCGTTCTCTTCCCGGATAGACGAAGCTCCGGCCTGAGAATTGTTGAGCGTCTTTTTCAAGTCTTCGTTGATCGCCGTGTAGCGCTCAGCTTCGGAGGCCAGGCGGATCTTGAGGATCTTGTTTTCAGACTCGATCTTTAGGGCCTTATCCTTGATCTCAGCGGTCTCGGCGGCGCTGATGAGGGGATTTTTCTTGGCCTTTTCGAGATCCTTTTTCAGCCGGTCGTTCTCAACGGTAAGCTCTTCGGCGCGGGCGGCCTTGGCGGACATCGCCTGAGCTCGGACTTCGCTCTCCGAAAGCTTCGCGATATTGGCCTGTAAACCGCTGTTTTGGGACTGCAGCTCCTGTATCTTGCGGAGAAGCGCCTGGGTCTTGGCGGCTTCCTCGGCCGATGCTGAAATAGTGTTTTTTTCCGACCGCTGGCGGACTTCGATCTCGGCTAGACGGGCGGCATATTCGTCCTTCACGCGCTTTAAGTCCTGTTCTGCGTATTTCTTCTCGCGGGCGGCCTTTTCGGCTTCAACGCGGGTCTTTTCGAGGTCTGTCTTCAGCGTCTGGTTCTGCAGTTTAAGCTCGTTGACCGCGTACAAATCCTGCGGGGTCGAAACAGCGGGTTTTCCCGCTGCCAGCTTTTCGTAGGAGGTCTGAAGGTCGACGTACTTTTTCTGAAGTTCGGCGGCCCTCAGGAGCACATTGGCTTTC
>CAZJAX010000129.1:0-4268 GCA_964543965.1 uncultured Planctomycetia bacterium
GGAAGGCATGACGATCTGGATAGAGCCCACTCGAGCCAGGTAGAATTTGACTTTCGCTGTTTTCTGATCCCCGGGGCGGTCTGCAGGCAGAGCCACATCCACTTCCAGATCTCCGCCTGTACGGTCTTTGATGGTAGGCAGGCCCATGGTTTGCGGCGTCGAAGAGAACCTTTGACCCAATTTGGGCAAGCCGTAGGCATCCAGCTGAGACTCCGGCACCCCGCCGCTGTACGCCGGTATTGCGATCGTGAATTCAGGGGCATCCGTGCTGCCCTCCAAAGTCGTAACGGCTCCAAGATAGGCCAGTCCGCGTATCCACTCGCCGAAAAGCACCCCTAAGCCGCCGGCGAAACTCGACACTCTCGGACCGTTGCCGGATTCGACTGCGGCGATGATGCCTTCCATGCTCAACAGCACCGGGGAATGGCCCTTCAGCGTCTGATAGTGATCCGATTTGCGTATCCAGCCGTTCAGCCAGTTGTAGGCTTCCTGCGCGTCTTTGACCGTGCGCAGGTCATCCGCGTCCCATGTTTCTTTATCTTTTATTCTGAGCGCTTCAAGCTTATGATAAAAACGCGGGTCGAAATTTACGCCGAGAGACTCGATATATGCCGCGGCCTCGTTTACCTCTCGAGCCGCAAGCCTTGCGCCGAGGCGCAGATCCTTGACGGAAAATTCCATGCCCGCGGGAGATAGCGAGACTAAATACAGATCTTCATTCGCGGTATTTTCGGCAGCGGCGAATTCCCTGAGCCAGACATCCAATTCTCTCAATTTTTCAGCCTCAAAAGACTTCAGATAGACCGACAATAGATTTCCTTCGGCTCCCTGGGGCGCTATCGCGGCGATCCGTATATTCTCGCTCTTTCCTCCCAGGGCAAGGTTAAACTCAACAGCTCCGGTGATACCGATAAGCCTGGGGTCTTGATACGCCTTATCGTAAAGGCTGTTATGAGCCTTGTGCATGCGGCGGAATATGTAAGTCCCTATGACAAATACCCGCTTTATCTTTTCTTCCTGAGAAGAAAGAGAGTCGATAGCGGCGTCCCCTGTCTTGTAATTTTTATCCTCGATGATCTGATAGGCATAGTTCAGGTATTTGAGGCTTTCGTTGTAAAGCTCCAAAAACTCCAAATTCATACCGTAGTAACCGTCGCGGAGGCTCCTCAAAGCGTTACTGGCTTCACGCTGAGGACCTTTTTTCATCACGCCGAGGTTCGCAAGCGCGGTATCCGACAGCACGTGACGGATCACCTGCGTCCCCTGCTGAGAGATCGCCTTCGATCGGAACTTATCCAGCTTGTTGAACGTGAGCGCTTTGGGTCCGCCGCCGAATATCGACGCCATATCCTCAAGCCCGCCGTAGACGCGCAGTTTCTGCTCGACGTCCTGCACGAGATACACCAGCGTCTCGTCGTTTATCTTTTGGTCGGTCAAAGCGTCTGACAAGATCTTAAGCAGCATGCCCAGGATGATCTGGCTTCCCCCGACACCCGCCCCAAGAGGCACGCGGGATCTGACCCGGATATTCAGGCCCTCGCCCTTCTGGACTCTGAAAAACTCGCCGAGGTCGCTGATGCCGATCCTTTGAAGCGCGGCTTCGACTAAACGGAATTTGTCGTTGTCCTTGGAGAGATCCAGCGCATCCAGAGCCGTGATCTTTTTTGAATCCACGAGCCTGCCCACTTCGTCCAGGAATTCGATCTGGATTTCAGCGGACTTGATCGGGTTGACATGAACTTCATAAGGCCAGTCGTTGGATATGGTCGAAGGCGCGACATAATTGACCGTGGCCGCGCGGACAGCTTTGACCGGAAAGGTGATCATCGGGTTCAGGCCCGCAGGCGTCGTATAATTTACCGACCAATAAAGCCAGCGCAGATCAAAAGCCGGGCCCGGATTGGACAGATAACGGAAGGGCGACTTGGCCTCGTAGATGCCGTTTATTCTGCGGGTGACTTTGAACTCAGATCTGGTTTCACCTTGAGAATTTTCAAAATCTTTCTGTGAAATTTGGGCTGTCGTCCGATTGAGAAGCTCTTCGTATTGTTCCGCTTTGGCGGTATCGCGGGTTCCCGGCCAGTACTTTTCGTGCATATTTTTCAGCATCAGATAGGCGACGGCGTTTCTCTGCAAAAGCTTCATTTGGCTTTCGAACGGTTCCGTCTCAAGCCCCCGCTGATTTTCTTCGATTTCAGCCAAAATCTTAGCTTCCAGCTCACGAAGATCATCGTCCGTTCTGCCCTTGAAAAGATCGTCGCGGTTGATCACGCGCGACAGGTCGATCCTGCCGTCCGCCGGGTTGAGCACGAACACCTCATCCAGCCTGATCTGAGAAAGCGCCTGGTCGATAAATTCCTCACGGGTCGCTAAACGCGCCCCTCCGGTCGCGCTTCCTGCAGAATCAATGATCGTATTGACGGCCGTCTCGAGGAAGGGGTTGCGCGCCTTCAAAGCCTGCAGCCTATTCACCACGGCCGCCTTTTGCGCTCCGGACTCGGCCAGCCTCAGCTCGGTCTTCAGATCCTTAAGCTCGGCGGCGAACGGCGCCATATAAAAAGCGGCGTACTCTTTCATGCGCCTATTCCAAGAAAAGTTGGTCGTGACACCGTTTCTTGAGACTTGGGTCCATGCGGCAGGATTAGATCTGTATAAGCTCAGGACTCGGCCGAGAGTTTCCCGCAGCGCCGACGCTTCAAACGCTTCAAATTTAAATCCATTGCCCTGCGGATGCGCCGCCGGGTCGAATTCATTGACCGTATCATGCAAGCCGCCGACGTTGCGTACCAGGGGCACGGTGCCGTATTTAAAGGAAATGATTTGGGTCAGGCCGAAGGGTTCAAATTTCGAAGGAACGACAAAAATATCGCTCAGAGCATAAATGGCCTTGTCCGCTTCGGTGATCACATACCCGGGCTCAAGCTCGATCGGCTGAATGACCGGATCTCCGATATGGATACTCACCATGCCGTGAAGCGGAGAAGCGGGGTCGGCGGCCTCGGCTTTAAGCGCCTTCAATGCGTCCTGAACTTCAGGGAGCCCGCGGCCCATGATGATCACCTGGGAGCCGTTTTCAACGATCCAGCGGATGTTATTGATCAGAAGATAGACGCCCTTTTGATGCGGATCCAAGCGCGAGATCATGGAAACGATAGGAATGCTCGGGTCTTCCTTGAGTCCCATCGCCCGCTGAAGCTTGAACTTGTTCTTGGATTTAATCCCCCGGTCGAACTGCTCTTCTGTGAACCCGCGGAATTCTCCGCCGTCCATGCCGATGGGGATAGTCCTAAGCATGCCCATCGTCTCAGCCAGGCGGAAGGCTTCGAGGATCGCAGGCTCGTGAGTCTCTTCCTGAACCTCTTTAAAATACTTGCGGCTCGCGAAATGCAGCATGTCCGTATGATGGATGCCGCCCGAAAAATTGAGCTGGTTGTCATACTCCAGATAGCCGCGGTGTTCATCGGCCAGATTTAAAAATCTGAAGTAATCCTTCTGGAAAATGCCCTGATAGATGGTTCCGAAATTGTGCACGGTGTAGGCGTATTTGGCTCTTGCCGCAGGATCCGTCTTGATCGATTCTTCGTGCGCAGGATCTTTGGAAGAACTGTGGTGCTCGATGCGCGCCAGCGTCGGGATCAAAGCGGTCTGCCAGTCGTGGCTGTGGACCACGTCCGGCGACGCCATCTTTCCGTCTTTGACGAGAATATCGATCAGCGTCAAGACGCTGCGAGAAATAAATACGGCCTGCTTCACGACCACGTCAGACCACGGCTGGGTATCATAGATATGGTGCGTGTAACCCATCTTGTCGGGATCGGAGACATAATAGAGATAATAGGTCACGCCGTCGACGACCGCCTTATCCAGAAAACCCTTCACGGTCTCGTCGCCGACTTTTACTTCATAAGTGATGCCGGTCGGTTCGATCTTTATCAGATCACCGTTCGAATCCCTGAGGTCCGAGTAATCCATGATTTTCTCGCCGGTCTTATCATATTTATACTTCGGCGAAAAGACGGTGACGCTCGCGCCCTGGCGCACCAGCTCTGTAGACATTTCGGGAATGACGTCGCCGAGGCCTCCGACCTTGTTGAACGGGCGGGTTTCAGGCGTCGCCATCACGATATTTTGAGGATAGTGACCTGCCCAAGCTACCTTCACTTTCTCTTTCTGAGGAGATGCCGCGGCAGGCTTCGCGGGCTTGTCTTCGGCTGCCCCGATCGCCGAGACCGTGAGATTGCCGGCAGCATCGATATCGATCTTGATGT
>CAZJAX010000130.1:0-4213 GCA_964543965.1 uncultured Planctomycetia bacterium
ATTGTAAATAATCTAAAAATTATAATTTCTTTATATTTATACGCCTAAAAAATTTAAATACATCTTGGGCGATGATATAAAAGGCAGGCGTGACCATGAGGGTTAAAATGGTCGAGCTGAAGATGCCTCCAATTACAGTTAAAGCTAGTGGTGACCATAGGTTAGCGCCTTCTGTCTTGTCGATCGCCATGGGAACAAGACCCAGTGTGGTCGTGCAGACGGTCATAAGAATTGGCCTCAAGCGGTCACGGTTGGCTAAGATGGCGGCGCGTACCGCGTTGTTTTTACGCTCAACATAGTAGTTGATGCGGTCCAATAGCATAATGGAGTGGTTCACGACGATGCCGGCCAGCATCATCATTCCCAGCATGGCGCCCACACCGACGGTTTTAGGTCCTGCATAAAGCGCAATGACGGCTCCGGTGAGTGCCAATGGCACCGCGATCATGATCAGGATCGGCTGATAAAGCGATTCGAAAAGCGATGCCAGCACAAGATATACCAGGAACAAGTCCGCCAGGATCATGACGCGTATCTGAGCGTTGGTCTTGGTCAGCGTAGGATAATCGCCGCCGATGCGGTAGAAATAGTCTTCGGGAAACGGGATATCTTTAAGCCTATCCTTGGCCGCATCTACGATCTTGCTAAGAGCTACTTTGCCGACGTTGGCGCTGACCTGGATCATGCGGTACTTATCCTTGCGCCATATCTCGCTCGGACCTATGCCGAACTTAAAGTCCGCGACTTGGTCCAAATACACCGGATCCTGATCCTGATTGCTGAGTATCAGACGGTGCAGATCCTTGAAAGTCTTGCGGTATTTCTCGTCCAAGCGCGAGATCGTCTCGATCTCTTTACCTTCCGTGTGGTAGACGGTCGCGCGCGAGCCGCGCATTTGGCCGTGCACCTGGTTGGCGACGTCGCCGACCTGCATGTCATAAGTCTTGGCTTTTTTCTTATTCACCAGCACCTGCATTTCCGGGCGACCCTCACGCATACGGATCTTGGTGTCCGACAGTCCTTTTACGCTTCCGAGGCGGTTGGCGATGGCCATCGCAAGCTCACGAAGCTTTTCATATTTGAAACCGAAGACCTCGATGATCATCTCCTTTGTGCCGACCTGTTCCTCCTCTTGAAAATAGATAAATGCCGGCCGCCACTTTTCAGTCTCTTTGCGTATAGCTTCTTCGACCTCTTTGACCGTGCGTTTCCGCTCTTCTGCCTTTACCAGCTCGACGTAAACCTTCGAAGACCAGCCTTCGATGCGGGAGCTAATATTTTTGACTTCGGGTATCGTCTTGACCAAACTTTCGACCTTTTTGACCATCTTATCGCTGGCTTCCAAACGTACGCCCGTGGGCATCTCCACGAAAATCGTGAACTTGTTCTGTTCGGTACTCCCGAGATACTCCGTACCGAGCTTCGAAAGGAAATAAAACGATACAAAAACAATGGCTACGCAAGCCGCAAGCACCCATTTGCGGTTGCGGATCGAGAGAAACAGAAACTTTCTTTCGATAAGCGAAAATTTTTTGAAAATAGAACCGCTTTCATGGCCTCCGGCGTGCTGTTCCGTCTCAAAACCCTTCCTGAAAGCGGGCCGCGAACACATCATAGGCACAAGGCCGATCGCGCAGACGACCGATACCACCAAAGACGAGACCACGGTCAGCGCCATGCCTGAATACAGCTTTTGCAGCTCCTGGCCGGTGAAAACGAGCGGTAGAAAGACGATGACGCTCGTGAGCGTCGAGGCGATAATAGCCAGGTACATCTCCTCGCTTCCCTTGATGGCGGCCGGAATCATCTCCATGCCGCTTTCCTTCTTTTTCAAGATATTCTCAAAAACGACGATCGAGTTGTCGACGAGCATGCCTGCGCCAAGCGCCATGCCGAAAAGCGTCATCACGTTGATCGTCAGGTTGGCTGAGCGCATGAAAATGAAAGTGCCGATAATCGATACGGGGATAGGCAGGGTCATGATGATGATCGATCTGAATTTCGGTATGACGGAAATCACTCCGATCAGCCCGAAAAAGTAGACATACAGCAGCCATCCCTTGGTAAACACCGCCAGCACGATGAGGCCGATCACAAACGTGAACTGCAGCCTCGTAAGCTTGAACAAAAAGACGAAGAACACGAGGATGATGAGCACGATGCCCTGCAGAAGCGATTCCTGAAGATTGTCGATGGCCTTGGTGATGAATTCAGCCTGGTTCGACGTGACGACCAGATGGATGTCCCGGGGCAGCTTCTGCTTGGATAGCTCGATCTGCGCGAGGATGTCCCGCGCGACGCTGATCGTATTTTTTGTGCTCTCCTTCTGGACGTACAGCGTGACGACCGGCTTGACGTTCAGGCGGGACAGCTCGTTGGGGTCAAGGTAGGAGTCTTTGACCGTCGCGACGTCCTTGACGCGGATCACGGAACCGTCCGGCGCCATGCGGACCGGCATTTCCCGGATCTGCTCCAGAGATTCAAACTCTCCCATCGTGCGCACCAAAAAGAAGTCTTTGGGCTTTTCGATCTGCCCGGAAAGCAGGTTAAGATTGTTGGCGCCGAGGACGCCGGCGACCTCATCGAGCGACATCTGGAAAGCCGCCAGCCTCGTCTGGTCGCCTTCGACGAGGATCTTCCTCTCGCGGCCGCCGGCGACTTCGACGTTGGCGACACCAGGAACACGCTTGAAAGCTTCTTTGAGATCGTTGTCGACGATCTTGCGGATCTGTTCGGTCGAGCGGCTTTCGCTGGTGGCCGCGATGATGATGACGGGCACGTCTCCTTGCTGGAATTCGGCGATTACGGGCTTTTCGATCTCCTTCGGAAGCTTGTTCTTGATCTTGGCAAACTTTTCCCGCACCTCCAGAGCGGCGAAATTCATATCCGTGCCCGGATTGAAGCTCAGTACGACCGTGGATTCTCCCTCTTTAGAGATCGACAGGAGCTGCTGCAGGTCCGAGACCGACGATACCGCATCTTCGACGAGACGCGTCACCTGGGACTCGACTTCCGTCGGAGGAATGCTGCCGCGCACGTTGATGATGATGCTGATCTCGCCGAAGGACGTGTTGGCGTAAAGCTCTACTGGAAGCTTTGTCAGGGAGACGGTGCCGAAGACGAGAAGGATGCACGTCAGCATCAGCACCGTCACGGGACGTTTGATCGAAAGTTCGGGGATGCTCATATCTCGCGTCCTGCCCTCACAAGGAGCGGTTCGGAAAGGCCGGGTCTCATGGATTTGAGACTGCCGGGATATCCTTTTTCTTGAAGAATTTTTCGGCGAGTTCTTCGGTGCCGATATAAAGCGCGGGCGTGATCACCAGCGTGAGGAATGTAGCCACGAGAATACCGCCCATGACGGCGACGGCCATCGGCGCCTGCAAAGCATTACCCTCGCCGATACCGAAAGCCAGCGGAGCAAGTCCTATCGCGGACGAAAATGCGGTCATTAAAATGGGTCTTAGCCGGGTATGCCCGGCCTTGAGCGTCGCGTCCAGCCTTGAGACACCCGAGGCGCGCAGCTGATTAATAAAATCGATCAAAATGATACCGTTATTCACGACGATGCCGCCGAGCAGGATGATACCCAGGATGACGACGACGCTCAGAGGAGTGCTGGACACCCAGAGCGCAAACGCGACTCCGATGAGCGAAAGAGGCACGCAAAACATGATCAAAAACGGCTGATACAGCGACTCAAACTGCGAGGCCATGATCATATACACCAGCACGATCGAGAGCATGAACGCAAACCTAAGACTCGCGAACGATTCCTGCACCTCGAGATTCTCGCCTGCGATGTTGACCGTGTAGCGATCAGGTAATTTCATGCGGTCGATCATGGTCTGCACATCGGCTGTCACTGCCTTCAGATCCCGGTTCGTGATCTTCGCAAAGACCTGCACGGTCCGCTCCTGGGACTCGCGCTTGATTTCGCTGGGGCCTTTTCCTGTTTTAAATTGGACGAAATCGATCATCGGAACCTCGAGGTCGAGCGGAGAGCGTATCTTGAGCGTTTCGATCTTTTTGAGTTTGTCGCGCTCCTTTTCCTGCATCTGGATACGGATGTCAATTTCGCGTCCGCCGTCCTCCTTCGTGGTGAGCGTCATGGAGCAGCGGGGGCAGTAAATGTGGTGGGCCATAGTGCCGCCACTATAACGGGCGTCGGTGCAGGCAGCCTCCGGGGGTGGTGTGCGCGGGCACACCCGCC
>CAZJAX010000131.1:0-4151 GCA_964543965.1 uncultured Planctomycetia bacterium
ATTTTGCAGGAGCTTCTGGGGAAAATTTACAAGCCCTTCGCGAAACAGGGCTGGCTTTCAGGCAACGTGCTCTCGAGCGCCGTGATCGTCTTGGCGTGGGCCTTCCTTATATGGAACGCTTCGATCAGCACGATATGGCCCATGTTCGGCATCGCCAACCAGCTTTTGGCGGCGATCGCGCTGTCGATCGGCACGACGATCCTGGTTTCTATGGGCAAGAAAAAATATCTTTGGACGACGCTTGTGCCAATGACGTTCGTACTGGTGACCACGCTGTGCGCTGCTTACGGCATGATCCGGCATCATTACTGGCCGAAGACGGCGACTCCGTTTCTCATTAACCTGAACATCGCGCTCATCGCCGTGATGGCGGGCTCTTCGCTCTTTATCGTGGCGAGCGCCGCCCGGGGCTGGTTCCGCCGTCCGGTTTTAAAGGGAGATCGAGAATAGATTGTTATTTGCAAAGACCTCTTCCTGGAGTAAAATCGTTTTAACATGAAAAAAATTCTGATCGTCCTTCTCGTGTTGTTCGTCCTCGCCGCCGGCGGAGCCGCGGTGTTTCTCTTTACATTCGACGCAGATCGATACAAGGGCGCCATCGTATCGAGCCTTGAAAAGAGCCTTGGCGAAAACGTCTCCATCGGACACATCGGGCTGAGCTGGCGCGGCGGGCTGGCGTTCGAGCTCTCAAACCTTGCCGTCTCTTCCGATAAATCCGGCCAAAAGACCCCTGGCATCAAGCTCGACAGCGCCTCTGCGAGCGTCAAATTCATGCCTTTGCTTAAGAAGGATGTTCAGATCACTTCGGTCACGCTGGAAAAGCCGTATATCGCGGTCGACCGGCTCGAGGATGGGCGGCTGCTCATCGGCGGCATTGATTTTTCAGAGAAGGCGGCGAAGTCCGCTTCTACCGTTCCCGCGGATAAGGCGGCAGAGAAGATCCCCTTCACGTTTTCCATCGATTCTATCAATATCCGGGACGGATATTTTGTGTTTCGCGACCGCACGGGCGCGATCCCTGCACCGCTCGAGGTGAAGGACCTGGATGTCGATGTGAGCAATTTTTCCCTGACACAGCCTTTTTCTTTCCAGGCTGCGGCGTCCATCTTCAGCACCGTGCAGAATCTCAAGGTATCCGGCCGTGTGAAGACCGGCCAGGGAGACTCCCCCGCCGAGCTTGATAACCTTGCGGTCCGGACGGACTTGAAAGATCTCGACATCAAAAAATTGTCGGCGATCGCCCCTTCGCTTTCCGGTGCCTTGAGAGGGCGACCGGAGGGCGAATTGGCCGTGGAAGTCAAGCACCTGGAGATCGCCCCGGGCGCCCTCCAGAGCGCCCAGGGACGTCTGGCGCTCAAGAACGGAAAGCTGGATTTCGCGGCGATGGAGTTGCCGCTCGACGCGATCGATCTGGAAGCTGCGTTGGGAAATAACGAAGCCGTGGTCGATCGCCTTACAGCCTCTGTCGCGGGCGGCACGATCGCTTTAGCGGGGAAAGTTTCGGCGCTGAACACGAGCCCTGTGCTTAACGTGCGCGGTTCGGCGAAAGGGCTTTCGCTGGCGCAACTCGTAAAAGCCGCAAGCCCCGACGCGCCGCAGCTCAACGGCCACGTGAACCTCGATTTTGAAGGCCAGGCGCAGGGTCTGGCGTGGGAGAGCGTTTCCCGCACGCTCAACGGGCGGGCCCGCGTGCAGATGAACGACGGAGTCCTTTTGAATTACAATCTTCTGCGCGAACTCATAGACAAGATCTCGCTGATCCCCGGAGCTGAAAGCGCTTTTCAGGCCAATTTCCCTCAGATTTACCGGCAGCGCATGGCCGAAAGAAGCACGATCCTTAAGCCGCTCGATCTCCAGGCCGTCATTTCCAACGGTATTTTCATCTTCAATTCGCTCTCCGTCGATACCGAATATGCGCTGATCAACGGCGCGGGACAGGTAGGCCTCGACCGCCGTCTCGATGTGCGCGCCAACCTCATCGTGAATCAGGAGATATCCCAGGCATGCGCGCGGGCGTTCAACCCCGTACAGCTGCTCTTCAACAACGGCGGCGAGATCGTGATCCCGCTGGCGGTGCAGGGCATGCTCCCGCAAGTGCGCGTGCTCCCGGATACCCAATACATCACGTCCAAGCTGCTGTCCGGAAAAGCGCAGGAACTGATCCAGGGTCTCGTCAACGACCCTTCCGGCGGGGTCAGTAAGATCGAGGGCATCCTGAAAAAAAATCTCAAAGGCATCATTTAACATAAAACAATAACAAGGGAGGGTTTATGGGTGCATTGTTCGGTCTGGTTATTTTTATTTTGGACATTGTCGCGATCATAGATATTGTGAAGAGCTCTGCGGGCTCTGGGAAAAAGATCCTTTGGGCGCTTCTGGTCATCTTCCTGCCTGTCGTCGGCATGATCCTGTATTTCGTCATCGGCAAGAAAAAATAAGGCTATCGATGAAGGCCCGTTTTAAAGCCCTCATCCCGGCGGCGGTCATGCTGATCCTGACCGCCGTTTGTTTTTCAGGGATATCCTCAGCGGCTTCCCAAGAGGCCAAGAGCGGGAAGTATCCTCTCCCTGTCTATGGCTCCAAGCCCGTCAAGCACGGTCTTTTTGCCGAAGAGCTGATCTCTGCCGGCGAGCTTAGGGAGATCCAGGAGCTGAAGGGTACAGTCATCATCTTTGACGCCCGCAGTAAGCGCGACTATGACCTGGCCCACATCCAGGGTGCCGTCCTGCCGCTGACGCCCGGTTTTTACGAGAAGGAGGAGCTTTACCGCAAAGGCGTTGTTAAAAACCCTCCCGACCGCGAATCCAGCCTGAGGGAGTCGATGAAGCGGTACGCGAAAGACACGCCCATCGTCACGTACTGCAGCGTCGATTGCCAGGCCAGCGCCGTGCTTCTGATCCAGCTTAAGCAGCAAGGCTTCACCAATGTCCGCGCGCTCAGCGAGGGGTTTCAGGTCTGGCAGGAGGCCGGCTATCCGGTCGGCGGAAATGCGGGCGCCTAAGAAGGAAGTCGTCATCCTTGAGCATGTCGCCTCCGAAAAGGCCGGCACCATCCTCGTTCATCTAAAAAAGCAGAAGATCCCGTACCGTGAAGTGCCTCTATTCAAAAAAGGCACAAAGTTTCCGCCTCTGAGCCGCGTGCGCTCGCTCGTCGTCATGGGCGGTCCGATGAACGTTTACGAAGAGAAAAAATTCCCTTTTCTAAAAAAAGAAAACGACTACATCCGCAGGGCGGTAAAAATGGGCATCCCTTATCTGGGTGTATGCCTCGGCGCCCAGCTTCTGGCCAAAGCGCTTGGCGCGCGCGTCTACAAGGCGGACAGCGCCGAGGTGGGATGGGGCGGCATCCATTTCTCTGCGGAGGGACTTAAGGATCCGCTCTTTGCTCCGCTCGGACAAAAAAGGATGCGTGTGCTCCAGTGGCATGAAGATACTTTTGACATCCCGACCGGCGGCAAACACCTGGCTTCAAGCGCTCTCGTCAAAAACCAGGCCTACGTTTGCGGCGGAAAGTTTTACGGATTTCAGTTTCATATCGAGGCGGATCGGGCCATGCTGAATCTTTGGTTCAAGGATCATCCGGGGCGGGGCAAGATCTTGTCCGAATTTTCTTTGCATGAAGATGATCTTAGGCGAATCTCGGACTCTATTTTCTCCCGTTTTTTCGCTTTGTCCGCATAAGTCTGCCGCCGCTCCGGCATCTTCGCAAGAATCTTCCGCATTCTGCGTATTTATGGGAAAATAGGCTTATTCAAAGGAGTCCGCATGGCGGTGGAGATCAAAGATATTCCGTTTTTCAAGGGTCTGTCCGATAAGGATGTCGCGGCTGTCAGCGGCTGCCTTCGGGAGAGATCGTTCAAGAAAGGCGAGAATCTTTTTCTGCAAGGCAGCGGCTGCGAGAGAGTTTTTATCGTAAGGTCGGGCCGCGTGAAGCTTTACCGTCAAGGTTCCGGCGGACGAGAGCAGATCCTCGAGATCCTCGGAGAAGGCGATACCTGCGCCTGCAATCCCGGCGCTTCGGCGTGGAACTGCTCTTCCAGCGCGGAAGCCGTCGTCCAGAGCACGGTCTGGTTCCTGTCGCGCGAGCATTATGTGAACCTCTTAAAAACGAACTCAAACCTGGCGCGCTCCCTGAACCGTCTTTTCGCGGAG
>CAZJAX010000132.1:0-4130 GCA_964543965.1 uncultured Planctomycetia bacterium
GATGTTGACCGTGTAGCGTTCGGGCAGTTTCATGCGGTCTATCATGGTCTGCACGTCGGCCGTCACGGCCTTTAGATCGCGGTTCGTGATCTTCGCAAAGACCTGCACGGTTCGCTCCTGGGACTCGCGCTTGATCTCGCTGGGGCCTTTTCCGGTTTTGAATCGGACGAAATCGATCATCGGAACCTCGAGATCGAGAGGAGAGCGTATCTTCAGCGTCTCGATCTTTTTAAGTTTATCGCGCTCCTTTTCCTGCATCTGGATGCGGATGTCGATCTCGCGGCCGCCGTCCTCCTTGAATTTTGAAGGCGTGAATCCTTTGATCGCCATGTTCGCAGCCTGGGCGATCGATGTGACAGAGAAACGGTAAAAACTGGCGCGCTCCTTATTGATAATGATCTTCGTTTCAGGAAAAGGATCGGCGATGCTGTCGCTGACGCCGTAGATACCTTCGATCCGGCCCAGCTTCTCGCGTGTCTGAGCCGCCAGATTCTTGAGGCCTTCGAGCTCAGGCCCTTTGACGTCGATCACGATAGGAGCGTCGTTGTCGCCGCCTACTTTAAAGGCGCTGTCGAATAGCACATAGCCCAGGCGCGCCGGCATGATCATCTGGCGCCCCTCCGCCGACAGCTCAAAATGTTCGCGCACTTGCTGGACGACGTCGGCCGTCTTCGTTTTTCTCTTGGGCTTCAGTGTAACGGTGACCTGAGCCTGGTGCGATCCGAGTCTTTCCAGGACCTCCTTGCTCGAGTCTCCTTTGGAAGCGCCCGCGACAGAAGATACGTTTTGGACATCTTCGATACTGCTGATGTATCTTTCGATCTTCTGAGTGATCTTATCCGTGTACTCGATCCTCGCTCCTACGGGCAGATCGATCTTCAGCATGAACTGCCCCTGATCCACCTTCGGCAGCAGGATCTTGTCGCGGTCGTTCAAGACCCACAGCGATCCCGCAAAAATGACGACAGCCGTCAAAAGATAGAACCATTTGCGGCGGATAAAATGCGGGAGCAGGCTTTTATATGTATTTTCGATCACGCGGATGGGCGACGACCCCTTGTCCAGCGCTCCATCAATCATCCGGCTGAAAAATCCGGGACGCGGTTCGTTCGACGGAACGGCGGCGGCTGGATCGTCGGAACCGTCGTGAATGTCGCGCTTGGTCAGAGCGGATTTTTTTCCGACCTTGGCGATCAGCATGGGCAGCAGCGTAAACGCGATGATCGCCGAGATCACCTGCGTCACAACGACAACCCAAGCCAGCTGCTTGAAGATCTGCCCTGCGATGCCGGTGACGAAGACAAGCGGCAAGAACACCGACACGGTCGTAAGCGTCGAGGCCACCATCGGCCCCATGACCTCCTCGGATCCGTCGATGGCCGCCGCTTCCATGCCGGCGCCCGGGTTTTCGCGGAACTTCCGATAGACGTTCTCGATGACGACGACGGCGTTATCGAGCAGCATGCCGACGCCGAGGGATACGCCGCCGAGCGAAATGACATTGAGCGAGATGTTCATAAAGAACATCAGCGTGTACGTGGCGAGAACCGTGACCGGGGTGATGACGACGACCAGCGCGGAGCTTTTGAAATCACGCAAAAAAAGAACAAGCACGATAAACGCCAGGAATCCTCCCTGGATGCCCGAGTCCATCACGTCATCGAGAGCGTCCTGGATGAACTGGGACTGATCTGAAATAATATCGACATCGATATCCTTCGGAAGACGTTCTTCGAGCTCCTTGATCTTTTTCCGGATGCCTTTCACGATCTGGAGCGCGTTTCCCGCCGCCTGCTTCTGCACGGCGATCGTGACGTTTTCACGGAGATTGAATCGCGAAAAGCTCGTCCGCTGCTTCACGCTCCGGGATATCGTGGCGATATCTTTGAGCAGCACAAGACGGTTCGAAGGATCATTCTCCATTTCCATCTTGCGCTGATAGTCCTTTTCGTTCTCACCCGGATCTTCGCGCTTTACCGGCACGTACCCGAGCTCGTCGACGGCCTTGAACTCGCCCATCGTTCTCACGAGATACTCGTAGAAGCTCTCTTTGATGGTTCCGCCGGGATAGTTGAGGTTGGATTCGGCGATAGCGTCAGAGACTTCGTTGATGGCGACGCCGGCCGCGTTCATCTTCGTCTGGTCAAGATCAACGAGGATCTGCTCTTCCGCACCGCCCGAGATGCTGGCGGAAGCGACGCCGTGGATCTTTTCGATCTCGTCTTTGAACCATTTGCGCGCGATCTCGCGCAGCTGCACCGGAGTCTTCTCCGTGCTCGAGATGCTGAACGTCATCACCGGAAGTTCGAAGGGGTTGAACTTCATCACTACCGGCTCGGTCGCATCCCGCGGCAGGCGCTCCTTGATGAGATCGATCTTTTCGCGGACGGAAAGAGAGGCGAAGTCCATGTTCTGATTCCAGCCGAATTCCGCCACGACCAGCGAAATACCTTCTCGCGAGGTCGAGCTTACGCGGCGGAGACCGGAAATGCCGCCGACCGCTTCCTCGATAGGACGCGTGATCAGCGTCTCGATTTCCTCAGGCGCCGCGTTTTCATATGGAGTGACGACGGAGAGCTGGGGGTAGGTGATCGGCGGAAACAGTTCCTGAGGCAGAAGCGTCAGAGAGATGACGCCGAAAAGAAAAACAGCCACGTAGACCATCAGAGTGGTCACGGGTCTTTTGATCGACATAGACGGGAGGCTCAAACCGTCGCTCCCGTCAGAAAATACCTTCTTGCGTTTCGGTTATTTCTACCTTGGCCTTATCCTTGAGCTCCTGCTCAAGATCGACGACAAGCGTGTCGCCTTCTTCGATGCCTTCTTTGACTTCGACTGCATCAGGCGTCGCGTATGCGATCTCGATAGGCCGCTCTTCGATCGTGCCGATGACCGCCTTGGGTTCTTCGGGTTCCTGCGGCGCTGCAGGCTGGATCGCTTTCGCCGCGACGACTTTGCCCTTCTTTGGCTGCTTACCGGCCGTGGGAGCCGGCTGCTGGATCGGTTCCGGTTCCTTTTTAGGGGGCGCGATGTCGACATGGACGATGTAGACCATGTATTTGTCGTCCTTCTTCTTAAAACTTGCGCTCGGGATCACGAGGGCATCTTCCTTTTCATAAACCAGAACATTAACGCGGCCAAACATACCCGGCTTCATTTTTTCGTCAAGATTGGCAAGTTTGGAGCGGATCTTCAAAGTGCGCGACCGCCCCTCGACGACCGGCGATATTGAATCCACCTGCCCTTTGAAGACCTGATCCGGAAAGGAGTCCATCGTCACTTCGACGTTCTGCGATTCCCTGACCTTGGCGACATCCTTCTCGATGATCCCGAATTCCGCATACACATCCTTCGTCTCCACGAACGTCGCGACCTTGTCCTGAGACGTCACGAACGCGCCCTTGTCGGTCATGATCGCGCCGATATAGCCGTCCGAAATCGCAACGAGGTTGGTCTTATCGAGCTCGGCCTTGGCGGATTGGTATTCGAGCTGGCTCTGTTTGAGCTTGGTCTCGACGATGGCGCCGAGTTCAAAGAGCTTGGTCTGCTTTTCGAGCTCGATCTTGGCGTATTCAAGCTTGAGGAGCGCTTCCTTTTGGTCGAGACTCGCGACGATGTCGCCTTGGGTGATCTTCTCGCCTTCTTTGAAATTGATGTATTCGATATTACCTTGAGTCGCGAATTTCATCTCAAACTCGCGGAACCCCTTGATCGTCGCCAGCGACGGCAGGGTGTCGCGGAAACTGACCTTGGCGACCTTGTAGACTTTTACCGGGATCGGCGGATCTTCGGCTTTTTTTGCGACGACCTCTTTCTTGGTCTTCTTATATACGGGAAAACCGCCGACGCAATCGATGTGATCCCTGACAAATGAAAACAGGAATACGATGACGGCGAGTCCGCCGACCATCGGGAAAATAATCTTCTTTTTGAAAAAGTTATTCTGCATCGTTGTAAAAATAGTCCGGGTTGCCGCAGGTTACCGCGATCTCGGAGACGGCGGTGTTGTAATCGGTGACGGCCTGAATGAACGCAAAACGGTTTCCCGCCTGCTCGATCAGACCCTCGACATAACTCGATGCCGGCGAGTCCTGCGTCGCCATCGAGTACTTGAAAATACTGTTCTGTCT
>CAZJAX010000133.1:0-4042 GCA_964543965.1 uncultured Planctomycetia bacterium
CGGAAGGCATCGATTGGAAAGGCCATCCCTGGAGCCCCGCTTCCGGAGAAAAGGGCGCGCATTCAAATAGCCGTTTTACGACGCCTGCCGCGCAGTGCCCTTCGATATCTCCGGAATGGGAAAACCCGAAAGGAGTGCCGATCAGCGCCATCATTTTCGGAGGCCGCCGGGAAAAGGTCGCGCCGCTGGTCTATCAATCGTTCGACTGGAAGCACGGCGTTTATATCGGAGCCACGATGGCATCGGAGACCACGTCGGCGGCGGCCGGACAGGTCGGCGTCGTGCGCCGAGATCCGATGGCGATGCTGCCCTTCTGCGGCTACAACATCGGGGATTATTTCCGCCATTGGCTCGGGATGGAGAAATGGATAAAAAGGCCGCCTAAAATATTCCATGTGAACTGGTTCCGTAAGGATGCAGCCGGCAAGATCGTATGGCCCGGGTTCGGAGATAACCTCCGCGTGCTCCGCTGGATCATCGACCGGGCGGCCGGGAAGGTCGGTGCGGTCGAGACGCCGATCGGTTATATGCCTGACCCCGCCGACATCGATCTTCGGGGCACCGGATTGACGGTCGAGAAGCTCGCATCGGATCTTTTGAGTCTTTCTTCCGCGGATTGGAAGGAAGAAGTGAGAAGCCGGGATGAATTTTTCAAGATGATCGGGGACTCGCTTCCGCGCGAGATCAAAGAGGAGCAGCAAAGTCTTTTAAACCGGCTTTCGGGCCTTAAATAGGACAAATGCTATGACTATCCAAGAACCGCTTATCCGGGATTTTATGACGCTTCAGCCGCAGACGATCCAGGGAAAAGAGTCTGTGGAGACCGCGGCGGCCATGATGTCGAAGTCCGGCATACGCCACCTGCCCGTGATGAAGGACGGCACGCTCGCCGGGATCTTGAGCGAACGTGAAGTGAATCTGGCATCAGGCATGGAATCGATCGATCCTAAGCAGGTCCTGGTCATCGACGTCTGCTCGGAAAAACCCTACATCGTGCTTCCGGAAACACCGCTGCGCGAGGTCGTTGATACGATGGCAAAAAGACATTTGGGGTCGGCGATCGTGATGGAATACGGGAAACTTCTCGGTATCTTTACTACAGTCGACGCCTGCCGGGCGCTTCATGATCTTTTGGAAGATACGTTTCATAGCATGAGTCTTGAGAGCATCCGGAGCTTCAGGCTGTTTCTCAAACCTTTCGGAAACGGAGCCGAGATTGAATAAGATCGGCAGGCTGCTGTTTTCAACGATGATGTTTTGCGGGTCTGCCGCCGGAGCTATGGCGGACGAAGTGGAAATGCTGAGTCTGCCGTACGGCGACGAAGAGCGCGGCCGGCAGGTATTTCAGGATCTCCGGTGTAATGATTGTCATGCGGTCTCGGGCGATGCCGAGCTGGCGAAGGTCGTTGCCGAGAAAAGGGGTCCTGCGCTGGGTCTCAAGCAGGCGGGCTATAAGTCCCGCTTTCTGGCACAGTCGATCATCGATCCTTCTCATGCGATCGCGCCGGGATTCAGGGACAAGGAAAATCCCGCGGGCTCCCGCATGGGCGACCTTACCGAAACAATGACCGTGCAGCAGCTCTCGGATCTGGTCGCCTATCTAAGATCGAGGGATGAGGAAGTCTAAATAAGCAGAACTCATGACGTGTAAGTTTTACGGAGGTGAGCCATGATCCAGGACCCCCTAAGATCTTGCAAGACCTACATCGAAGCCCAGTTTCGCGGGATCAGATCCCGTGCCGTGGATGCCAAGGCGCCTTTTGTCACGATCTCCCGGCAGGCCGGCGCCGGCGGTATCACGATCGGGCGTCTCTTGGCCCGCTATTTGAATGAGCGCGACGGAAAAAATGCACCGGCCTGGACCGTTTTCGACAAAAATCTGGTCGCAGAGGTGCTGAAAACCTACAATCTTCCGGAAAAATGCCAGGAATTCATGAACGAAGACAAGATCTCGGAGATCGATGACATATTGGCTGAGCTTTTCCGGCTGCATCCGGCAAAGTGGACGCTCGTCCAAAAGACGACGCGGACCATCCTCCATCTGTCCCAGCTCGGGCACGCGATCCTCGTCGGCCGCGGCGCCAACGTGATCACGAGAAAACTTCATGGCGGATTTCATGTGCGTCTGGTGGGATCTATGACGCGGAGGCTGAGGCATCTTCAGGAGTATTATGGGTTTAATTCCAAGCAGGCAGCGGATTTTATCAAGTCCGAAGACAAAGGCAGAAAAGACTATCTGAAAACATATTTCGACCGCAACATCGACGACCCGCTCCTCTATGATATCATCATCAACACCGACTTTGTTTCCGCCGAAGAGGCCGCGCATATCATCGGCCGGGCCGTTTTGAGCCGGAAGCACGGAGATGAGAGCTGTTTGGAGGAATCTGCCGTTGATTCGTTTGCCGAGGGTCCGTCTCGCTGAACCTGAAAGAAAAAATACACTCATCGCGCTGATCTCGGCGCTGCTGATAGGTCTTTATTTATTGTCCGGTTTCTTCACGGCTATTGCTGAAAAATCCCGCCTGCTTATTCTTCTGCCGGTCTTGATCATCGGCGGCACGGCTGTTTTCGCGGATCTTGTCAGAGGGCTTTTACGCCGCGAATGGGGCACGGATCTCTTGGCGGGGATCTCTGTCGCTGCTTCTCTTGTGCTGGGTGAATACCTGGCCGGTTCCATTATCGTTTTGATGTTTTCCGGCGGCGGCGCCCTGGAAGACTATGCGGTAGGCCGCGCCTCTTTTCTTCTTAAAGCCCTCGCTAAACGCCTGCCTTCCGCGGCCCACGTCCAGAGAGGATCCGGATTGGTCGATATCCCTCTTGAAGAGATCGCTGTCGGTGACGTGCTCGAAGTGTACCCTCATGAAGCTTGTCCCGTGGATGGGACGGTCACTGAAGGGCACGGCTGGATGGACGAAGCGTATCTGACAGGAGAGCCTTTTCAGATCGACAAGGCTCCGGGGTCTCCCGTTATTTCCGGAGCGATCAACGGGGAAACGCCGCTGATCGTGCGGGCCACAAAAAGGTCGGCCGATTCGCGCTATTCAAAGATCGTCGAAGTCATGCGCGAGTCTGAAAAAAATAAACCCAGGCTCAGGCGTATGGCGGAGCGTCTCGGGGCATTTTACGCTCCTTTGGCGCTTCTTACCGGTGCGTCGGCATGGGCCGCCAGCGGAGATCCGAAGCGCTTTTTGGCCGTCTTAGTCATCGCGACACCGTGCCCTCTCCTGATCGCGGTCCCCGTGGCGATCCTGGGCGCGGTTTCGCTGGCGGCCAAAAGAGCGATCATCGTCAAAAATCCTGTCGCGCTTGAACGTATCGATGAATGCCGTACCGCCATTTTCGATAAGACCGGCACGCTGACATATGGCGAACCGCAATTTTATGAGATCGTCTGCGCCCCGGGGTTTTCGGAAAATGAGACGCTTAGCTTGGCGGCGAGCCTCGAGCGCTATTCCAAGCACCCTTTGTCAGGCGCCGTGATGAAGGAGGTCTACAAGAGAAAGCTCGCGATCCACGAAGCTTCCGAGATCCGGGCCGTCCCCGGACGCGGTCTCCATGGGGATGTCGTGGGAAGGCGGGTACAGATCACCAACCGCGGGCTTCTGAAGGAGGACGAGCGGCGATTTCTTCCGCCTCTGGCTCCCGGTTTGGAATGTCTGATCATGATCGACGGTGTTTTTGCGGCTGCCTGCAGATTTCATGACGCGCCCCGCGCGGAGAGCGGTTCATTTATTCGGCACTTGGCGCCGCGCCACGGCCTTGAGCGAACCATGATCATTTCCGGGGATCGTGAGAACGAAGTGCGGTACCTGGCCGAAATGGTAGGCATCACCGAGATCTACGCCCAGCAAAGCCCCGAAGACAAGCTTCGGCTCGTGAAAGAAGAAACCCATAAAAATAAGACACTCTACGTCGGAGACGGCGTCAATGACGCGCCTGCGCTGATGGCGGCCACGGTCGGCATCGCTATCGGAAAGAACAGTGATATCACCAGCGAAGCGGCCAGCGTCGTCGTGATGGACAACTCGCTTTCGAAAGT
>CAZJAX010000134.1:0-4023 GCA_964543965.1 uncultured Planctomycetia bacterium
TCACGGTCGTCAGAGCCGGCGGGAATAAATGCGAGCGCTGCTGGAATTACCGCGATACCGTCGGAAAGCATAAAGAGCATCCGACACTTTGTCATCGTTGCGTGGATGTGCTAAAAGGAGTTTAGTCATGGACAAGAAGAGCCTCAAGCTTTACAAAGATCTGCTTTTAAAGAAAAAAGCCGAGCTTCAGAAGGGCATTCAACACATCGCGGATGACGCGCTAAAGACTTCCCAGCGGGACGCCGCCGGAGACCTCTCGGCTTACAGCCTGCACATGGCGGACGTGGCGACAGACAACTATGACCGCGAGTTTTCTCTCGGTTTGGCCGATAAAGAACAAGTGGTCGTCCACCGCATTGACGCGGCGATCGAAAAGATCGACGAAGGCACCTACGGCACCTGCGAGCTTTGCAACAAGAAGATCGCGGTTGCCAGGCTTAAAGTGGTTCCTTACGCCGAGCTTTGCATGCCCTGTCAGGAAAAGCAGGAAACGAAGAAGCGCCGCTAGGCCGCGGCTCTTTGGCCGTACCCGTGCTGAAAAAAATTCCTTTTTTTCTGGCGGTCTCGCTGCTGTTCCTGGCGGATCAGCTCTCCAAGCGCATCATCCTCCATACCTTGCCCGAAAACTCGAGCGTCGCCGTCATTCCGGGCGTATTTCATCTGACGCGCGTCAATAACACCGGCGCCGCTTTCGGCCTATTTCGGGGCGCAGGCTCATTTCTGATAGCGGTAAGCGCCGTATCCGCTTTGCTATTCTCTGCCTACGTGATCAGCCGCTGGGACAGTATGCGTCTCGTCGGCCGGGCGGGTTGGACGCGTGTCATCGGCGGCGCCCTCGGTAATCTGTATGACCGTTTTTTTTACCGCTACGTCGTAGATTTCCTAGATCTCCGCGTATGGCCGGTGTTCAATCTGGCGGACACGTTCGTATGTGCGGGCGTCGCGTTGATCTTCATGGGTCTGGTTAAGAAATAGCCGTGCACCCGGTACTTCTGCAGTTTGGCGGATTCAGCGTATACTCCTACGGATTTTCCGTGGCTACGGCGATGCTTATCTCTCTTTATCTTTCCCAGAAAAGAGCGGACGCTCACGGCATCGATAAGAATACGGCAGCCGATCTCTTATTCGCGCTTTTCATCTTCGGTATTCTGGGTGCGCGCGCGATGTACATCTGGCAGAACTGGCATGATTACTCGTACGATCTTTGGGCTGTCTTCCGTCTGCAGGAAGGCGGGCTGGTCTGGTACGGAGGGCTTTTCGGCGGGCTGCTTTTGGGAACTCTGTACACACTCTGGAGGCGTTGGCCGATCCTGAAGCTCTGTGATTTTTTTGCTCCTATCGCTGCTCTGGCGCACGGCATCGGCAGGATCGGCTGCTTTTTTAACGGCTGCTGCTATGGCAAGCGCACCGAATCCTTTCTGGGCGTCCATTTTCCCGGAGAGTCTTACGCGAAGATCCCGACACAGCTTTATGAGGCGCTGGGTCTTTTTGCGGTTTCAGCGGTCTTATTTCTCTATGCCCGGAAAAAACGCCGTGAGGGCAGCGTTCTCTGGCTTTATCTGGCGCTGTATGCGATCCTGCGTTTCTGCATCGAGTTCTTCAGAGGCGACAACACTCACTATGCGCTGCTCACGCTCCCGCAGTGGATGAGCGCGGGTCTTTTGGCGGCTTCACTGTTCCTATTTTTTGTCCAAAGGAAAAAGAAATGAGCTATTCTCTCGACCATACGGTCCCTTTCATCTATGTTCCCCAGCGCATCGATTCGTATCTGGCAAAAACGCTTGAAGGCCGATTTACCCGTGAAGAGATCAAGTCCGCTTTGGACGAACAGAAGATCCTCTTGAACGGAGCGCCGGTGAAGCCTCGCGGTCTCGTCAAGGAGGGCGATCGGATACAGGCGGATCTCGTGCCGCGTCCGGCCTTCGAGATGAAGGGCGAGAACATCTCGGTCAAGATCCATTATGAGGACGATTCGCTTCTTGTCGTCGAGAAACCGGCCGGCATGGTCGTGCATCCCGGCGCAGGCAACAAAGAGGGGACGCTTGTTCATGCGCTCCTGGGGCGCGGCGGCGGCCTCTCCTCGCTCGGCGGCAAGGAGAGGCCCGGCATCGTGCACCGTCTGGATAAGGAGACGTCCGGTATTCTCCTGGTCGCTAAAAACAATGCTGCGCACAAAGCGCTTCAGGCGCAATTCGCCGCGCGCAGCCTTTCCAAAACTTACACCGCTCTTGTGAAGGGGGCGATCGAATTTGAAGAAGGCCGCGTTCTCGAGCCGATCGGCCATGACCCGAAAGTGCGGCATAAGATGATGGTTTCCCGGCACGAAAAGGCGCGCGAAGCCGAATCGTATTATCACGTGGTCCGGCGCTTCCGTTATTCCACGCTTTTGGAGGTGCGCATCGTGACCGGAAGGACGCATCAGATACGCGTACACATGCTTCACCTGGGGCACCCGGTCGTCGGGGATATGATCTACGGATCCGGCAAGCCCGGGGACAGGCTTTGCCTGCACGCCTCAAAAATCGAGTTTTTACACCCAAAATCAGGTAAACTGATGAAATTTGAAAGTCCTATCCCGGAAGCCATGGCCGAGGTGATCGAGAAGGCGGCTCGGGAAGAAAGTCTCCGATGAGTTTTAAAAACGAAATTCGAAGCGTCAAGATCCGCAAGGCCGGCATGCTCCGGGGCGAGCTCTCTTTTCCCGGGGACAAATCGCTTTCGCACCGCGCGATCATTTTCGGGTCGTTGGCGGAGGGAACGTCTTATTTTACGAATGTGCTGGCGGGCGAAGACTGCCTTTGCACGCGCAAGGCGTTCGAGGCGATGGGAGTGGTGATTACGGCCGATGTTCCGACCCGGCTTAGGATCAACGGCCGCGGCCTTCATTCGCTTAAACCCTATAATGCTGAGATCTACCTCGGCAATTCCGGCACGTCCATGAGGCTTTTGGCAGGTCTCTTGGCAGCTCAAAAATTCGAGAGCCTTCTAACCGGGGATCCTTCGCTGTCGTCGCGGCCGATGAAGCGCGTGACAGGCCTTCTCAGGCAGATGGGAGCCAGGATCGAAGGCGGCGATGACGGCAATTTCGCACCGCTCAAGATCTACGGCTCGCCCCTCAAGGGCATCGACGCGGTGCTCCCTATTCCCAGCGCGCAGGTCAAATCGGCCCTGCTGCTGGCAGGTCTCTATGCTGACGGCGTCACCAGCGTGACCGAGCCGGTGAAGTCCCGCGATCACACCGAGCGGTTCATGCGTTTTTTCGGCGCCGATATCGCGGAGGAGGGTCTCAAGGTGTCTGTCCGGGGCGGTATGCCGCTGACGGCCGCGAGCTTCGAGATCGCGGGCGATATTTCGAGCGCCGCCTTTTTTATGGCGATCGCGGCTCTGGTCCCGGGCGCGCAGATCGCTTTCAAATCCGTACTCTGGAACCCCACGCGCACAGGCATCGTGGACGTTTTGAAAAGGATGGGCGTGCAGTTTGAGGGCGTGAGCGTGCGCGACGAAGGCCCGGAGCAGGTCTGCGATTTTTCGATATCGACTTACGGGCTGAGGGCGTTCGAGATCCATAAGCAGGAACTGCCCGCGCTGATCGACGAGATCCCTATCCTTTGCGTGCTGGCCACTCAGGCTGAGGGTACGAGCGTCATCCATGATGCCGATGAGCTTCGCGTGAAGGAGACCGACCGCATCCACTCGATGGTGACGAACCTGGGGAAGATGGGCGCCGACATCCGCGCCGAAGGAAACACCATTTACATCAAGGGCCCCACCCCGCTGAAAGGCGCGGTCGTGGATTCGTTCAAAGACCACCGGACGGCGATGTCGCTTATCGTGGCAGGCCTCATCGCGGAAGGGGAGAACGAGGTACGCGACGTCGAGTGCATCAATACTTCGTTCCCGACATTCTTCACCTTGCTGAAGCAGCTGGGTATTACCGTTTATTAAGACCTGCTCCGAACCGTATTGACAGTTAAAATGGCTAAAGCTATAATTAGCAGTCCGGTCAAGCAGTCGATCTGACAG
>CAZJAX010000135.1:0-3960 GCA_964543965.1 uncultured Planctomycetia bacterium
TTCATCACTTACCGGGATATCGCTTTTGGTTTGGGGCCGCGCATCAACGCCTCGGGGCGCATGGGGTCTCCGCTGACCGCTTTTAAGCTGTTGACGACGGAGAGCGCTTTGGAGGCTAAGAATTTGGCCCGCATGCTCGATGACGGAAATCGTGACCGTCAGCGCGTGGAGGGGGAGGCTTTTGAAGAAGCGGTCGAGCAGGTGGAGCTAGATCCCGCCAAAAACGAACAGAAGATCCTGGTCCTTCAGAGCGAAGGCTGGCACGAAGGCGTGCTCGGCATTATCGCGGCGCGCCTCGTCGAACGCTACCGCAAACCCGCCATCGTCATCGCGCTTAAGAACGGCGTGGGGAAAGGGTCCGGGAGATCGGTCCCTTCTTTCTCGATCTTTGAATCGATATTACCGCACGAAGACCTCCTCGTCAGTTTCGGCGGTCACGCGCAGGCCTGCGGCCTTACGGTCAAAGCTGAGAACATTGCGCTTTTCCGCCGCCGCATCAACGAGGCTGATCTTAACGCGGCAGAGCTGGCGCAGGGCGCCGACCTTCCTATCGACGCCGAGATCGAAGCCGGCAGTGTGGATACGGCCTTCTTGAGGGATCTGGAAAAGCTCTCACCGTTCGGCCCGGGTAATCCCAAACCGCTTTTTGTATCAAAAAAACTCAAGGTGCGCGGTGATGTGAAGAAACGGGGCAAGGATACGCTGCAATGCTGGATGACGGACGGCGGCGGAAGGAATACTTTCGAGGTGATCGGTTTTCGCGCCTATGAGCGCTGGATGAATACGGGGAAAGAAAAAAGCGCCGTTGATATCGTGTATCAACCGGCGCTTAAAACGTTCAACGGAATTACTTCGATCCAGTTTGAGCTGGAGGACTGGCGGTCAGGCTGAAGCGGCTTCGGGCTTCCAGGTACGCTTGGGAGCTTTGGTGACGCGGCCGGTCTTCAGGTAATTGGCCGAGACCTTGACCCACTTGACGGTGCCGTTCTCGATGATCTTGACATTCTGTAAGTTCGGCTTGAAACGGCGCGCTGTGATGCCGGTGGTTTTAAGACCGATACCGCCTTTTTTCTTGGAAATACCGCGGCGGGCGATACGCTTGCCCATTTTGGGTTTTTTACCCGTAAAATAACAAACTCGTGACATCTTGAACTCCTTGAAAATGCTTGTTTTTGGAAGCCAGTAATGTATCACGGGAGGCGTACGACGCGCAAGTGAAATCCCCATGGAACAAAAGATCACGCTGAAAACCTCATTGCAGTATCTTAAAGGCGTCGGCCCTGAGCGCTCGAAAGTCCTTGCGAGGCTTGGGCTTGAAGCGCTCGGAGACCTTTTTTATTATTTCCCGCGGCGTTATGAAAATCGCCTGCCGGTCAAAAAGATCAGTGAGATCAGCCTGGAGGATAAGGAATGCGTGGCGGGAACGATATCCAGCCGCGGGCTCATGAGGCTTAAGACCGGCCGCACGATATTCCGCGTCGTCGTTTCAGAGGGGAGGAACGTGCTTCAGGCCCTATGGTTCAACCAGCCCTATCTGCAGAAGATCTTTACCCCAAAATCCAAGGTCATATTTTACGGAAAGGTCGAAAAAGCGGGCAGCCGGCTTCAGATGACGCACCCTGAATTCGAGATCTTCCCCGACGCGATCCCGCCCAAGACCATCCACTCGGGACGGATCACACCAGTGTATCCGCTGACCGAAGACTTAAGCCAGAAAGGCATCCGGCAGCTCGTGTACCGCGCAATCGCTGACCACTCCGATCTTGTTCATGATCCGGTTGATCCGGCCACGAGGGCGCGGCTGGGGCTCCGTGACCGGGCCTGGGCTCTCCGTGAGATCCACTTTCCGGCGGCTGAGATCAGCGGAAGGGAGGCGTACAAGCGTCTGGTTTTCGACGAGTTCTTCGCGCTCCAGCTCGCGCTTGAAGTCAAAAAGGCGGAGTATAGAAAAGAAAACCGCCTGATGACTCATGCGGATAAAAGGGATGATGTGAAAAATTTTTTAGAGACTTTGGAGTTTGATCTGACGCCCGGGCAGGAAAAAGCGGTCTGGGAGATCGTCGGCGATATGGCTTCCGGCCGGACGATGAACCGCCTTGTGCAGGGAGACGTGGGAAGCGGGAAGACGGTCGTGGCTGCCGCGGCGCTCGTGTTTACGGCAGCCAACGGATTTCAGGGTGCGCTGATGGCTCCGACCGAAGTGTTGGCACAGCAGCTTTATCTCAACCTCTCGCAGCTCTTGGAGCCGCTGGGGATCTCTTGCGCGTATTTGGCGCAAAATCTCGCGTCCGAAGACAGGGAGGCTGTGCTCGGCAGGCTCGCTTCGGGTTCTGCGCAGATCGTCGTGGGCACTCACGCTCTCATCGAAGAAAATGTACGGTTTAAAAAACTGGGTCTGGCCGTCATCGACGAACAGCATAAATTCGGCGTATTCCAGCGGTCGGCGCTTTCCGCCAAGGGCGGCGCATCCGCTTGCCACTTCCTGGTGATGACTGCGACGCCGATCCCCCGCACGCTGGCGCTGACATTATACGGCGATCTTGATATCTCGGTGATCGCGGGTCTGCCGTCGGGCCGCCAGCCCGTGCGGACTTTCTGGGTCGAGGATGATAAGCGGACTGATATTTACCGGCTTTTGGATGCTTTGGTGGAGAGGGGAGGGCAAGGTTACGTGCTTTGTCCTGCCGTTGAAAGCAAAGGCAAGTTCGACGCTAAGAGCGTGTTCGAGGCTCATGAAGATCTTTCGCGCATGATGTCTCATCGCCGCTTCTCTGCGCTGCACGGAAAAATGAAAAGCGACGAAAAGAGGAGGATCATGCAGGACTTTCGCGACAAAAAGATCGATGTGCTGATCTCGACGGTCGTCATCGAGGTCGGAGTCGATGTGCCCAACGCCAACATCATGATCATAGAAAACGCCGAAAGATTCGGCCTGGCTCAGCTGCACCAGCTCCGGGGCCGCGTCGGCCGCGGCAGTACGGAGTCGTTTTGCGTGCTCTTTTCGGATTCGGATTCGGACGAAACCGCCGAAAGGCTCAAGGCTTTTACCGAGACCCAGAGCGGCTTCGAGATCGCCGAAAAGGATCTGGCGCTCCGCGGCGGCGGCGATATCCTCGGGGGACGCCAGCATGGTTTTCCGGAGCTTCGGATCGGAGACATTGTGAAAGACATCAAGATCTTGGAGCTGGCCAAAAACGAGGCCCGCCGCATCGTTTCCGGCGACCCGAAGCTTGCGTCAGCAAAAAACAGCGCTCTGCGCCGCATGGTTCGGGAGCGCTGCAATTTGAACGAGCGTGCAGCGGTGCCGGCCTGATATGAAGATCCTGACCGGGCGACTCAAGGGACGCTTGATCCAGATGAAACCTGCCGAAAATATGCGTCCGACCACGGATCTTGTGCGAAAGTCTATTTTTGATACGCTGCGAGGGGAGGTGGAGGGCCGCCGAGTCCTGGATCTTTTTAGCGGTACCGGCGCGATGGGCTTTGAAGCGATTTCTTCCGGCGCCCGGGAAGTCGTCTGGGTCGAATCGGACCGCCGTCAGGCCGATGGGATCGAGAAGACGATGACGCTTTTGGGGCTTCAGGAGTCAGGCTCTGTCATGCGCTCGGATGCGTTGGAGGCGCTTGGATCGCTGGGGCGCTCGGGTGAAAAGTTCGATCTGTTTTTTATCGACCCGCCGTATAAGACCAGTCTCGGAACCCGGGCTCTCGAAAGGATAGCGTCCTTGGGGATAGCTTTGCCCGGGGCGCTCCTGGTTCTGGAGACTCACAAGACCGTGGATCCGCCTGAAGCTGTGGACGGTCTTAAGACGGTGAAGATCAAGAAGCACGGAGACACAAAGCTCACGTTTTATCTTGCCCGCTGACCTCTATTCGCCTTGTAATCTTTTCCGAATTTTGATAAATTGAAAGAATTGTCAGAACCCATTTAAAAAACGAGGGTTAGCTATGCCCAAACGG
>CAZJAX010000136.1:0-3888 GCA_964543965.1 uncultured Planctomycetia bacterium
GGAAAGGGAGCTTCGTGAGCTCGGCGATCTTGGAGGCGGCTTTTTCGGCGAATTTCGGCGGAGCGTTGAGGCCGGTGCCGACGGCGGTGCCGCCGATCGCCAGATCGTAGAGTCCGTCGAGCGACTGCTCGAGGCGGTCGGCGTCGCGCGAGAGGAGGCTCACCCAGCCCGACATCTCCTGTCCGACGGTCAGAGGGGTCGCGTCCTGCAGATGCGTACGGCCGATCTTGACGACGCCTGTAAATTCCTTAGCCTTGGCTTCGAGCGCTTTTTGGATGGATCGTACCGCAGGGATCAGGCGGTTCTTCATGCCGTCAGCCGCTGCGATATACATGGCTGTAGGAAAAGCGTCGTTGGACGACTGCGACATGTTGACGTGGTCGTTGGGATGGATCGGATTTTTGGAGCCTAAGACGCCGCCGGCGATCTCGATGGCGCGGTTAGAGATCACCTCGTTGGCGTTCATGTTGGTCTGCGTGCCTGAGCCGGTCTGCCAGATGCGCAGCGGGAAGTGGGCGTCAAGCTTGCCGGCGATGACTTCATCGGCAGCCTGAAGGATGAGTCGGGCTTTTTCGGCCGGAAGCAGGCCGAGCTCCTGGTTGACGGAGGCGCAGGCTTTTTTCAGGATGCCCAAAGCACGGACAAGCTCCGGCGGCATCTGGTCGCGGCCGATATTGAAATGATGCAGCGACCTCTGGGTCTGCGCTCCCCAGTAGACATCGGAAGGGACATCGATCTTTCCCATACTGTCGGATTCGACGCGCGGGGGAACCTGCGATTTATTTTCAGTCATGGAAATCATCATACCACACGCCCGCTGATCGTTCAAAGATGCCGCATAAAACAGGCGGAAAGAGCGTGGCTTTTGAGGCTTCAGAGAGTTATAATCAACTCCTGACATTAACGGACAAAACGAGGATTTTATGAGACAGAATTACCGCGGCAATAAGAAAAGGATCGAAGAGACCAAGAGAAAGCGCAAAGAAGAGAAAAAGAACCGCAAGCTTCATAAGAACGAAGCGCCTGCGGTTCCGGGGACCGAAGCCGGTACCGCGGTTTCTCCGGAAGCGCTCTCATAGGGCAGCGCATGAGCCGTTTTCAGAAATGAACGCCTTCAGCCAGGAACTTGTCCTCCTTGTCGCCGGATGGTCTTCCGGCATCAGCATCTATCTGACGATAGCGCTGCTCGGCATCTGCGGCAGTTTCCGATGGATCGACCTGCCCGGCAACGACAAGATATTCACCAACCCCATCATCATCGCGGCGGCCGTCGTGATCTATGCGGTCGAGTTTTTAGCAGACAAAATCCCTTTCATCGACTCAGCCTGGGACTCGGTGCACACGTTCATCCGTCCTGCCGGAGCGATGTCGATCGGTTTCCTCGCGGGATCCGAGCACGGCGTGGTGATCCAGACGCTGCTGGCGATGATGACCGGAACCATCGCGCTTAACACGCACGCCACCAAAGCTGCCACGCGCCTGGTCGTCAACACGTCGCCCGAGCCCTTTTCCAACATCGCTACGAGTTTTGCCGAGCACTCGGCCGTTATCTTCGTGTTCTGGTTCTTCATCAAGCATCCGTTCCTGGCTGCGGCGCTGGTGATCGCGGTCATCCTGATCTCGTTTTTTATCCTGCGCATGCTCTGGCGTTTTGTGCGGATGCTTTTTTCAGGCAAAAAGACCGCCAAGCAGATACGCGCCGAAGTCACTCCTGCGGCCGAAGTCTAAGGCTTGCGGCGTGTCCTCAAAAACCCTAGAATAGCTCCATGTCCATTCAAAAGGCGCTGATCGTCGCCAAAAAGAGCGCATACCAGACGTATTTCAACGAGTACCAGACCCGGCCTCTCCGCCGCCTGGCGCGCCGGGGGGACAAGGCGCTCCGGCATATCCGCCGCTCTCATGATGTCCATTATGAGACCCTCGAACACGTGAAGGCGGTGCTGAAAGAACGGAAGATCTCAGCGCATGCCTGTTTTCGGGGAGAGTTCTTCGACCCGAAGAAATACGACCTCGTCATCTCGGTCGGCGGCGACGGGTCTTTTCTGGAAGCGTCGCACCGGCTTGATCATCAGATGATCCTCGGCGTCAATTCTGACACTAAGCACAGCGTGGGAAATTTCTGTGAGGTCGACCGCCGTAGCTTCAAAAAAAGGCTCGACGATCTTTTGGGCGGCCGCTTTCATGTCAAGAAACTCAACCGGCTCTGTATCCGCTTGAACGGCAAAGCGCTCCATTTTTTCCCTCTCAACGATATTCTCGTCAGCCATGCCTGTCCCGCAGCGATGAGCCACTATATCCTCAAAATCGGCCGTTCCTCCGAACCGCAGAGAAGCTCGGGCGTATGGATCTCGACCGCCGGCGGCTCCACGGGCGCGGCGCACTCCGCCGGGGGTAAGGCGCTCCCGCTGACCTCGCGGAAGATCCAGTACGTCCCGCGCGAGCTTTTTGAGGGGCACGGCCGCCGTTACCGGCTGCGCGGCGGCGTCCTGGCTCAGAGCGCCGTCATCGAGGTCGTCTCGCAGATGCAGGAAGGCGTGCTGTATCTCGACGGAGCGCACCACGCGGTTCCTTTCGAATACGGCGACAGGATCAGGGTATTCGGCGGCCCGCCGCTCAACGCCGTCTCTTTCGGAAAAAAGTAAGGGGATCCGCATGCCTGCACTTCCCATCATGGTGTTGACGCTGTGCATCTTCGTGATCAGCTACCGCTATTACAGCGCGTTCCTGGCGGCGCGTGTTTTTTGCCTGGATCACAGCCTCAAGACGCCCGCGCACACGCATCACGACGGGCAGAATTATTACCCGATGTCGAAGTGGATGCTTTTCGGGCACCACTTCGCCGCGATCTCGGGCGCGGGTCCTCTGATAGGGCCCGTACTGGCTGCGCAGTTCGGTTTCCTTCCGGGGCTTCTCTGGATCGTCGTCGGGGTCGTGCTCGGAGGAGCCGTACAGGACTTCGTGATCCTCGTGGCGTCGACGCGCCGGCAGGGCCGGTCGCTGGCGGAGATCGCGCGCGACGAGATCGGCAAACCCGCGGGTCTGGCCTGCGCGATCGCGATCCTCTTTATCGTCGTCGTGGCGCTGGCGGGACTCGGCTTCGTCCTCGTCAACGCGCTGGCGGAAAGCCCGTGGGGGGCGTTCACGATCGCCATGAGCATCCCGATCGCGATGGTGATGGGCGTCTATATATTTGTCCGGCATCACGGCGCTCACACGGCCGTGCGCAACGCTTCCATCGCGGGAGTCCTCTGCCTTCTTGCCGCCGTCATCTTCGGCAAATTCGTTCCCGAGATCCCGTGGATGAATCAGATCTTCCTTCTCGATAAAAAAGCCATCATCATCGCGATCGGCGTCTATGGATTTTTCGCGTCGACGCTGCCGGTCTGGCTGCTGCTGGCGCCGCGCGATTACCTGAGCTCCTTCATGAAGCTCGGCACGATCTTTCTTCTTGTCGCGGGCATCTGCGCCGTGAATCCGCGGCTCGAGTTTCCGGCGCTGACGCCGTATATCCACGGAGGCGGGCCTATCGTTCCGGGGAAGGTGTGGCCTTTTTGCTTTATCACGATCATGTGCGGGGCGATCTCGGGGTTTCACGCGCTTGTCTCGAGCGGCACGACGTCGAAAATGATCTCGGATGAGTGCCACGCCCGACCCATCGGCTACGGCTGCATGCTGTTGGAGGCTCTTGTCGCCGTCGTCTGTCTTCTGGCGGTCTCGTCGATGAGCCCGGCCGATTATTATGCGATCAACACGTCTCCCGCCGTTTTCGAGACGCTCAATCTTACGCCTGTGCATCTGGACCGCCTGACCGCGGAAGTCGGGGAGAAGTCGCTTGCGGGCCGTACCGGAGGCGCGGTGTCTTTGGCCGTCGGCATGGCGCAGATCTTC
>CAZJAX010000137.1:0-3852 GCA_964543965.1 uncultured Planctomycetia bacterium
CTTTTTCGAGTCGAGGAGCTTGCCGAAAGCCGAGGGAGAGTCGAAGTAAGGCATGCACATCCAATCAACGCTGGCATCTTTGGATACCAGGGCCGAAGTGACGCAATTACCTATAAAACCGTAAGGATATTTGTTCATACCCCGGACGATCTTTCCAGAAAACGGACCACGTCCCGCGGCGACCCGAGACGGTATTGGGCCAACGATCTTTTGGACCGGCCCACGCGGATGGTCACTCCCCGGCCTCTAAGCGCCTTAAACATGTCCTCGTCCGTCACGTCATCCCCTATAACGACAGGCAATGAACTATGGAATTTTTTAGAAAGGTAGGATGCCACATGGCCCTTCCCCCATTTGGCCGCAGGCCTTACTTCCCACACTTTTTTGCCCGCCTTCCAGACAATGGGCCATTTTGCGTGCTTTTTTTTAAAATTGCTCAATTCCCGTCTAAAAAATGGAAGATGCTTCTTTGAAAGGTTCCTGTAATGCAGACTTAAAGTGTAGCCTTTGTCTTCTATCAAAATACCGGGTACCGAGGAAAATATTTCCGTAAGGTTTTCACCCACGAGCCACACGAGCGTCGCCATCTTCCTGGCTTTTTCCGCCTGTGGCGGCAATAAAAGCCCCGGAGCCGAAAGTTCGAGTCCGTGATTGCCGGCATAGATCACGTTCCTGAGATTGAAATAGGACTTCAGGTTCGACAAGGATCTGCCGCTTACGATCGCAATCCTGTATTTGGGAAGCCGGCTCAAGCGCCTCAGGACGTCCTGAGATCTCTGTTCGAAAACGACTGCGGACGGCGATTTTGCGATCTTCGTCAGCGTCCCGTCAAAATCCAAGATGAGCAGTACACGCTTTGACACTGCGATCTTTCCATGAAGCTTCGGCCATACAGACCACACGCTCTTCATCAGGATTTTACGAGCCGTACGCGGGCAAGGTCTCCCACGAGGTCCGAGGCCCATTTGAATATATTGCGCTCCTTCATGATCTCTCTCATGGATTTCATTCTTTCTGCCTGCTCATCGACAGGCATTTCCAACGCGATCTTGATGGCGTCGGCCGTTTGTATGACGTCATACGGATTGATGATGACCGCGTCGGTCAATTCCCTCGCCGCGCCGGTGAATTGGCTCAGGATCAGCACTCCCTTGCCGTCATCGCGCGACATTACGAACTCCTTCGCGACCAGGTTCATTCCGTCGTGAAGCGACGTCACCAAGCAGAGGTCCGCGGTCTTATAAAAAGGCATGATCTCCTGATGGCTGTGATGCTTGATCAAAAGAAGAATGGGCCGCCAGTTGCGGGTCTTGAAGCGGGTGTTGATCCTTTCCGCCTCCCTCTCGACCTCGGAGACGAACTCGGCATACCGCGGGATCGCGGTACGGCTGGGCGCCGCAAGCTCCACGAACGTGAACTTGCCCTGGTATGACGGATTCGAATCCAAGAAGCTCTCTACGCTCCTGAATCTCTCCACGATACCTTTGGTATAATCCAGCCGGTCGACGCCCACGCCCATGAACTGAGCCTGAATCTCATGTCTTTTCAGAAGAGATTCGATGGTCTCGCTTAAAGTGGACTTCGCCGCCACGGAAGACACATCCCCGACGAAATCAATGCTGATGGGAAACGGTTTCACCCACGTCGTCTGCCCTTCTTTGTGAATGGTGTCGTGTTCGTAGTCGATTCGGGACTCCATCACCCGGTCCACGGTTTCCATGAAATTATTGCAATGAAACTGCGTGTGAAAACCGATAATGTCCGCCCCTATCATTCCCTGAATCAGTTCTTTCTGCCACGGGCAAATGCTGAACGACTCGGGATTCGGCCAAGGAATGTGCCAAAAAATGGCGACCCTTGCATCAGGCCTTTTGGCTTTGATCAACGCCGGAAGAAGCGCGAAATGGTAGTCCTGGATCAGCACGCAGGGCTCTTGGGTTCCTTCCAGTTCCTCCAAGACCGCTTCCGCAAACCTCTTGTTTACGGCCTCGTACTGCAGCCAATCGGTCGCCCTGAACGTAGGCCGCGCGTGGGCAATGTGGCAAAGAGGCCACAGACCCTCATTGGCGAAACCGTAATAAAAACCCTCTTCTTCTTCCTTGCTCACCCACACCCTGCGCAAAACATACTTGGGCTCCTCCGGCGGAACTTTGATCTTATCCTGACTATCGACCATCTCCTTGTCCGCGCTGCCGCTGCCTTGGGCGATCCAAGTGCCGCCGCAAGCTTTCAAGACGGGTTCGATGGCCGTCACGAGTCCGCTGGCCGGCACGATGCACTCGATCTCTTTGCCCTTTTTGAAATGCATGTACGGCTCCCGGTTTGAAACGACGAATAGGGGCCGGTTGGCAAGCCTTACTCGGACAAACTCCTTCAGTCTTTCGGGCGTCCACAAAGACTCCGAAGACTGCCTGAGACGCGCCTCTTCTTCGGCGGCCATACGCGCCATCTCAAGGCTCTTGGCCATCTTGGATATTTCTTCGGCCAAGGGGCCCAAGAGAACCTTGTGTTTCGGGTTGATTTCTTCCACGGACTCGCCCCGCCGAAGCTTCCTGATCCACTCGGTCGTCATTTTGATCGGAGTCATCACGCTCAAATAAATGAGGACAAGGGTCGTGATGGCGACCAGCAGAGCCTGGATCAGGCCGCGCCAAAAACTATTGATCCATATCCGCTTAACACGTTCGGTGATGTAGGTGCGGTCATGAAAAAGAGTTAGAACATGACTCGCCGAACCGCTCGACAAAAGCGGCGCGGAATAAACGTGGGCCTGGATAGTCCCGAGCTTCACGAACTCTCCGTACTCCGAATTGACGCGCTCCACCTCTTGGAGACTTGTCTTCAATATTTTCGGGGACTCTCTTAGGGGGACCTCCAGATCCGCCGAAACTGCCAGCAGATTCCCCTGAAGGTCCGAAACCGACACGCCCAAAAGCCTTTCGCGGTTAGAAAATTTGTTGACGATTCGCTGCAGCTGTTCGGGCGAATTCTTTGATAAAAGAGGCTCGATCGATTCTTTTAAGCTGTCTGCTATGACGCCGGCCCTTCTTTCCAGCTCGTTTTTGAGGCGGACTTCCTCCTGCTGCGCCTGCCAAAACGAAAAGCCGACCGCCGCTACGGCAATCACCAAAACCAAAAAGAACGTGAGTCTTAAAGTGATCTTCATGATTTAAAAGCCGAGGCTCTCAGAAGCGCTCCCGCAGGCGTTTGGAGTTGAAATTTATCCGGCATAAGCCCTCCCCTCATTCGGTTTATGGATAAGTCGCTTGACGATCAAAATAAAGACTCCGATCAAAATCAGATTTAAAGCCAGGCTCAAGCCGGCCAGAGTGGCGGGGAGCCCGGAAAGGCCGTAGCCGAGCGCGATCAGCAAAACTCCCCCGCCCACCTCTCCCCTCGGAAACATGGCGACGGATAAAGCCAGCCGCTCCTTAAAAGAGACTTCCTTCTTATAGAAGAAAAGGGGGAAACATTTGCCCAAATTGACCAGGATGGAGATCCAAAGTACATGCCACAAGACCGTTTGAATAGCGACCTCGCCGAGGGCGATCTTTGGAAGCGACAAACCGACCAAAAACATAAAGGTGCTCTTGACCGTCTTATCGACGGCACGCACAAAAACATTCTCAGGCTCGAGAAATTGATGTTCGTGCGCGTGTTCGGCCGGCCGGTTGGGGTCGTGCGGATTGAACAATACGCATCCGAGAGCGAAGGCCGGAAGCAAAACCTCGAGATGCACATGGGTCGTCCGTTCCAGCAAGACGCTTGCCGAGGTCAGAACGATCCCGTAGGCGAACAGCCAGACCTTTCCGACGGGAAGATGGACCTTATGCAGCCACCGGTAGGCCGCAA
>CAZJAX010000138.1:0-3747 GCA_964543965.1 uncultured Planctomycetia bacterium
CTACAGGCCCTAGAAGGTCTAAAAAATTAGGAGCTACAATATTAGCCTTTTAACGAAGCGCTGTCAACGAAACGGAGCGGCTTGCCGGCACTGCTCCGCACGGCGTTCGTCCGCATGGATGGTATCACAAGAACTCTGGCGGGAAATGAAAACCACGGAGCCCTTCCGCGTAAAGCGGGCGCAAGGAGCTCTTTGTAGATCTTTATCCTGCGCCCTATCATATCAGGACGCAGGTTGTAGCGGTGAACGAAGAGATCAACCGCTTGCTTGTAGCGCCGCGCAAACGCCCCGAGGGATGGATAGTCCCCCGCAGCGGACTCCCAGGCGATGGACAAATAAGTGACCCTCCGCTCGAAATCATCCTGAAGCCCGTGCCCTTTTGCCTCCTCCGGCGTGACCGACATGTCCGCCGCCAAGCTCGATTTCGGGCCGCCGAGCGGCATGCCGTCCGGACCGCGAAGCCAGGAATGGAGGGAACCGCTCAAGTTGCCGCTATGAAACCATGGCGCGTGCGAGCTGAAGCAATTTTCACGGCGATGATGCTCATCAAAATCATTAGGATGCACTTTGTGCTGTTCGATGAGCCCGCATTTAAGCCCCAACCCGCGCATCTGCAGGGATCCCCAGACAAACGTATCTCCGTGCGCCGACGATCCTTCGACCGCATAGTCCAGCGCCGGAATGAAGTCGCCCTCCTTGAAGGTGTGGGCTCCGAAGCGAAGGTCCGTGCGCAAAAGGTCTGCGCGGCGGCAAAACAGAAAGTTCGGCCAGAAATTAGGCCCGCAATCAAAACCTATCTTGGGCTCTCCAAAAAGTTTCATTCCGCGGTCATAGAGATCTGCGCTGCAGCATCCGCGAGGCGACCCCAGAAGATCAAAGCGCCCATCCTCGATCTGCCGAAAACAGGAATCGACAGCGCCCTTTTTCAGGATGAATGCGTCGTCCTCAATGAACATCACCAGGTCTTCGGCGCACTCCCGAGTCAAGCGCGCCATAGAATTACCGTGGTCGACCATGCAGTCGTCGTACAGCACCACGACCTTTGGATGGCTCTTTAAGCGCTCAAGCAGAGCGCCGACAGTTTCTGCGTCCAGGTAGGAATTAACATGGACATAAAGTTTGTCGACCTCTCGACTCCATATATTTTCAAAGCTTTTAAGCCATAGACCGACCAGGAACGGGTCGCCGGGAGTCGGCAGGAGCGCTGCGCGGGATAAGCGGCCGGCTCTTCTCATCGGGGTTTGCGGGCAATCATAGAAAAGTCGCGTCCTCCGGCGAAGCGGCTGCGCAGAAGCTCAAACACAGGGTTGAGGCGCGATGCCAGCTCGTGTTCTGCGGGAAGATCTGAGGGCACAGAAGCGCTTTCAGGATTCAGCCTAAGGATCTCGATGTTGATATACCCTCTCTGTTCGGCCAAAAAGCGGATCGTCGGAGGAAATAGGGGTTTCTGGTGAGTCGGGTCCGTATAGAAAAGACATGAGCCGACATCCGTGTTTTCAGGGTTGGGCGTCTCAAATATGACCATTCCTCCCGGTGCCAGCACACGGTGTATCTCGTCGAGCAGGCGCACCAGAGGATAAAAGGAGATGTGCTCGATGACGTGAAAACCGGTCACCAGCGAAAGGCTGGACGCCGGGACTTTCGCCAGATACTCGAACCAGTCAGCCTCCTCGACATCGAGCTTCAGCTTGCGGCACTCTTCCAGCTGAAGCCGGTTGGAATCGATGCCGCGCGCGGCAAGCCCTTGGGCCCGCATGAGCTCAAGCCACTCTCCCCGGCCGCAGCCAATGTCGAGAGCAGGACCCGAAGCTTCGCGGGCCGCAGCCTGAACGTAGGGCGTGTAGGCCATGAGCTTTTTTTTGACATCTTCACGGCGGCCGCGAAATTCGTTTTCAAACGCCAGGTAAAGCGCGTCGAGCGAATGCGGGAGCTCCGATGGCGCATGGGCAGCTGCGGCCGCGCCGGACTGAGGCTTATTGTCTAAAACCGCGTTGAGCCGGTATTCAAGCGACAGCATGTCCGACTTTACGCCCTGGACTTTTCTCTCCATATTCCTCAAGGCGGCATCGGCGTCAGAAAACAGATCAAGCGCGTGACGGAACGCGTTCAGAGACGAGAGGTTGACTTGAGTCTGCGGCCGCGCAAAAAAACGGGTCAAATATAGCACCAGGCTCGCGGTCATGCGGGCCGCGCGGCGGCGCAAACCCTTGAGGCCATCGACCTCGGGAAGCGCATCGACGCGCGCATGCTTCTCGATCAGCTCAAGGTCCGCATCCAAGTATTTGCGGCGATGCAGACATCCTGCCTGGTCGTTCGTTGCGCTCTTCAAAACCATATCCTGCGGCGCCCGGTTTGTATCTGTCATAGACGTATTATACTAAACTCTCTTCCAATCTCTGGCGAAATATATCCATTCCCCATCGAGACTCTGCCTCGGCCCTTCCGGCCTTACCGTACTGCTCTCTTAAGCGGTCATCCCTCAAAAGTACTTCGATCTCACGGGTCCAGGCAGATGCATTTCTTTCCAAAAGCCTGCCGGTCTTACCGTCTGCAACTGTTTCCAAAAAACCTCCCTCTCGCGCCGCGATCACGGGCGCGGCGCACGCCATCGCCTCGAGCGGCACCAACCCGAAAGGCTCGTTACGGGCTGCGCACAAAACCAGGCGGCAGCGTCGGTATAAACCCTTAAGGGTTTCATCGGGAATTCGCACATGGATGAGAAGCGGAACATTCTTCCGCTGCGCCGCAAGGCGCAGACGCTCCTCCATGACGGCATCCACGCTGTCCGCGACGATATAAAGCGCAGGCCGGATCGAAGCCGTCACACCCGACAGCACGTCGATCAGGAAAAAGTGGCCCTTCACGTCGTCGATGCGCCCCACGGACAGCACGAAATGCTCCGATTCGGACAGTTCCGGCGTAAAAAAATCGGTATCCACACCCTGATAGAGCACGCGCGGTTCAGTGCCGTAGATCCGGCGGGACCACTCGGCGCTGAATCTTGAATTAGTAAAGACCTTCGATGCGCTGGAAAAACTTTTACGATCTTGAGACTTGATCAGATAGTGGGCGGGAGCCTTGAAGGCCTTCCTCAGAACTTCCGCCGCGGATAAGGGAGGCGGCGCTTGAAGCGACACTCCGCTGCCCGGCGCCCCGGCCAGCGCCTCATAAGCCCGGATGCGCAGAGGTTCCTGCATGTAGTATATGGATGGTTTCTTAAGGTGCTGGAGGATCCACGGAGAGCCTGCAAAACGGCATTTTTCCACCCATACGCGGTCCGCATCAGAGGCGTCGATCTTTGCCGCCAGACGCCGGCTCGCATGCCAGTAGCGCAAAAATCGTCCGGCGCCCTTGAAGTCAAGCGGCTCGACGGTGACGTCGTTGGCCGAGTCCACAGGCGAAAAAAGCCTTCTGTCTGCAGTCGAGAAATCATAAAGGCTGACCGTATGCGACATCTGCCTGAAAAGCTTGATCTTGTCCCTTAGCATGCGAAGCGCGCCGCCGGTCGGCAGATTATGAAAAACAGCGATCTTCATTTCAATTTTTCCATAAAAATTCTTACATTTTTCTCGTCGCGGTCAAAATTGACAAAACGCTTGAAACGGTCATAAAGCGCCCCGCCCATCCTCTTCAGTCTATCAGCTTCGGCGAAATATTTGATCTTTTCTGCAAGCCGTTGCGGAGAAAGCCCGTCAGCCGCCAAGCACGTAACGCCGTCCTCGATGAATTTGTCAAAGCGAAGCCCGC
>CAZJAX010000139.1:0-3621 GCA_964543965.1 uncultured Planctomycetia bacterium
CTACGCATACTTTGCAACGGCATGGTGGCAGTATCTTTTATTGCCTGTCCATATTTTTATGGGTCCCATACACGGGGCGATCGTGAATTGGTGCGGGCATATGTACGGTTATGCCAATCACGAGAATCACGACCAGTCCAAAAACTCCTTCTTTGCTGATTTTTTTACGATGGGCGAATTGATGCAGAATAACCACCATCACGATACACGGCAGCCCAATTTCGCCCACCGCTGGTTCGAGATAGACCCCACCTATCCGCTTCTTCGTCTGCTCAGCGCGTGCCGCATAATCCGTTTGGCCTTGCCGGAAAGCCGCAGATCTCTGTGATCGCCGGAATGGGAATGGGCGTATGCGCCGTATTTCTCTTGATGGCGTGTCTGTGGTCAGTCCAAAGGAGGACCCGGAATGCGGGGATCGTTGACCTCGGCTGGACTATCTCGATTTTTCTGATGGCTTTGTTTTGTTACGGGACAGCGACAGGAGACCCGCTGAAGAGATCGGCGATGTTTCTGATGGTTTTTTTGTGGGCCCTGCGGCTGCTGCGTCATCTTACGCGGCGCTTCATCAGAGAGTCCAAAGAGGATGCGCGTTATAATAAATGGCGGCAGGCGCAGGGCGATAAGGCAGACACATTCTTCCTGTTTGTGTTTTTTTTCCAAGGAGCTTTGGCCGCTGTTCTTTCGGCGCCTTTCTGGATCGTCTCATTTGACCCGAGCCCGGGCTTTGAGCCCGCGCATTATGCTGGGCTGTTCCTATGGATCGCGGCATTTCTCGGTGAATCCCTTGCAGATCGCCAGCTGACCCGCTTCAAGTCCGATCCGGCCAATCGCAGCAAAGTATGCGAAGCGGGTCTGTGGAACTATTCCCGTCATCCCAACTATTTTTTTGAATGTCTTATATGGGTCAGCTATTTTATTTTCGCTCTGGATTCGCCCGGAGGATATTGGGCTCTGCTGAGCCCGGCGCTTATGATCTTTTTTATCGTGAAGATCAGCGGGCTGCCTCCCGCCGAGCAGCAATCCCTTCTTTCGAAGGGGGAGAGTTACCGCGTATATCAGCGCACGACTTCGCCTCTGATACCCTGGTTTAAGAAAAAGCCCTGATGAGCCTTTCTCTTATGCTGCTGGAAAAGGGTCTTTTGCCGGACAAACTGATCCGGGCGGGGATACGGTCCCGTCTCTCAAAAAAGCTTCGCTTGGAGTCGGCCGGCGGTCCTGAAGCGGAGAGGCGGCGGAGGCTGGAGTTTCTTGCCAGGCTCTCGGCAAGCCCCATCTCGATAAATACCGATGATGCCAACAGGCAGCACTACGAGCTGCCATCAGCTTTTTTTGAGCGCGTTTTGGGGAGCCGCCTTAAGTATAGCTCGGGTTTTTGGGCTGAGGGGGTCACAGAGATCGACCGCTCCGAAGAGGATATGCTGCGCCTGACCGTTGAGAGGGCGGATATCCAAGACGGCCACCGCATCCTTGAGCTCGGCTGCGGCTGGGGCTCCCTGTCGCTTTTCATGGCCGCCCGTTTCCCCAAAAGCCGCATCACTGCCGTTTCAAACTCGCACTCACAAAAAAAATACATCGATCAGCGCGCCTCTCAGCGCGGTTTAAAAAATCTCACGGTGATCACGGAGGAGATGAGCCGTCTTCAGCTGTCCCGGGAGTTTGATCGCACGGTTTCTGTGGAGATGTTCGAGCATATGAGGAACTATTCTAAGCTTTTCGAAAAGATCGCGGAGTTTCTGGTGCCCGGCGGAAAGATGTTCGTTCATGTGTTTTCTCACCGCAAGTATGCCTATTTTTATGAGCAAGAGGATCCCGATGACTGGATAGCCCGGTATTTTTTTACAGGGGGCACGATGCCTAGCGATGATCTGCTTATGAGCTTTCAAGATCATTTTTCGGCCGCCGCTCACTGGAGCGTTCCCGGTATTCATTACAAGAAGACTTGCCGCGCATGGCTCGATCGCATGGATAGAAACAAGGGGCTTATCATGCCGATCTTTGAATCGGTGTACGCTGCGGATGCCAAGAAATGGTGGAATTACTGGCGGGTCTTCTTTATGGCCTGCGAAGAGCTTTTTGGATTCAAGAAGGGCGGCGAGTGGATGGTAAGTCACTATCTTTTCCTTAAAAAATGAGCCGACCGCGAGTAGCTGTCATCGGAACGGGGATCGCCGGTATGGCCGCGGCGTATTTTTTAAAAGACGGCTGCGATATCGTTTTGTATGAGAAGGAATCAAGGCCCGGCGGACACACGAACACCGTCTGCATCGATGAGGAGGGGCGCGATGTTTACATCGATACCGGTTTCATGGTCTACAATGATGTAACTTATCCAAACCTCGTGAATTTTTTCAAAGCGCTCCAGGTGCCGGCCATGGACACCTCGATGTCCTTTAGCGTTCAGCATCGTCCGACGGGTTTGGAGTATTGCGGGACAGGGATCCGGGGTCTCTTTGCTCAGAAAACGAACCTGATGAGGCCTTCTTTCTGGAAGCTGTTGTCTAGTATAAACCAGTTCAATAAGCATTCGCCGGAGATCCTCACAGATCCTCGATGCCAGAGTCAGAGTATTTCCGATTATGTGAAAGAAAAGGGCTGGGGCGGCGGTCTTCTTGAAAAATATCTTCTTCCGATGAGCGGGGCCATTTGGTCAACGAGTCCGGACAAGATGATGCGTTTTCCAGCCGTGACCCTGGTTCGCTTTTTCAAGAACCATGGTCTTCTTGGCCTCACAACCCACCATCAGTGGAAAACCGTCGTGGGCGGGAGCCGTGTGTACCGTGACAAGGTTTTGGCCTTATTTCCGCAAAGCGTGCGTCTCGGGCTGGCGGCCCGCCTTGTCACGCGCATCGCTCACGGAGTAAGGATCAAGGATTCTTTGGGGGGAGAGGATGTTTTTGATAAAGTGATCATAGCGGCTCACGCTGATGAGGCTCTGACCTTGCTCGGCTCTCCGACGGAGCTGGAGGCTTCCTTGCTGAGCCGCTTCCGCTACCAGAAAAATCATGCCTGTCTGCACACGGACGAGCGTGTCATGCCTGAGCGGCGCCTTGCCTGGTCCTCCTGGAACTATCGTGTGGAGAGGGATGGGACGCCGAGCGTCATTTACTGGATGAACAGCCTGCAGAAGGTATCGAGAAAGCATAATTACTTCGTATCAATCAATGATCCTGGGGGCATTGACCCTGATCGGGTGATGTGGCGGGCGGAGTATGAACACCCAGTCTATGATCTCCAGGCGGTTGCAGCTCAAGCAAGGCTTGCCGAGCTTAATAGCGCCGGACCTGTTTATTTCTGCGGAAGCTATTTCAAGTATGGTTTTCACGAAGATGCTTTTAGTTCAGGGATGGCGGCTGCCGAAGCGCTTCTTGGAAGAAAGGTCTTCATATGAATTCCTGTCTGTACGAATGCGTGATATTTCACGCGCGTTTTTCGCCTAAAAAATATAAACTGTCCCAAAGGTTATTTATGCTCTATCTTGATCTGGATGAGCTGGATGAGCTGGCGGGAAAGCTCCGTTTTTTTGCAAGAAATAGGTTCAATTTGTTTAATTTTGTTGATGCGGACCATTTTCCGGGTCCCGACAAGGACCTCAAGGGTAATTTTTTTCGGTATCTCGCGAGT
>CAZJAX010000140.1:0-3603 GCA_964543965.1 uncultured Planctomycetia bacterium
CACCAACACATTGACATACACCGGCGCTTCAGGCACAGGTGAGGCCGTCGTGAAGCTGAATCCCAAGACGACCACCCTGGAAATATCCAAGACCCTGGAAAAAATACAGACGCTGGCGCTGAATTCAGCTACGGTGAATATCCGCGATAACGAAGGCGCCGCCGTTCTTGAAGCCGCGCCCAAAGCGTTTCAAGGGGCGGTTTCGCTCGACATCCGCGTCTCCCGTTCCGACCGTTTTGTGCTAAGCCTCGGCAAAGATGCGCGGATGAGCGTATCCGCGGTCATCACAGCCGCCGGACAGGCGCTTGAGTTGTCGGAGCCGCTTTTCGTCTCTGCTGAAAACATCGTCGCCATCGACAGGCTGGCGCAGATAGCTTCGGAAGTGAAATCTCTGATCGTAGACGGCGAATCCTTCGTTCCAACCGCCCAGGTTTTCGCGCTGCGCGGGCAGGGCATCAGCGTCACGACGGCCGACGGAACGGTATTCACATCCACGATATCGTCGGATAAGAAATTGACGTCGGTGTCGCTCAAGGTGTTCAAGGTTTCCTCTGCCGGCACCGCTAAACCGCTCTCTGCGAACGCCGAAGCGCCGATCGCAGCCGCTACTCTATCTCTCGAGGCGGGCTCTGAAACCGATGCCGTCCGCAAGGCCGAAGCGGTCTTCAATGGCGTGGTCAAGGGAGATATCCGTACGGCCTCAGGTATCGCCGCGGTGACAGCCTCGGCTCGTGCTGCCGGCGGCATCCGCGGTTTGTCCATCACGAGCGCTGATCGTCTGACAGTCTCGTTTGACGCCGACTCCAATCTTGTTCTCACAGGCATCATGACTGCGTCCGGGGTGTCGATCGATCTGCCTGGGTTCGGCGTCTTAAACGCTGAAACAATGCCTCTGGCCGAGCAGCTTCTCAAGGCAGCCGCTGCTCTCAACGATAAGGTTTTTAGCCACGAATCATTCGTGAAGGCCGCCCGCAGTTTCGCCGCTTTGGGTCAGGCGATACGTGTTACTCTCGCCGACGGCACCGTCCTTGTTTCGGTGATCACAGCCGACAAGCAGCTAAAGTCCGTAAACGCTCTGCGCGGTACCGCGTCGGCCGTGGTTGCGGCCGAAGGGTTCTCAGACGCGGCGCTCACGCCCATGGTCGAGCGTGCCGCCGCCGATGTGAGCCAGGCCGCGGTTGTCCAATCGTTGGCCGGATCTCTGGGCCGCACCGAATTGAATCCGATCGCCAACCTGACAGGCTCTCTGCTCACGCAGACGCCGACGGCGATTGCGCCCCGCGCCGGCGCTGCGGGCCTTACTGCCGCTCTTTTAGCCAATATCACGGATATCGGCGATTTCAACGAGGCCGTTCAAAAATTTCTCTCTGACAGTAAGCTGCGCGGCTCTAATTTACAGCAGACGTTCGTGATCGCCGGAAGCGGCCTTATCGTGTCCTTCAAGCTCGATGCCTCTAAAAATCTGGCTATCACCGTAGTCGGCCGCAGAAATACCGATGGCACGATCGCCACTTTTGAAATTCTGCCCGTAATCCAGGTCAAAGCCGGAGCCGCTCTGCGTGGTCGGGCTCTTGAAGCTATTGTCGCAGCCGCGGCCGCAGCCGCTCTCTCGCTCGGCGGCAAAGCCCAGATCGATGCGATCGTGAATGCCGACGGCACTTCTTCGATCATCGTGACAGCGCCTTCCGCAGGCATCGCCTCGATCACCCTCGTTCTCAGCGCCGACGGCACGGTGCAGAGGGTTCTTCTGGCACGCGCGGGCGAATCCACCGCTCAAGCTCTCCTGATCTTGCCCGAAACGGCGGCGGCGCTTGCGGCGATCGAGAAAGCGTTCGGAGTGGCGGAATCTGCGGCGATCACGCTCGACGCATTGATCCTTTTGGCCCGTTCCGGCAAGCTGGGCCAGGAAAACGCTCTCTCGACACAATTCCGCTCCGCGCTGACGCAGTCCGCCCTGTCTCATCTCGCCCAGAATCTCGAGACGCATATTGCCGCGGGTCATCAGGACGCCGGTCTTCACCGTCAAGCGGTCATCAAAACCGTGCAGCAGCTGGGAGCCATCCGCGAAGCGGCAGGGGACACCGGTCTGACCCCGCTTTTCATCGTCATCGATACCAATCTTACAGACGCTCAAGGAAAGCCGATGGGGCAGCAGTATGCGGAGCGGATGGAACGGCTTCAGCGCCACGTCGCTAACTTGAGCGGATTCACGCTGCCGATCAAGGTGATCCAAGTCGTCGATTTCCAGGGGGATGAATTGAACGATCTCAAGACGAGTCTTGAGACCCAGCAGATCGACATCGCGCGCAATGTGAGATTTGTCACCAACAATGCCGATTCCATGAGGAACCTGACCGCCGTGATCGGCAGCCGGGCCATCATCATCAAGAGCCGCAGCGTCAGCGGGGCTCTTTCCCAGATACTTCCGGCGTTCCTGGCCAACCAGGGTCTCACCGATGCAGCCGGTAACGGCGGTGCGCGCATGGTGCTGGCTGTTAGCTCAGACGCCTCCGACCGCGCGGGTGCGACCATCGATGATATCTTCGAAGATACCAAGACAGAAGATATTCACTACTAAAAGCTATTTTTGATTGGATAATAATAGAATAAATACTTAGTTATTTTATGTAAAACTAAGTATATTTATCATTCCATTCCTTTTATTTGCCATACTTCTATGGCATACTATATCCATCTGACCACCTTCAATCATACGATAAGGAAAAGTGTCTATTGATAGACATACATTAATCTTTAACTATGTCTTATTAATAAATTAATCCATGAAAAGCCGACTCATGCGTTCGCGCCATAGTCTTATGCGCCGCGGCACTGCCGCTGCGGTGCTAGCCTGCTTTTTACTTCAGGATCTAAGTTTCGCGCAGATCGATCTGAACCAGAAAAATGATCTGAAGCCTAAATCCTTTTCCCTTCCTCAGAATATCGGCATCGTCAAAGAGACCGCTGCGCTTAAGAATCCCGAAGTCATCATCAACGTCAAAGACATGCACGACAATTTCAGCGCGCAGGAGTCTATCACTCACATCCTCGAGAACCTCGTAGCCAACTACAGCGTAAAGACCATAGGTATCGAGGGATCCTCAGGCTACATCGACACGTCGCTCCTGGCCGCTCTGCCGGACGCGGAGATGAAAAGAAACACGGCAAATTATCTGATGAAGGAGGGGAGGTTGTCGGCCGGAGAGTTCTTTTCGGCGATGAACGATGAAAAAATTGCGGTCTATGGCATGGACGACCAGAAGCTTTATGAGGAAAATCTTAGCGCCTTCAAGGAATGCCTAAAAAATAAGAAGGAATATTTTTCAAGAATCGAAAAACTCAAAGAGCCTCTCGGCAGCTTCGAGGACGCTATCTATTCTCCGGAGCTGCGGGAGCTTGAACGCAACGGCATCCTCGTAAACAACGGCACCCTGAAGTTCAGCGAGCGCTGGAAGACCATCTCGTCCATGGCGGACAGATACGGCATCGATTATCTGCGCCATCCCAATATTAAAAATCTTCTTTATTCCGTTAAAGCAGAGAAGGCCGTCGATTTCAAGACCGCAGGCGCCCAGCGCGACCGGCTGATGGATGCGCTCGGGC
>CAZJAX010000141.1:0-1622 GCA_964543965.1 uncultured Planctomycetia bacterium
GCCGATACCTTCGATGCGCGAAGACGTCCAGGTGAAATATTTATCGATGACCGCGCGGTTCAAGCCGACCGCCTCGAAGATCTGCGCGCCGCAATAGCTCTGGATGGTCGAGATGCCCATCTTGGACATCGTCTTGATGACGCTTTTAGCGACGGCCTTGGCGTAATTCTTAACCGCGGTCTTATGGTCGATGTTTTTGAGGATGCCCTGGTGGATCAGGTCGTCGAGAGTCTCGAAGGCCAGGTAAGGGTTGACCGCGCTGGCGCCGAACCCTGAAAGCACCGCAAAGTGATGCACTTCGCGCGGCTCTCCCGACTCGAGCACCAGACCGACCTTCGTGCGCGTACCTTCCCGGATCAAGTGATGATGGAGCCCGGCGATAGCCAGGAGGGCCGGGATAGGCGCGAGAGCTGCGTTGACGCCGCGGTCAGAAAGAATGAGGATGTTGACGCCTTGCTTGATCGCTTCGTCGGCTTTTTTATAAATATCGGCCAGAGCCGCTTCGAGCGCTTTGCCGCCGCCTTTGACGTCATAGAGGATGGTGATCGTCACAGACTTAAAGCCGGGAGAGTCGATGTGGCGGAGTTTTTCGAATTCTTCGTTGGTCAGCACCGGGTTCTTCAGCTTGATCTGGCGGCAGCTTTGAGGTCCGGGCTTGAGCAGGTTGCTCTCAGAGCCGACCATCGCGTCGGAAGAAGTGATGATCTCTTCCCGGATGCAGTCGATCGGCGGGTTGGTCACCTGTGCAAAAAGCTGTTTGAAATAATTGTAAAGAAGGTAGGGCTTGTCTGAAAGAACCGCAAGCGGCGTGTCCGTGCCCATAGAACCCACCGGCTCCACGCCGAGCTGACCCATCGGGGCGAGGATCGTGCGGAGGTCTTCAAAGGTGTAACCGAAAGCTTTCTGCCTCAGCAGCACTGTCTCATGATCCGGCTCGTGCACATGCGGCGGTTCGGGCAGGGTGTCCAGAGAGATCAGATTCTTATCGAGCCATTCCCGATAAGGATGCTCGCGCGCGACTGCCTGCTTGATCTCCTCGTCTGCGATGATGCGCCCCTGCTCGGTGTCGATAAGGAACATGCGTCCGGGCTGAAGGCGGCCCTTCTGCACAACGTCAGCCGGTGGCACGTCAAGCACGCCGACTTCGGAAGCCATGATGATGCGGTCGTCCTTCGTGACGTAGTAACGCGAGGGCCTCAGTCCGTTGCGGTCGAGGATAGCGCCGATGCGCACGCCGTCGGTAAAGGCGATGGAAGCGGGTCCGTCCCAGGCTTCCATCAGACAGCTGTGAAATTCATAGAACGCCTTCATCTCGGCGCTCATCGACTCGTGGTTGCCCCACGGCTCGGGGATCATCATCATGACCGAGTGAGGAAGCGTGCGTCCGGAAAGCGCCAGGAACTCGAGGCAGTTGTCGAACATTCCGGAATCGCTGCCGTCTTCGCAGATGACCGGCATGAGTTTTTTGATATCCGATCCGAAATACTCGGATTCGCAGAGCGCTTGACGCGCTTTCATCCAGTTGACATTGCCGCGCAGCGTATTGATCTCGCCGTTGTGGGCGATGTAACGGTTGGGATGCGCCCTCTCCCAGCTCGGGAATGTGATGGTGCTGAAACGGG
>CAZJAX010000141.1:1632-3506 GCA_964543965.1 uncultured Planctomycetia bacterium
GCGCCAAAGCGCTCTGAACCTCAGCGTCGTTGAGCTCGGGATAAAACATGCCGAGCTGCTCGCACATCAACATTCCTTTATAGACGATGGTGCGGCATGAAAGGCTCGAGACGTAAAAAAAGGATGAGTTTCTGAGATTGGCGTAACGGATCGCGTTTTCGGCACGGCGGCGGATGATGTAAAGTTTGCGCTCAAAGTCTTCAGCGCTCTTGACCGACGGATCCTTGCCGATGAAGACCTGCCGGACGAAAGGCTCTGAAATTTTTGCCGTAGGACCCAGGGACATATTGTCTGTCGGGACCGAACGCCAGCCGAGCAGCGTCTGCCCCTCTTCCTTGATGACGCCTTCGAATATTTTTTCGAATGCCTTGCGGTCGGCCGAGTGCATCGGCAAAAAGATCATGCCGACACCATACTCGCCCGCTTCCGGAAGCTGTACATTGAGCCCGGCCATGGCGGTCTTGAAAAAAAGATGCGGGATCTGCATGAGGATGCCGGCGCCGTCACCGGTATTTCCCTCGGCGCCGCAAGCTCCGCGGTGGCTTAGGTTGTTGAGAACCGTTAGCGCGTCCTGAACGATCTGATGGGACTTTTTGCCTTTGATGTTGACGACAAAGCCGACGCCGCAACTGTCCTTCTCAAGCGCGGGATCGTAAAGTCCTTGTTTTTCAGGATAACCTGAATGTTTCATAAGAGTCCGTATTTTTCTCGTTTTATCGGCATTCAAATGTTTCAGTATACCAATAACGGCAGCCCGATTTCAAAGAAAATGTTGGGATTTTTAGACGGAGGATGCGTCCTGAAGCTTCTTGAGGATCTTGTCGAATGTCTGGATGGAGTGCTGTATCTCCTTCTCGGAGATGATGAGGGGCGGCGTGATGGATATCACGTTGTGATCCGGGCCCGACGAGAGCAGCACGATACCGTGACGCATGGCTTCCGACATGAACGCGCGCGCTTTATCCGTCTCGGGGACTTCGCGCAGGCCTTTTTTCCCGAAAAGATCCTGCCGGCCGAACTCCACGCCGATCATCAGCCCCGACCCGCGTACGTCGCGGATAAACGAATATTTTTCCTTAAGCTTCCAAAGCTCCTTACGAAAGAGATCCCCCATCGCTTTGGAGCGGTCGACCAGCTTACTCTGCTCGATCTCCTGGATGACGGCGCTGGCGACGGAACACCCTAAAGGATTTCCCAAAAAAGTGCTTGTATGGATCGCGTCTCCGGTCGAAACTCCCCAAGAATACATCACGCGCGTCGAGCCGATGCATGCCGAGATAGGAAAGCCGCCGCCCATAGATTTACCGAGACACATAATATCCGGGATGATACCGCTCTTCTCCACCGCAAAAAGAGATCCGGTGCGGCCGAATCCGGTGAACACTTCGTCGAGAATAAGAACGATCTTTTCCTGGTCGCAGAATGAGCGCAGCGCTTTGAGAAAATCGGGCGGCGCCGTGTGAATGCCGCCGCGGCCCTGGATCGGCTCGATAAGAATAGCGCCGACAGGATGCCTGGAGCGGCGCGCCTTCTTGTAGATCGACTCGACAGCTTTCATCGAGACGGCGCCGGCCTTGGACCCGTGCGTGCGCACGTCCGGGAACGGAGCGAAATAGGAGAACGCGCCGAGCTGCTTCAAAAAGGGCTTCTTAAAATCTTCGCGGTGCGTGACGCCCAAAGTCCCGTAGCCAAGACCGTGATAGGCGCCGGTAAACGCGATCACGCCGGTCTTCTTCGTGTGCATGACGGCCGTCTTCAGCGCGGACTCGACGGCTTCAAAGCCGGTCGAGGAAAAAATGGTCTGGTTGAGATTGCCCGGAGTGATCTCGGAAAGCTTTTTGGCGAGCATGACCTTCGACTCATTGGGATGCACA
>CAZJAX010000142.1:0-3272 GCA_964543965.1 uncultured Planctomycetia bacterium
GTCGTGTATCTCGAGCAGGGTGTGACCCGATCGGGAGAAGTGCTGTTTTTGGTGCTGGCATGCCTATTCCTATTTCTTCTTCAGTTTTCGCGTAAGAATAATGCCGAAGCTCTTGTCGGTATATCCCTGACGCTCTTCGGCATCCTTTACGTGAGCTGGTTTTCCAGCTTTATCATCAAGCTCCGTTTTCTCGACGGGGGCTCCGTGTGGGTCGCATATCTGGTCGCGGTCACCAAGGCGGCCGACGTGGGCGCCTACGTATTCGGATCGCTTTTCGGGCGTCATGCGCTCATGCCTCATGTGAGTCCTAAAAAATCCGTCGAGGGGCTATTCGGCGGGTTGGTTTTGAGCGTCCTCGTATCCTGGCTTATCGGGCCGTACCTGCCGATGAAGTTCAGTCTCGCTCATCTTCTGATCCTCGGAGGCCTCATCGGCGTGGTGGGGCAGATCGGCGATCTATCTGAGTCGCTGATGAAACGCTTTTGCGAGACTAAGGACTCAGGGAAGCTTTTGCCGGGTATCGGCGGGGTGCTGGACCTGACGGACAGCATTCTGTTCACGGCTCCTATCTTTTACTTTCATCTGGCGCTTTTTATCTAAACCATGAAAACTTTGACGGTCTTGGGTTCGACCGGATCTATCGGGCTCAACACGCTGCAAGTCGTTCGTGAGAATGCACGCCTATTCCGGGTGACGGGTCTTGCGGCCGGCTCCAAGAGCGCTGAGCTTGAGAAGCAGATCCTCGAGTTTTCGCCGAAAGCCGTTTACCTGAGAGACGAGGCCGCGGCACTTCAGATATCCGGCAAGTTTGGAAGATCGCTTAAGGTTTTCACTGAAAAGGAGGGTCTGCAGGCCTTCAGCTCCTTCGTCAACGCTGACATCCTGATGGCGGCGACGGCCGGCACCAGCGCGCTTTTGCCGGTCATGAATGCGCTCGAAAGCGGCAAGCAGGTGGCGCTGGCAAATAAAGAGATCCTTGTCATCGCGGGCGATCTGATTCTCGCGGCGCTGGCCTCCAACAAGAGCGCTTCGCTCATCCCCGTGGACAGCGAACATAGCGCGATCTTTCAGTGCCTCCGGGGATCTGACGCTGAATTTTTAGATAAGATCATCCTCACGGGTTCCGGCGGGCCTCTGCGCGAGGTCGACGCATCGCGTTTCGGCGCCCTGAAGAAAGAGGATGTGATCAATCATCCCAAATGGAAGATGGGCAAGAAGATCTCCGTGGATTCCGCGACGCTGATGAACAAGGGTCTCGAGATGATCGAAGCGTCTCTGCTGTTCCGCCTGCCCGTGGACAAGATCGAGGTGCTGATCCACCCGGAAGCCGTGATCCATTCGATGGTCGAGTTCGTCGATGGTTCGGTGCTTGCGCAGCTCGGTGTGACCGACATGAAGCTGCCGATCCAGTATGCGCTCACTTATCCGGGGCGCGCGCCGGTGCCCTCGTCGCGCAAGCTTGATTTTACCGAGATCGCACAGATGAGTTTTTTTAAGCCCGACCGTAAAAAGTTTCCCTGTCTCGACCTTGCGTACGCGGCCGCGCGCCAATCCGGCAGCGCGCCATGCGTTTTGAGCGCCGCAGACGAGGCCGCTGTCGGAGCGTATCTCGAAGACAAGATCGATTTTATTCAAATTCCCGGGATCATTGAAAAGGTGCTATCGAGCCACCGGACCGTGGATCAACCTTCGCTTGACGATATCCGGTCGATCCATGACTGGGCAACCAAGGAGACTTTGAGATTATGCCAAGCCTGCTGATTTTTTTAGGAGTGTTGAGTTTGCTCGTCGTCGTGCATGAATGGGGCCATTTCATCGTCGCGCGTATGGTCGGCATCCGCGTTGAGAAGTTCTCGATCGGTTTCGGCCCGGTGCTTTTCGGCAAAAAGGTGGGGGAAACCGAGTATGTCTTTTCGCTTCTGCCGCTGGGCGGATTCGTGAAGCTCGCCGGCGAAAGCGCCGACGATGCGACGGGCGCCTCCTATGAGTTCAATTCTAAATCGCTCCTCCAGAAGTTTGCGGTCGTATTCGCGGGCCCTCTGATGAACGCGATCCTGGCTTTTCTTCTTTTCTGGATCATTTTCATGGTCGGTCAGCCTACCATGACGACGAAGGTCGGTAAGATCGTCCAGGGCTCTGCCGCAGAGGCTGCGGGACTCGCCGAGGGCGACCGCATCTCCTCCGTCGACGGACAAAAGGTCGAGCTTTGGGAAGAGCTGCTGCTCAAGCTTCAGACCGATCCGGCGCCGACGATGACCCTGACCGTCATGCGCGGCGGGCAGGCCCGCGAGGTCGCGGTCACGCCCAAGATCCAGGAGGTCCGTGACATATTCGGAAAGACGCGCAGATCTGCAGTGCTGGGCGTCTACCCCTCGAGCGAGATGATCCACGTAAAGAGCGGTATTTTTCAGGCAGCGTATCTGGCGATCGAAAGGCTCTGGATCATGACGGCGACCATTTTTATCTCGCTCGGCATGATGATCACGGGCGCTTTACCGTTCAAGGAATCCATGACGGGACCCATCGGCATCTTTTTCATGACGGAAAAGGCCGCGCAGATGGGTCTGCTTTCGCTGGCTTCATTCACCGCCTCTCTGAGCGTGAGCCTTTTTGTGCTCAATCTTCTGCCTATCCCGGTGCTGGACGGGGGGCACGTGCTTTTCATCCTCATCGAAAAGATCAAAGGCGGCCCGCTGAAAGACTCTGTTAAGGAAAAGATGACGCAGGTAGGTTTGACGGCGCTGCTTGTGCTGATGGCCTTCGTGATGTTCCAGGATCTGGACCGTTTTTCTATATTCAAGAACGCGCAGAATTTCTTCATTAAAAAATAGGGGAACTCCGTGAAACACAACCGCTTCGTCCGCTGGACCCAAACGCTCGTCCCGACACTCAAAGAAACGCCCCAGGAAGCTCAGATAAAGAGCCATCGACTGATGCTGCGAGCGGGTCTCATCCGCAAGCTCGCCAGCGGGACGTATTCTTACCTGCCGCTCGGACTGCGGGCGCTGAAAAAAGCCGAAGCGATCGTTCGTGAGGAGATGGATGCGGCGGGCGGCGTCGAGCTTCTTCTGCCGGCGCTGCATCCGGCCGAGCTCTGGAAAGAGACCGGGCGCTATGAGATCATGGGCGAGGACATGATCCATTTTAAGGATCGGCACGGCAAACTCAATGTGCTCGGACCCACGCACGAAGAGATCATCACGGACCTGGCGCGGCGCGAGATCCAGTCGTACAAACAGCTCCCGCTCACGCTTTATCAGATTCAGACCAAG
>CAZJAX010000143.1:0-3254 GCA_964543965.1 uncultured Planctomycetia bacterium
TGACGAAACGCGAAAGCTCGGTAAGTTCGCGGAGTCTGCCCTCAGGCAGGCAGCGCATGCCGAATTTCAGCTCGAGATTGGCGATGACCGGGATCAAGTCGCAGTTGCCGCAGCGCTCGCCGATGCCGTTGATCGTGCCCTGTACATGCACGGCCCCGGCTTCGACGGCCGCGATCGCATTGGCGACGCCCATCGCGGTATCATTGTGCGTATGGATGCCGATCGGATGTTTGAGCTTGGCGTACACATCCGCGACGATGCGCGACACGGCCGAAGGCATGTTGCCCCCGTTGGTCTCGCAGAGGACGATGACGGAGGCCCCGGCGTCGCGCGCAGCCGTCACAGCTTTGAGCGCATACTCGGGATTGGCCAGATACCCGTCAAAAAAATGCTCAGCGTCGTAAACCACCTCACGGCCCCTGGATTTCAAATATTTGACGGACTCGAAGATCATGCGGATATTCTCGTCGAGCTCGACCTTGAACACTTCGCGGACATGGAGGTCCCAGCTCTTACCGAAGATCGTGATGACTTTGGTCTCGGCGTCCAAGAGCCCCTTAAGCACTTGGTCGTCCTCGGGCTTGCCGCCCGCGCGCATGGTCGAGCCGAAAGCTGCGAGCTTCGCGTGCTTGAACTTGAGTTTCCTTGCCTCTTCGAAAAACTGCACATCCTTGGGGTTGGCGCCCGGCCAGCCGCCCTCAATGTAGTCGAAGCCGGCTTCGTCCAGACGGCGGGCGATCATCAATTTGTCCTGGACGGAAAAAGAGATGCCCTCGCCCTGCGAGCCGTCTCTCAGGGTCGTGTCGTATATCTGGATCTTCCTGCCGCTCAAGCTCATTTTTTCCTTTTGTTCAGTTCGAATGCTTCATGAAGAAGCTTGACCGCCTTGTCGGCGTCCTTAAGCTTCACGACGCAGGATATCTTGATCTCGCTGGTGGAAATCATCTCGATGTTGATCTTGTTCTTGCCCAGCACCTCGAACATCTTGGCCGCGACGCCTGCGTGGCTGCGCATGCCGATGCCCACGACGGAAACCTTGGCGATGTCGGGGTCCTTGGTCACTTCCTCGATACCCGTATCCGCAGCGACCTTCTTAAGCTTTGCGAGCGCCGCGTCCATTTCGCTGCGCGGAACCGTGAACGAGATATCCGTCGATACGGATTTGCCTATGTTCTGGATGATGACGTCCACGTTGATGCCGCTTTCGGCCAGCGTGCGGAATATTTTTCCGGCAATGCCCGGCTTATTGGGTACGCCGCTCACCGTGATCTTTGCTTCGTTCTTGCTGACAGACACGCCGCGTATCAGAACATCTTCCATCGATTTATCCTCCTTCACGATCCAAGTCCCTTCGTTGGCTGAAAAACTGCTGCGCACATGCAGCGGTATGTTGTATTTGCCGGCGACCTCGATGGAGCGCGACTGCATGACCTGCGCTCCGGACGAGGCCAGTTCCAGCATTTCTTCGTAACTGATGCGTCCGATCTTCTGCGCGTCGCGCACGAGCCGAGGGTCTGTCGTGTAGATGCCGTCGACGTCCGTATAGATCTCGCAGGTATCTGCCCCAAGCGATTTGGCGAGTGCGACAGCCGTGAGGTCGCTTCCGCCGCGCCCGAGCGTCGTAATGTCGGCGTTCTGATTGCTTCCCTGGAAACCGGCGACGATGACGACGTTCTTCTTTTTGAGCTCATCGACGATCCTCTTGGACGAGATATCGATGATGCGCGCCTTCGTGTGCGTCGAATCGGTGCGGATGCCGACTTGGTAGCCGGTTAAAGATATCGCGCCGCAGCCGAGCTCGTGAAGCGCCATCGCCAGGAGCGCCACCGAGATCTGCTCGCCGGTGGAAAGCAGCATATCAAGTTCGCGCCGCGAAGGGTTCTTCGAGATCTTGTCTGCCAGCGTCAGAAGGTCATCCGTGGTATCGCCGAGCGCGCTCACGACGACGACCAGCGAGTGCCCGCGCTTTTTGTAGCCGGCCACCCTTTCGGCGACCCGCTTGATGCGCTCCGGGTCCGCCACGCTCGATCCTCCGAATTTCTGGACTATCAAACTCATCTTCTCTCTCCCGTTCTACGATTTTTTAATATTAAGAAATGCCGTTAAAAATTCATACCCTTTTTCCGGCAGGGATTCTACCGCCGCGCAGACTTTTTCGCTGAACGCCGTATTCTTTTCTGCCGAGACGCCCGCCCCGCTCACGACGATCGGTACCGGCGTGTGGGTATTGGCCTTGAGCGACATGGACTCCGAGAGTTCTCCGGTCACGCACACCCTAAGGTCGGCCACGCCTTCGTATACCTTGAGCGCGCTTCCCACAAACACATCAAACTCTTCGATGCGCTTAATCTTGGACTTCAGATCCATCTGCGATTTCGACTCCGTGCCGCACCCGAAATAGAGGAAAATAAAATCCGCGTCTTTGGCGACCGACTCGGTGCTTTTAAGAGGCGCGAGTCCGGCGCTGAGCGCCGTGCCTCGGGCCGCATCCGCCGTGCCGTAAAAAACACCTTTCAATCCGGTGCGCTTCTCGAACAGGACGAGCTTGGGCTTCTTCCCCTGCCCCCAGAGCCACAGGCGGTTGGCCGGGTTTTCTCCGAGGTCTATGCGAACTCGGTTGATCTCGTGGTTCTCAAGAAAAGCGCTCGCTTCGCGCACAAGAGCGTTGACCGTATCGCTGCCGGGGCCTTTCGGCTGAAATTTCGAAGCGCTCTGCCCGATACAGCGCGAAGGTGCGGCGCAGTCGAGCTCATCTAAAGCGTCGAGAAGCTCCGGATCGCGCACGATCAAATAATTTTTATAACCCTTGCCCCGGACAAACCTGAACTTGCCTCCCGGAAATTTCGCCGCCATGTCCGCCAAGAGGATCCCGGCCTCGCGGTCAGATATCTTCCCGGACGACGGATCCATCAGGACATCATCTAAGAGCGTTACGAGATCCGCGCGGAAAATGACATCACGGTCGTCAAGCTCCACGCCGAAGGCTTGAGACTCCAGAGGCGCCAGCCCCGTGTAAACCTCCATCGGGTCGTAGCCGAGGATGGAGAGGCAGGCGATCTCCGGGGAGGCCTCGAGAGTCGGCGGCACGAAGGATGCCGTCTGCACGCGGCCCTTCTTGGCCAGCTCGTCCATTACCGGCGTCTTGGCGGCCTCCAGAGGGGTTCGCCCGCCGAGATCCGCAAGCGGCTCAACCGATAAAACCAGACAAACAAAAAAGAGATCACAAAGAAGATATAAATTGAATAGAAAATGTG
>CAZJAX010000144.1:0-3123 GCA_964543965.1 uncultured Planctomycetia bacterium
GGATCATGATTTTCTCGCTTCATGCAGGCGTCTTGCGCCAAAACTGAATCACACAGTATTGGCCGCAGCGGCTGCGTTCGGGAAAATGAAAGGCAGGGGATGATGCGTAAGACGACGGCCGCCGCAGCGCTTACGGCGGCAATGGTTCTGATCGGGGGATGCTCGCCGGAACCCCCGGGGCGCGCCCCCGAAATCCCCGTACCCGCCAAAACTACGGTCAAACCCATCACCGTGCTCGCGCTCGGCGACTCGACGACGGCCGGGACGCCTGGCTTCAGATCTCCTGTCGAAGCGCCTCCCGAGGGCGAAGGAAATTCCGAGAGCCAGTACGCTCACTGGATCCGATCGAAGCGCCCGGAATGGACAGTGCTTAACCGCGGCGTCAATGGCGAGCGGACCGATGAGATCGCTGCCCGTTTTCAGAAGGACCTGACTCTCTTCAGCCCGGACGTCGTCATCGTGCTTGCCGGCGTGAACGATCTATATCAGGGGCGATCCGCCGACCAGATCCTCGGCGAGCTCAATAAGATCTACGAGATGGCGGAGGCTCGCAAAATAAGGGTCATGGCCTGCACAGTCCTGCCGTACAATACCTCAACGAAGCCCGTGCGCCACCAAATGATGGCTCTCAACCAGCGGATCCGCGGAGCCGCGCTGAACAGGAATTTTCTGATCTGCGATACGTATGAGCTCCTGAACGATCCCGTCTATCCCGGTAAGCTTATCGGAACCCCCGATGGTTTGCATCCGGACGTTGCAGGTTATCGCCGCATGGGTGAGGCGATGGCTGCTATCCTCGAAAAGGAATACGCTTTGTGAGCGGGCCGGAAGAGGACTGCGAATACAATTGCCCTTATTGTATGGCGCCGGGCTCGCTTCGCGTAGACGCGACAGGAGGCAGGCAGCAGTCGTATATCGTCGATTGCGAAGTTTGCTGCCGGCCCATTGCCGTAGAAATCGATATTGAGGATGACGGCTACGTTCATTTTACAGCAAAGAGAGAGGGTGAGGGGTGAAGGGCAGGGCATAAAGATTGAATAAGCTTTATCGAAAGAATGGATTTTTTTTAAATAATTGAGCGGAGCTATTGTAATCCGGTATTTGCTCAATTATAATTACCGAGAATTCAATGAAGCGCCTTCTATCGATCTCCTCGATAGCTTTATTGTTGGCTCTAAGCAGTCCCGGCGCTCTGAACGCCGAAATTTCGGCACCGGATAGGGTCTTTGAATCGGCGGCTACTAAAAACAAACTTTTAAATACCCCGAGTTCTTCCGTTTCCAAGCGCCGCCAAATCACTGTGCCGCGCGAAGCTGGCAGCGTGTTTGATGGGTCGTCTTCCGGCGATAATCCGATTATGGCGCATGATGAGAGCCCCTATTTTTTTAATGCCCGGAAAGTCCTTGCTCAGCGGGAGCTGGCGCGCGTCGAGGACGAAATCAACGGTAAATTTTACGAATCGAACCGCACCCGCCGCATTCTCGAATCTTCCGCCTGAGCCGAATTCCCCAGATTCGATTTGCCCCTCGACCTGAAACAAGCTAAACTAATCGCTGACCGGAGGGAACTATGTCCAAAGCAAAGCTCAAGAAATTGCCGAAAAGCCGTGTCCAGATCATCAAGCTCCGCAATCGCCGTGGTTACGCGGCGCTCTGCCTCAATAATTTGACCGAGGGCTCTTCTCCTGCGCAGGCCTGCGCCCGTCTGAAAAATCCGCTGAAACGCATGGGGTATGAGCTTGCCTGACTTTAAGAGCCCTCTGCCGTGGCTTCTGGTCACCGCGGCGCTGCTTGCGGCCTGCACCTACCTGCCCATCAAGATCAAGAACGATAACCTGCGGAACCTCGTCATGAAATGGGTGCTCGTCCCTGTAAGCCTCATCATCATCATTTACGTATACCCCGTCGGCATCGAGATCTTTAAGCAGATCGCGATCAACTGGTAAAGGGCGGACAATGGATGCCAGGATCCTGCATGAGTGCTGTGAGCTTGCGTTTCAAAACAAGATCACCTTCCCGGAGTCGGTCAAGCGCATGGCGGCGGCCGGCGTCGAGCGCTATTGCGCCGATCTCGTGAGGCTTGAGAAATTTCATTATTCCCCCGAAGGCGAAGATCATGTCGTGCCTATGCCTCTAAAAAATGCGCCGGCCATAGCGCAGAATTTTTCCTCTGAGCTTGTCCGCGCGGCGATCGGATCGATCCAGAGGGGCGAGATCGATTATGCGGAGTTTTTGAGACGCATCATGGCCGCCGGCGTCGTCTATTATGACGTGTTCATATTTGGCGCTAAAGCGATCTACACGGGCCGCAAAGGGGACTTTCACGTCGAAAGTTTTCCGGGTAAATAGAGGAGCGCCGAAGATGCCCGCCCCTAAAAAATCCTACTGCGAGGCCATCCGGAGTTTTCCCGAAAGCTCGCGCGAAGTCAATCAGCTCCACCATGACCGCTCTCACGGATTCCCGGCAAAGAACGACGACGAACTTTTTGCCAAGCTCGTGCTTGAGATGAACCAGGCAGGCCTGAGCTGGACCACGATCCTCAAAAAGGAAAAGGCGTTCCGGCGGGCATTTCACGGGTTCAGGGTATCAAAGGTCGCCCGCTATAAAGCCAGGGATGTCCGGCGGCTGCTCGGCGACGCAGGCATCATCCGCAACCGTTTGAAAGTGCACGCAGCTATCCATAACGCCAATGTCGTGCTGAAGCTCCAGAAGGATCACGGCTCCTTTCACTCTTGGATCGTGAGCCAGGGCCCGAAGCCGATCGAGGAATGGGTGAAGCTGTTTCGGGCGACGTTTAAGTTTATGGGCTATGAGATCGTGAACGAATTTCTCATGAGCACCGGCCACATCGCGGGCGCCCATCACAAGCGCTGTCCGGTCTATAAAAAAATCCTGCGCCTCAAACCGGCTTGGGTCCGCCGGTGATGTTTGTGCTAGAATAAACGCGTCTATTTTCGTCCCAACAAGGAGGTTGAATGTTTCAGCTGTTTGAAAAGGGCGGCCCCATTATGTGGCCCCTTTTTATCACGTCGGTCATCTCGGTGGCCGTGATCCTGGAAAGAATTATTTTTATTCTGTATGTTCAGACGAAGCGCGAACCCAAACTTATCGAATCCGTGATAA
>CAZJAX010000145.1:0-3059 GCA_964543965.1 uncultured Planctomycetia bacterium
GCCCGGATCCGTTCACGTGCGTCACGGCAGGGATGAGCTTCCTTTTTTCCTGCCGCACCTGGTACACCTGCAGCATGAACGGGACGTCATCGTCCGTCTCGAACCATTCCGAGACCTTTTCGCGGAGGATCGACGGCGCAAAAGGCCTGAAGGACTCGCGGCGCTTGATCTTCACGTTCAGGATCTCCTTCATGTCCGCGCGCCTAGGATCGCAGAGAATGCTGCGGTTGCCGAGCGCCCGGGGACCCCACTCCATGCGGCCCTGAAACCACCCCACGACTTTCCCTTCAGCCAGATACGCCGCCGTTTTCCGGCACAGATCGTCGGGATGGATGATCTTTTCGATCAGGCAGTTTTCCCTTCTAAAATCTTCGGTCTTGGTTCCAAGGACTTTGCGGATATCCTCGTCCGTAAAACGCGGCCCCCAATACGCGTGCTCCATGAAAAATCCGCGGGGCTTTTTCAGTACCTGGTTCCAGACATAGAAAGCGGCCCCGATCGCGCCTCCCGCGTCGCCGGCCGCCGACTGCACATAAAGCTTTTTGAACGGCGTTTTTCCGTAGATCTTCCCGTTGGCGACGCTATTCATCGCGCAGCCTCCGGCCAAAGCGAGGTTATCGGCGCCCGTCTGTGAATGCACGTAGTTCAGCAGATGGAAAAATGCTTCTTCATACATCGCCTGCATCGAAGCGGCGATGTCCTTGTGGGCTTGAGTGATCGGATCGTCCTTTCCCCGCGACGGGCCCAGCAGTTTCTCAAGAGCATCGGTGTAGACAGTGCCGATCTTCGGCTCGCCCCGCTCCCAGACCATCGAAACGCCCTCGGCGTGGTGGCGAAAATACGACAGATCGAGCTCGAAGCGGCCTTTCGGCAGAAGACGCACGATCCTGCGCATATCGCCGAGGCGCGACGGACTGCCGTAGGGAGCCAGGCCCATGACCTTGTATTCGTCGCCGTAATTTTCAAATCCCAGGTACTGCGTCAGCGCAAGATAGAAGAGGCCCAGCGAATGAGGAAAATTAATCTCGTCCTTTTTCGTGATCCTATTATCTTTTCCGATACCCCACATCGTGCTGACGAAATCGCCGAAGCCGTCTACGGACACGCAGGCCGCTTCAGAAAAATTCGAGACGAAAAATGCGCTGGCCAGGTGCGCATGATGGTGCTCGACAGGATAGGCCTTGGCTCGCAGATCGCGGGGCTTCGCGTTCAGCGACTCGACGAGCGCCGCAGACATGTCCTGGATCTTCTTAGCGTTGTTAAAACGGGCGATGACCGCCTCGAAATCCGGTTTTTTGGTCAGCGTGAAAAATATTTTTTTCAGAAAGTTTGCGCCGGGATCGCGATTGTACGCGATAGCGTCGATATCGGCTATATGGACGCCTCCCGCGTCGAGGCAGTACTTGATCGATTCTGACGGAAAACCGGCCCAGTGCTTGACCCGCCGGAATCTCTCCTCTTCGGCAGCCGCAATGAGCTTGCCGTCCCTCACGAGGCAGGCCGACGAGTCGCCGTGATAAGCGTTGATTCCGAGTATGATCATTTCCGAGGTCTCCTGATTGCGTTTACGATTTCTCGCCGGCGCCTGCCCGTATTTCCACGCCTACGGAAGCCTTGCCGCTCATACAAAAAATACGGTGCATCCCGACGCGGGTGATCCCGTCCCGCGCATCCCCGGGAAACCACACACGCGCCCCCCTTAAGGGTGAGAGCATTTGACGGACGTAATCGTCATCCGCCGCTCCCCGGTCTTCCAGTATACCGAAAGATTTGTGCTTGGCCTCGGGAATATTGAAATTCATATTGCAGAGCGTCATCGAGGCTCGGGCCGGCGGGACCGATTTGTCGCTGAACACGTCATCGGCTCCCGTGTCGGGGTCGCCGGGCACCCAAAAAAGATTGCCCATGCACAGAAGCCGGCTCCGGCTGCCGTCGCCCCCGACGAGGATGCTCGCCGCGGACTTCGAGTCGACCGGCAGCAGCAGCCCCGTCATCATCGTGAAGTCCCCTTTAAAACCGTCGAGCTCGATCAGAGGCATCTCGGATGATATTTTGTATGAAAAGCGCGTCGCATCCAGACTCAGCGAGCCTTCGTCGTCCAAAAGGATAGCTCTCAACACATCGTCGCGGCTCATTTCGTGATAGACGCTCCGCACGACCAGACGGCCGCCCTTGAGAACCGAATATTGCGAGTCCGCCGAGGACGTCGCGCCGGCAAAGACGGAAACCTGCCCGGGTCCTTGCCCGCCTGCGCGGCTTTCGGATCCGCCGATGACGCGTATCCAGTTTCGGCTGAACTGCCCTCCCTGCAGATTGTCCAGCTGGACGTCGGACCGCTCGACGCCGCGCGCGATGAGCCCGGAGATCGCCGCGTCACCCGGCAAAACTCCGTTGACGTTGAGCTGGTTGGCATAAATTTTGCCGCCGTCCTGATCGGCGTCTTCAACGAGGATCGCGTTGGCAGCCGGCGCGATGACCATGAAATCCCGCAGCACCGCGTGGCTTGGACCTTTGAGTCTCAGCAGCAGTCCGCGGGTCTCCCCGATCCAGCGCAGAACCGTCGCCGTTTCGGCGGCGCCGTCTCCGACAAGCTCGATATCGCACTCTGCAGGGATCTCGATCGTCTGCGCGATCCGATGATCGCCTTTAGAAAAATGGACGACGGGACGGAGACCCGAATGCCGCGCCGCTTCGTCGATAACCGCCTGGATTCCCGCCGCGTCAGCGCCGGACGGCACTTCGAAAATAGGGCGCTCCGCGTTCGGCGGAGTTTCCGGCATCGAGGGCAGATCTTCGGGCACCGATGCCGGCTCTACCACTTCGTCGTCTATCCGGCGCAGCCTTCCCTTGCGGATGTCTTCGCGAAGCGGCTGCCGGGCTGTGTACCGATTTCCAGCCAGGATCTGGTCGCCCCAGGTCAGCTGCACGGCCGGGCCGCCGTAGCCCTCCCGGCTTTTGATCACGTTGTCCGCCAGAAAATAGGGGCCGCCGTTGCCGAGACGGATCGCCGGCTCATTCTTGCAGCGGAAGATCCTGTTTCCTGTGATGCTCACCGGCGA
>CAZJAX010000146.1:0-3050 GCA_964543965.1 uncultured Planctomycetia bacterium
CGGCAACTCGGGAGGCCACGGCATGTCTGGCCGCAAGGCGCGGAGCAGCGTCGCGTTCAGCGGCTTATAGAGTTCGGTGAGAAGCGCTTTAGCCTTTTTTGACGCGACCCCGAGGACGACGCGGTCGGGGTTCATAAAATCTTTGACGGCGGTGCCTTCGCGCAGGAACTCCGGATTCGACGCGACATCGAAAGGCACGTTCTTTTTTCCGTAGCGGCTGACCGTCTTCTCGAGCCACTCGCCCGTCTGAACCGGCACCGTGCTCTTTTCGACGATCAGCTTGTAAGAGGTCATTTCAGTCGCAATGGTGCGCGCGACATTTTCGACGAACGAAAGGTCGGCCTCGCCGTTGTTCTTCGGAGGAGTACCGACCGCGATGAAGATGATCTCCGCTTTGCGCACCGCAGCCTTAAGATCCGTCGTGAACGAAAGGGTCTTCCGCTTCATATTTTCCCGCACCAGCTCTTCGAGGCCCGGCTCGTAGATCGGCATCACGCCTTTTTTGAGCTTCGAGACCTTTTTCTCATCGATATCGACACAGGTGACTCGGTTTCCGAGGCTCGCGAAGCAGGTGCCTGTCACCAGACCCACATAGCCCGACCCTACGACCGTGATGTTCATTCTCCGTAGATCTCCCTTGGGTGCGCTTTCGGATGATTGTAGGACTGCCTGAGGCTGAACGGAGTCGAAGGAAACGCTTTAAGCCTGAGGGCGACATAGAACGTCTCGCCGTCTTCACGGTGGTTGTAAGTGAAATCGGTGATGACGCAGTCCCAGTACTTAGAAACAGTGAATTCGAACTCTTTCGATACGTTTTCCTGGAATTCAAAACGCTCATAGACCTTGAACTCGTAGTCTTTAAGCTTGAGCGTCACTTCTGCGGTCGTCTGGCTCGATTCATCGAGAAGATAGCGCTGGCCGACGGCAAATTTCCAAGGCCCCTTGCTGTAATAGACGTCGAAATTGGCGACCGTGACTTTGCCGAGGTGTGTATCCAGCACGATATCGGACTGCATGCCCAGCCACGCGTACGGCCTGAGCTCCGTCGTGAGGCCGACGTTGTCGATGCGGTCGTTGAGGAAATTGTAATCCATGAACGGAATGATGCGTGCGATCTCGCGCGTATAAAACGAGCCGTCATCGGCGCGGTGCTTCGTCTGCAGCTTGTTCTCAAAATTGAGGCGCAAGAAATTCTGCTTGTCGAGCGCGTCGATCTCGTCGAACTGCTGAAGACGCGTGTAGAAGATCGTCGGCGTCGGGCGGTAGTTGTAGCTTGCGGTCGGCACGAAGATGTGGCGAAGCTTGTTATAATCCAGTCCCCAGGCATGGATCGTGGTGTCATAGGTCTTATAGAAGCGCGTGTTCACATCCAGGCCTCCGTCGAACGCGCCGCGCACGTGCGAGTTGCCCCCGCCGTCCAGATCGCGCGAATAAAACGTCTGCCGCGTGCCGACGTGCGGCGTGAACGAAACGTCTCCGAGCCGGCCGGCATAAGAGACGGTATGGTTCGTATCCAGGCGCGTGACATCGAGCTGGTCGTTGATGTTGGCGTACTCGCGCTGGAGATTGGTGAACTGGACTTCCTGTCTCAGATAAAAGGGCGTCTCTGCGAACTGGCGATTGTGGGTATCGAAACGGACCTCCGGGTCGCGGTTGACGGAACTGACGAAGTCATCGAGGCGGTGCCTCTCGAGGACACTGAGCGTGTACTCCGGTTTCGCCGTGATGATGGAGACGTAATTCTCGGGGACGATGCTCTTTTCGTATTCACCGTGGAAGAAAAAGTCCTTCACCAGCTGGTCGTCGGAAAGCTTGTTGATCTCGGTGGTCAGTGTCGTCGATTCGCCTATCTTCGACTGGTGGCGGAACTGTCCCCGGTAGCGGTCGGACTCTGCCGTCGGCGGGGGCTCATTGTCGTCGGCGTAGTAAAGACGGACGGCGCCGCGGCCGAAATCGTCTCCGCGGTAAAACGTCTCAAGACCGCCGGCGAAGCCGCGTTTCTCGCGATAATCGGCCAGCACGGAACCCTTCACGCTCATGTCCTTGCGGTTCACAAGGTTGTAGCGCCATTTAGAAAGAAGGAATGTCCCCCACTCTTTGGTCCTGCCGGGAAAAAGCTGTACGGGCAGCCGGTCGAAATCGACCAGCGGCTGCATGAAATAAGGGATAAAGAGGACCGGCACGTCTTTGATATATAGAAGCGCGTTCTTGATGATGATTTTGTCGTCGGGAAAAATGTCGATCTCGCGTGCCTTGATCTGGTAGAACGGGCTGTCGCCGCAGCACGTCGTCACCGAGCTGTCCACGGCACGGTACTGAGCATCCGAAACTTTCTCGATCTTGCGGGCGCGCGCATAATATTCGGGCTGTATCACCGCGTCCATCTTATCGACGTGTCCCACCTTGGTGCCGAAATCATACTCGGCGCGCTGCCCCTTGAACACGCTTCCCTTCTGGGTCAGCGTCACATTGCCTTCCGCCAGAGCCTTTTTCGTGGCCATGTAGACCGTGATCTTGTCCGCTTCGAGCTTCACGTTCTCGTAGTCGATGGAGACATGCCCCGTACCGACGGCCTTTTCTTCTTGCTGGAAATATTCGACGGTGTCGCCTTTGACATGAATGGGCTTCGAGGATGCGTCCGCGGACTTCGCCTCTTCGGCTGCGGATATCGGGGAAAAAAAGGCAAGAAAGAGGACGCTTAGCGCGGAAAGAACCCGGAACGTTTTATCAAAGGAAAATACCATTCGGGAGCCGGTCTCCGGGACGTTTTTGACTTTCAATTTTGGGTTAAAGCCAGAGCCGCAGCGCCGACAAGACCCGCGTCCGCACCCAGCTTCGCCGGCAATACTTTAGCAGAACGGGCAGCGATGGGGAAAGCTTTTTTAGCGATCGTCCGTCTCACGGCCTTGAAAATCAGCTCCGCTTCCAGCGCGACGCCGCCGCCCAGCACGATACGGTCCGGATTCAGGATGTCGACGAGGCCTGCCAGCGCGCTGCTCGCCGGTGCAGGCGCTTGCCGTCGTCGCGTCGCCGCTCGCGTCGCGGTTCGT
>CAZJAX010000147.1:0-3038 GCA_964543965.1 uncultured Planctomycetia bacterium
GGCGCGCTTCTTCGGTGTCCGTCTCGATGTGGTCGGTGATGCCGTGCACGAGTGCGTGGGAGAGGCGCTCTTCGGGTGTGCCGCGGCGGCAGGCTTCGTCTTTGATCCCGGACTTCCGCTCGTCATTTTTCAGGTTTTCGGCGAATTTCAGGAGCCGCTCGGTCGCGTCAGGGCGCCGGTTCAGGACGAGATCTTCGGCGAGCCCGAGAAGCTCTTTCTCGATATCGTCGTAAATCGTCATGAGGCCTGAGTTGACGATTGCCATGTCCATCCCCGCCTTCATCGCGTGGAACAGAAAAACCGAATGGATCGCCTCGCGAATCTGGTTGATGCCGCGGAACGAAAAAGAGATGTTGGAGACGCCGCCGGAGACGTGGCATAGAGGCATGCGCTGCTTGATGATGCGCGTTGCCTCGATGAACTCAACCCCGTAATTGTTGTGCTCCTCCATCCCGGTGCCGATGGTGAGGATGTTGGGGTCGAAGATGATGTCTTCGGGGGCGAAGCCGGCCTGCTCGGTGAGGAGCTTATACGAGCGCTCGCAGATCTCGACTTTGCGGGCGGCGGTGTCGGCCTGCCCTTTTTCATCAAAGGCCATGACGACCGCCGCTGCGCCGTACTCGCGGACTTTACGCGCCTGTTCGATGAATTTTTTCTCTCCCTCTTTCAAACTCAGGGAGTTGACCACGCCTTTGCCCTGCAGGCGTTTCAAGCCCGCTTCGATGACGCTCCACTTGGAGGAATCAAGCATGACCGGCACCCGCGAGATGTCAGGCTCGGCCGCGATGAGATTCAGGAACTTCACCATCGCCGCTTCGGAGTCGAGCATGCCTTCGTCAAGATTGATGTCGATGACCTGAGCTCCCGCCTCGACCTGCTGACGGGCGACGGAGAGAGCGCTTTCGAAATCGCCGGAAAGGATCATTTTTGAAAATTTGGGGGAGCCGGTGATGTTGGTGCGTTCGCCGACGTTGACGAGGTTCAGATCCGGGCGCAGCGTCAGGGGTTCAAGACCCGACAGGCGCGTCCAAGGTTCTTTGGCGGATACTTTTCTGGGGGTTCCCGTGGCCGCGATCTCCGCGATCTTCCGGATGTGGGCAGGCGTTGTGCCGCAGCAGCCGCCGACGGCGTTGATGAATCCGCTGTCGATGAAATCTTTGATAAAAAGACTCATCGCTTCGGGGCTCTGGTCGTATTCGCCGAACTGATTAGGGAGGCCGGCGTTCGGATAAGCGATCACGAAGGTGTCTGCGATGCGCGAGAGCTCGGCGATGTAAGGGCGCAGCTCTTTGGCGCCGAGCGCGCAGTTGAGGCCCACAGCCGTGAGGCCGCCGTGACGGATCGAGTTCCAGAACGCTTCGGTGGTCTGGCCCGACAGGGTGCGGCCGCTGGCATCGGTGATGGTGCCTGAGACGATGACCGGCAGGTCGCGCCCGCTTTCGCGGAGATATTTTCTTACGGCGAAGATCGCGGCTTTCGCGTTGAGCGTATCAAAAACCGTCTCGATGAGGATAAGGTCGACGCCGCCCTCGACGAGTCCGCGTGTCTGCTCGAAATAGGCTTCGACCAGTCCGTCGAACGTGACGGCGCGGAACGCGGGGTCGTTGACGTTGGGTGATAGCGAGGCCGTTTTGGTCGTGGGTCCGATGGCTCCTGCAGCGAAGCGCGGTTTGCCGGGATCTTTCCGCGTGTATTCTTCCGCAGCAGCTTTGGCGATCTTTGCCGCCGAGACGTTGAGCTCGTGGGCGAGGTTTTCCATTTGGTAGTCCGCCAGCGACACGCGGTTGGAGTTGAACGTGTTGGTCTCGATGATGTCGGCGCCTGCCTCGAGATACTGGCGGTGAATGCTGGCGATGATCTCGGGCCGGGTCAGGACGAGAAGATCGTTGTTTCCTTTGAGCGATCCGGGGTGGTCTTTAAAGCGTTCGCCCCGATAGCCGGCTTCGTCAAGCTTATGCGTCTGTATCATCGTGCCCATCGCGCCGTCGAGCACGAGGATACGTTTTTCCAGTTCTTTTTTCAGATCCACATCTCTTTTCATGCCCTCATCTTATCAGAATCGACTGTTTCATAAAAAATAAATCGAGTCTCATGCGCGATTGACTCATTATTGGAAATCCGCTAATATCAATTCATGAGTTTGCCCGCCTCACGATCCGTCTTAACCTCTTACGGGTGGCTGATCGCTCCTGTCATGGCCGTTGTTTTGACCGTAACCACATTCTCCAATATCCCGCTGATGGAAAAATTCTTCACCTACGGCTACTATTACGTTCTCACGTCGATATTCGCTTTATGGATATGGATATCATTGGACTCGGCCAAGCGGAATCGACTGCTGGACCTCCTGAAAGCCGATGCCGGCGGCCTGCTCTTTTGTATTGCGATGACGGCCATCGTCTTCGTGTCTGTCGCGCCCACGCTCCGCGTGCTTTTTGACCAGACTAATATTATAGCGGTTTCAAAATCCCTGACATTCGATAGGACCGTCAACAACACGCTCGAAGGCTACTGGATCCACGAAAATTTCTACCCGTCGCTGCAGACGGTCGAGCCGCGGCCGTTCATGATGTCGTTTTGGATACACCTTTGCCATGCGGTCTCCGGCTATCGCGTGGAGAATGCCTATGCCGTGAATGCGCTGATGCTTTTCGGAATTTTATCCCTCGCTTTTATGACGGTGAAGAGGTGGTTGGGCTCTTCTTGGGGCTATGCGGTCGTCCTCTTGATCTCGGCTCAGCCGGTCATCACCCAAACGGCCACGTCAGCCGGCCTCGAGATGATGAACGCCTTTTTCTTCTTCATGATGCTGCTTTCGGCTGCCTGGGCGGCCCGCGCCCCTTCGGCGGAGCGCCTCCTTCTCCTGTGGGCCCAGCTTCTAATGTTTGCTTATACTCGCTATGAGGCAGTGGTCCCGGCTTTCACGACGGTCGCGCTTTTGGTGTTGTTCCGCAGGATAAAGCTCGCTGATCTGAAGGGGAACCTTCTGCTTTATTCGATGACACCGCTGCTGCTCTGCGCGCCCTCGAGTGCGGGGC
>CAZJAX010000148.1:0-3026 GCA_964543965.1 uncultured Planctomycetia bacterium
AGAAGGCGCAGGCTCCTAAAGCCGCGGCCGCCGCGGTCCAAGGGTAAGGGGACTTATGGCCAAATTATCGTTGATGTTGAAACAGCAAAGACCCGCGAAGTTCAAGACGCAGGCGTACAACCGTTGCCAGCATTGCGGACGTACGCGCGGGTATTACCGCAAGTTCAAACTCTGCCGCATTTGTCTCAGGGAAATGGCCTCCAAAGGCGAGATCCCGGGTCTGATCAAGGCGAGCTGGTAAGGAAGGGACGAGATAAATGTCATTGAATGATCCGATCGGGGATGCGCTCACCTGCATCCGTAACGCGTCCCGCGCCCATAAAGAGCGTGTGGACCTCAAGGCTTCCAAGCTGATCGAGGCGATCCTGACGGTGCTCCGTCGCGAGCGCTTCATCTATGATTTTCGCCGCATCGAGGACAAGAAGCAGGGGATCCTGCGCGTGTATCTCAAGAAGACCGGAGAGCCGACCCGCAAGATCTCGAAACTCGTGCGCGTCTCGCGCCCGGGATTGCGTATCTACGCCAAGAAGGACATGATCCCGACCGTGTTGAGCGGCCTGGGCGTCTGTGTTCTTTCCACACCCGCCGGAGTCATCACCGGCGAAGAAGCCAAGAAGCGCTCCGTCGGTGGCGAAGTGCTCTGCAAGGTCTGGTAACCATGTCACGCGTCGGACAGAAACCTATCGAGATTCCAAAGGGCGTCAAGCTGGCGGTCAGCGGCACTCAGGTCAATGTTGAGGGTCCCAAGGGAAAACTGCTCTTCTCCTTCAGTGACCGTATCAAAGCGTCGGTCAAGGACAGCGTGTTGTTGCTCGAACGCTCGACCGATCAAAAGACGGACAGGGCGCTGCACGGAACGGCCCGTAGCGTCATCCAGAACATGATCAAAGGTGTCACGGACGGATATTCAAAAGAACTTCAGATCGAAGGCGTCGGTTTCAAAGCGGCGATCCAGGGGAAGCAGTTGAATCTCTCTCTGGGGTTCACGCATCCGGTGCTGTTCGACATCCCCGAAGGTCTGACGGCCGAATGTCCGAAGCCTACGATCGTCATCATCAAGGGGATCGACAAGGTCAAAGTGGGGCACTTTGCGGCAAAGATCCGCAAGGTCTACGAAGCGGAACCTTATAAGGGTAAAGGCGTGCGTTATGCGGGTGAAGTGGTCCGCCGCAAGGCCGGAAAGACGGTGACCAAGTAATGAAAGCCAAGATCCGTGAAAAATCCAATCGTCTGGTTCGCCACTATCGTATCCGTAAGCGGGTGACCGGCACTTCGGAGCGTCCGAGGCTTTGTCTCTCGCCCAGCCTGCAGCACATGGAAGCGCAGTTCATCGATGACTACGAGAAGAAGACGATCATCGGCGTATCGTCGAAGGCGAAGGATTTTCAGAAGACAGCCGGAATGAAGTCAGCCGGAAATGTCGCCTCGGCCGTCAAGTTCGGCAAATTCGCAGCCGAGAAGGCGCTGGCGAAAGGTATCAAAAAAGTGGTCTTTGATCGCGGCGGGTATCTGTACCATGGCCGCGTGAAAGCGTTCGCGGATGCCGCGCGCGAACAGGGTCTTTCGTTCTAAATAAGGAGCACGGGTGGAAAACAAGGATTTCAAAGGAAAAGGCAAGGCCAAGGGTCCCAAGGTAGAAGGGGCTAGTGAGGATCCAGCTCTCGCGCCGGCAACCGCCGTCGCTGAAGAGACGAGTGAGCGGCAGAGTAAGAAGGGTGGTCGTCCGCGTCGTCCGAAGCGCCAGCAAGAGACCCCTCAGGAGTTCGCCGAGAAGGTGGTCGCGGTCAATCGCGTCGCAAAGGTTGTGAAGGGCAGAAAGCGCTTCTCGTTCAGCGCTCTAGTCGTCATTGGGGATGCCAGGGGACGCGTCGGATTCGCGCTCGGCAAGGCCAATGAAGTCCAGGACGCCATCCGCAAGGCCATTTTCCAAGCCAAGAAATCAATGTTCGCGGTCCCGCTGCGCGGTACCACGATTCCGCATGAAGTGATCGGCCACTTCGGTGCTGCGCGCGTGCTCATGAAGCCCGCGCTTCCCGGTACGGGTGTTATTTCGGGCGGCGCGGTGCGCGCCATCTGCGAGTCGGCCGGCATCAAGGATATTCTCACGAAATCACTGGGCTCCGACAACGCGATCAATGTCGTGCGCGCGACGGTCGACGGCCTGCACCGCCTGATGGGAGCTGACCATGCTGGACAAGCTTAAGCCTCCGGCGGGCAGCCGCAAGCGGCGCAAAATCATCGGTCGTGGCCGTGGTTCCGGGCACGGCAAAACCTCCGGCCGCGGACACAAGGGTTCATGGGCGCGCGCTTCAGGCGGCGTCCGTCAGGGCTATGAAGGCGGCCAGACTCCGCTGATCCGCCGCGTTCCGAAGCGCGGATTTACGTTTACGCCCACGGCCAAGTTCGAAATCGTTTCGATCGAAAATCTAAACCGTTGTCAGGCGGGTGCAATCGTTACACCGGAAGCGCTGTATGACAAGCGCCTGGTCCGCAAGAAGGACGCGGCGATCAAGATCCTCGGTGACGGAGAGCTGAAACACGCGGTAACGGTCAAGGCGCACGCGTTTTCCAGATCGGCCGCAGAGAAGATCCAGAAGGCCGGCGGAAAAACGGAGACATTCTCGGTAGCTCCTGCGGCCACGGCCAAGAAGCCTGCCGCCAAGAAGTCGCCGAAGGCCTCTTAAACCTTTTCATGCTCCGCGCGTTCGCCGATACGTTCAAAATTCCGGATCTCCGCAAAAAGATCCTGATCACGTTCGGAATCCTGGCGGTTTACCGCCTGGGCACGTTTGTTCCGACGCCCGGCATCAACGGCGTCAAACTCGCGGCGTTCTTTGACAATCTGACCAGAACACAGGGCGGCAATCTGTTCAGCATCATGAATCTGTTCTCCGGCGGCGCCATCCACCGGCTGACGATTTTTGCGCTGGGTATCATGCCGTACATCTCAAGCTCGATCATCATGCAGCTTTTGACGGTTGTCATCCCGTCACTGGAAAAGCTGGCCAAGGAAGGCGAGCTCGGCC
>CAZJAX010000149.1:0-2230 GCA_964543965.1 uncultured Planctomycetia bacterium
TTTGAGGATCTCCTGAACCATCGTATCGCGCTCCTTTCTCAAAGAATCGCGGGTATTGCGGTCAAATTCCTGCAGCGCCTTGATCTTTTCGTCGATCGCGGCCTGCTTGTCTTCTTTCGCCTTTGAGGAAAGAAGCTCGGCTTCATCCCTCATTTTTTTCACGTCGGCCACCATCTTGTCTCGCTCGGTCTGCTTGCCCGTACCCTTAGCTTCGAGCGTCTTGTCGAAATCTTTGGTCTTCTGGTAATCGTCGAACACGCGAGCCAGATCCACGTAACCGATCTTCTGTTCCCCGGCCGCGAGAGCCGGAGCCGTAAAACCTGCGGTCATCAGAGCCGCTGCAAAAAATGCCGTCATTTTCTTCATGTCGAAAATCATCCTCCTGTGATTATAAGATCTGCCGTAAAACTTTTAGAAGCCCTGGCTGACGCTGAAATAGAAGCGTACTTTTTTATTCTCTCCGGGCACATCGTCGAGAGGGTAACCCATGTCGAGCTTGACCGGGCCGATCGGGGTTTTTACGCGGACACCGACGCCCGTGCCCGAAAACACGCCGCCCTCGCCGAAATCACTGATATCCTCATAGACATTGCCGACGTCAAAAAACACGGCGCCTTTGATGAGGTCTGGATAGATCGGGAACGTTTCTTCGATATTGGCCACCCAGTAGGCGTTGCCTCCGATGGGGTCGTTGTTGCCGGGGTCACGGGGACCGATCCGGCGCTCGCGGTAACCGCGGACCGTGTTGGCGCCGCCTGCGAAATAGCGTTCGTAGATCGGCACGTTGTCGGAGTCGTCATATGAATCCGCGATGCCGCCGCGCGCCCTGAGCTCAAGCACGTTATTTTCAAAATGCTTGTAGTAGGTGCTGGCGCTTCCGTAAAGCTTCCAGAAATCCCTGTCTCCGCCGAGCGCACCGCCGGCCAATTCACCGGTCCCGCTAAGAAGAATGCCCTTGGTCGGGTTGTAGATATTGTCGCGCTCGTCGTGTGTGAGCGTCAGCGCAAGGCTTGAAGTGGTGTTGGTCCCGTTCTCAGCCAGAAGCGCAGCGGAAGCGCCGTCCGGTATGTCGGAGATCTTGACTTCTTCGAGCTTGTACATCAAAAGACCCTTGTCGAACTCCGTAAATTCCTTGCCTAGGCGCAGATCGAAACCGGTGCGGCGCTGGTCGAAAAAGTAGCCGGAGTTGCCGGAACGGTTGTATTCCTTGCGGTAGACGTCGAAGCCGAATGAATAAGGGTAGCCGAACACCCAAGGCTCGGTGAAGCTGAGCTCGGCGTTGCTGCGCGTGCTGCCGGCCTCAAGACGCAGACCGAGATCTTGTCCGGCTCCGGTGAACGTCTGCCAGTTCTGCCAGTCAAAATTTTTCTGACGCACCTGGACGAAACCGATGACCGCATCAATCGAGCTGTAACCGCCGCCGAAGCTGAACTCTCCGGTCTTTCCTTCCTTGACGGAGACCACGAGGTCGCGGGAATTGGGCACGGAGCCCTCTTCGGTATCGAAGCGCACGTCCTCGAAAAAGCCGAGGTTGTACAGGCGCTCTTTCGAGCGCTTGAGCTTGGCGCCGCTGAAGGATTCGCCGGGATAGGCGCGCAGTTCGCGGCGTATCACGATGTCTTTGGTCTTCAGGTTGCCCTGGACGCGCACCTTGTCGACATATGTCAGCTGATTTTCGGTGATCGTGTAAGCGACGTCGACCTTGTCAGTCTTGTCGTTATAGAGAGACTCGGATTTGATCTGAGAAGAGAGGTAGCCTTTATCGAAATAGAGATCCTGGATATTGGAGACGTCCAGACGCAGGCCGCGGCGCGAAAACGGCTTGCCGGACTGCATTTTCATGGCTCCGAGGATCTCGTCGCCCTTGAGGACATCGTTGCCCTTGAAATCGACAGTGCCGACAATGTATTTTTTCCCTTCGACGACGGTGATATTGAGGGCGATGTCGCCGTCTTTCAAGACCTCGGTGGCGGCCGTCACTTCCACGTCGCTGAAACCGGCCTCGTCATAAAGCGCCTTGATGCGCTCAAGATCCTCATCGAGCTCGTCTTCCTTAAGATAGCCCGAACGGAACCAGCCGAAAAAAGACATCGACTTCGTCTTCATCACCTTCGTGATAGCTCCGGCCTTGATGGATTCGTTACCGGTGACCCTGATCTGCTTGATGCGGAGCTTCAGGCCCTCGTTGACGGTGACACGTAAAGTGGCCTGGTTGGTGTCCGGGTTGATG
>CAZJAX010000149.1:2240-3025 GCA_964543965.1 uncultured Planctomycetia bacterium
AGCTTTCGATCTGAGCCTCGGAAAAGCCCTTCTTTTCATAAAGCCTCTTGATCGCGTCGATGTCGTCGCGTACGCGCTTCTGGTCGATGAAATCGCCGGTGACCGACTGCATTTCCTTCTTGATCGTGTCGCTGTTGATCTTGCTGTTGCCTTCGATCTTGACCTCGGCGAGAACCGGTTTTTCAGTCACGAGAAACACGACTTTGATGCCGCCGTCCGCGTCTTCCTGCTCGATGCGCACATCGGAGAAGTAGCCCAGGCCGTAAAGGCGCTTTAAGTCTTCGTTCAAAGCCGTCGAGGAGACGGGCTGCCCGATCTGGGTCTTGACCTTAGCCAGGATCGTGAGGCTGGAAACGGTCTTATTGCCTTTGACGTCGACGATCTTTACGATCTTTCCGTCGTCGGCCGCGAATGAAAATGAAGCGGATGAAAGGAGGAAAATAGCGGACAAAAGCAGGCGAAAAATCGGATTGGTTTTTATCATAAGCGAATACTTTAACATAGTCCTTTCGATATGGCAATTATCATCGTTTTAAAATACCCGGCTTCCTCATATTCACGCGGTTTTAAGCCACTTCTTCGCGGCGCACGAGCTCGGCGTTCTCGAAGCGCGTGTACTCGCGGATGAAGGTGAGAAACACCGAGTCGACCGGGCCGTTACGCTGTTTGGCGATGATGACTTCGCACTTACCGCGGTTTTCTTCGGTGGGGTTGTAATATTCTTCTCTTAAGAGGAGCACGACCATGTCGGCGTCCTGTTCGATGGCACCCGATTCGCGCAGATC
>CAZJAX010000150.1:0-3012 GCA_964543965.1 uncultured Planctomycetia bacterium
TGGCAGGGCAGCACGATGCCATCCGGCGTGATGATGGCGTGCATGTTCGGGATGCCGAAGTGGCGCGAGAGAATAGCGAGAGACATGACGGTGTTACCAGATGAATATTCGACTAGATTTTTTATCTTCTTGAGTTCATTCTTCGGGATGCCCTCGAGCATGTACCAGGACGGGAGAGACTTGATGTTCGCGAGCGGAACGCTCTGAGCGAGCTTGATAAAAATATGCACGCCATCTTTCACATATGGATTCAGTGTCGCCGGCAACTCGACAAGAGGCGTCGGTCCAAGAGCCCCAGGACGGAGATATTCCATCACCGCCTTCTCGCCCTTGAATAGATTTCTCTTGATCTTTGGCATCCGTAAATTTTAGCACAATAGCAGAAACAAAAAATTGACGCATTCTTCCAAATAGTCCATTATATTTTCGAAGACTTTTCACCACGTAAAACCAACCCAAGTGAAAGCCATGAGCACCGCAACAAAAACACTGACCAAGATCCTCATCTTTGCTTCAGGCGAAGCAGAGCCAGGGAAAGGCGGAAGCGGATTTCAGAAACTCTTCGAGGCAACTCGAGGTGACAATCCGACGCTCGAAGCTGACATCGTCGGCGTCGTCTCAAACCATGAAAATGGCGGAGTAAAGACGAAAGCTGACGCCCTCGGTATCAAATTCATCTACTTCCCGAAGCCCTGGAGCGCTGAAGAATACCAGAGAATCGCAAGAGAATCTGGAGCAAGCTTCTTCTTCCTCTCCGGCTGGCTTCCGAAGGTGGTTGGGATCGATGCTCGGACCAGCTTTCGATCAAACCGGATCGTGAATGTTCACCCTGCCCCGCTCGACGACAAAGATCGTCGTTTTGGCGGCAAAGGAATGTATGGCATCCACGCCCACGAAGCAGTTCACCGAGCCTTCCTGAACAAAGAGCTGACAATGACGGGCATGTCTATGCATTACGTCGTAGAGGAAGTCGATGGCGGTCCGATCATTTGCTTCATGCGGACTAATATTCTGGACGACGACACTCCGGCCTCGATCCAGAAAGCCGTCGGCCGGATCGAACATCGTTGGCAGCCCATCATCACCAACAAGGTGATAAAAGGCGACATCTACTGGGACGGCAAACCCGGCAGTCCAGTCCACGGCGCGATGACCTCAATGAAGCCAATCGGCCGCGCCGCACTCGAAACCTGGTGAACAGATCATTTCCGAACAAGAAAGGGGCCCAAGGGCCCCTTTTTCTTTTTCTACCTTTTCGCTTTTACTCGATCGTTTTCGGTAAGGAATTGTTTGCGCAGGCGCACGGAGAGCGGAGTGATCTCTAGATATTCGTCGTCAGACATGATCTCCAGCCCGCGTTCGATTGATAGCGTTATCGGTGGTACGAGAGTGATCGCTTCATCATTTCCAGATGAGCGAACGTTGGTTAGATTCTTTCCTTTTGTTGGGTTGACCATCATCTCCTCGCCCTTTGAGGTATTACCGAGAACCATTCCTTCATAAACCTCAGTCGATGGGCCGATATATAGAACGCCGCGGTCCTGAAGATTCCAGAGCGAGTAGCCGAGAGCCTTGCCTGTCGCCATCGAGACCATTGAGCCAACTGCGCGCTTCTCTATCGCTCCGACATATGGCTTGAAGCCGATCACACGAGACGCGAATATTCCTTCGCCTTTGGTATCTACCATGAACTGTCCGCGATAGCCGAGAAGTCCGCGAGTCGGACCTTCGAGCATTAGACGCACACGGTCGCCTTCAGGTTTGATGTTAGTTATATGAACTGCGCGTCGTGAGAGCTTATCGATGACAGCGCCTTGAGCTTCGGCCGGGATCTCGATTGTAACTTCTTCGAACGGTTCGACTTTCTCGCCATTTTCTTCCTTAATGATGACCTGAGGCTGAGACACCTGCATCTCGAAGCCTTCACGGCGCATCGTTTCGATCAATATGGCCAAATGCAGTTCACCGCGGCCCGATACGAGGAACGTGTCGGCACTTTCGGTCTCCTCGACGCGCAAAGACACGTTGGTCTCAAGCTCGCGGAACAGGCGGTCGCGGATCATGCGCGATGTGACATATTTTCCTTCTCGGCCGGCAAACGGGCTCGTGTTGACGCCGAAAGTCATCTGTACGGTCGGCTCATCGATCTGAAGGGGCGGCAGCGGACGCGGGTTCTGGGGATCCGTGATCGTTTCGCCGATGCCGATAGACTCGAACCCCGCAATGGCGACAATGTCGCCGGCTTCGGCGCGATCGACTTCGACGCGGTCAAGGCCGGAATAGGTCAAGATGCTGATCACTTTGGAAACCGTCTGAGTGCCGTCACGGCGCACGAGAAGCGCATTGTCGCCCTTCTGGACGACGCCCCCGGTGATCTTGCCGATACCCATCTTCCCCTTATAAGAGTCCTGCAGAAGCGATAAAACAAGGATCTGGAGAGGGTCGGCCGCGCTGGCTGTCGGGGCGGGCACCTTGTTCATGATGACTTCAAGCAGAGGGAAAATGTTGTCCTGGGGATGCTTCATATCGGTCGTGGCTGTTCCCTGCAGCGCCGAGGCATAAACAATAGGGAAATCGAGCTGCTCGGGGCTGGCGTTCAATTCACAAAAAAGGTCGAACGTGCGGTTTTCGACGTCTTCGATCTGTGAGTCGGGACGGTCGACCTTGTTGATGACGACGATGGCGCGCAGCCCGAGCTCGAGCGCTTTTCTGAGAACGAAACGCGTCTGCGGCATCGGACCATCTTTGGCGTCGATGACAAGAAGGACGCCGTCGACCATGCGCAAAGTGCGCTCGACCTCTCCGCCAAAATCGGCGTGGCCGGGGGTGTCGACGATGTTGATCTTAGCATCCTTGTAGCGGACGCTGGCGTTTTTGGCGCGGATCGTGATGCCGCGCTCGCGTTCGAGATCCATCGAATCCATGACGCGCTCGCCCATCTCTTCGATGTTGCGGTGTACCTGCGTCTGGCGCAGGATGGCGTCAACGAGCGTCGTTTTGCCGTGGTCGACG
>CAZJAX010000151.1:0-2992 GCA_964543965.1 uncultured Planctomycetia bacterium
CTGGCCTACCTCTTCCAGTGTGTGTTCGCTGCCGTCCTGTAGGCCGAAGCGCATTTTAATGATCTTCTCTTCGCGCGGGCTGAGCGTTTTGAGCACTTCGGCGGTTTGCTCGCGCAAATTCAGGTTGATCACCGCTTCCGAAGGCGACGGCAAGATGCGGGCCAAGCTGGTAGCTATGGGCGCCTACTGCTGTTTTGACAAGCCCTTAAGTTCCCTCAAAGACCTCGAAACCAAGATCAAGGAAGCCCTCGAAGCCAAGTAAGGCCTGCCGCGGACGAAGCCTGTCCTGAAGCCTTTGATCCGACCTAAAAAATACTTCCTGCTTTAAGTTGGCTATGTTCTTAATGGAGTACGCGTCTACGGGGGGGGTGCCGGCTGGATGCGGGATCGATGCGGATGTGATGCCCGCAGCAGGCGGCTTATCGAAGAAAAGTCTATTTGTCGGAGGCTTTGGACCGCTTGATGCTTCGCACGACGACTTCGAGAACCTGCTCCAGGTCGCCGAATTCTCCCATCTTGGAGAAGAAGCCGGAGATGTTGAGCTCGGCCGTCTTTTCGATCATCGCGTCGTCGGCGTGGGCTGTGACGAGCACGACAGGGAGGGTCTGGTTGAACTCGCGGATCTTTTTGAAGACCTCGATCCCGTTCATGTCCGGCATCTTGAAGTCGAGAAATACGACGTCCACATTACCTTCTTTGATGATCTTGATGCCGTCGAGGCCGTTGGTCGCCGTCCGGACCTGGTAGCCTTTGGACTTCATCCAGAACGACATCGTCGCGAGGAAGTCGGGCTGGTCATCGATGAAAAGGATGCGAATATCACTGTTTGGCATGGGAAGAATCAACCTCCTGCGTTTCTGTGCGGTTTACTGGGCAATGTGAACGTAAAAACGGAACCTTTTCCGTAGACGCTATCGACTAAAATTTTCCCGCCGTGCCTTTCCACGATCTCTTTAGTGATGGAAAGACCTAATCCCGTGCCGGCGATGCCTTCCGATGAGCCGAACTGCTCGAAGCGCACGAATAGGCGGGCCATGTTCTCTTTCGTGATCCCGACTCCTGTGTCTTTCACGCTCACTTCGATCCAGGCGGGATCCTTGCCCCACTGGCTGGTCACCGTGATGATGCCTCCCGGGGCAGTGAACTTGATCGCGTTGCCTATCAGGTTGTTCAGTACCTGAGTGATCTTGTCCGGATCCATCGGGATCTCCGGAAATGTCCGGTCCAGCTCGCGTATGATCTGGATATTCTTGGACTTAGCCCAGGTGTCCAGTGTATCACAAACGTTATTGATGACTTTATCTAATCTTGTCGGAATGACGCGTATCTTGAGCTTACCCGCGTCGATCTCGGCGATATCGAGCAGGTCTTCGACGAGACGGCTTAGGTGGCCGAGGTTCCTTGAGATGATGTTGAGAAAATTAATCTGCGTCTCATTGAGCGGTCCCGCCTGAGGGCTCAGGAGGATAGCCGTGGATTTCTGCATAGCGACGATCGGCGTGCGGAACTCGTGCGTCACGTTCGAAACGAATTTGGTCTTGACCTCATCAAGCTCCTTTTGCTTGGTGACGTCTGTGAGGATATTGACCATGCCGACCGTGTCTCCGTCTTCGTTCTGGATGACGGCGCTGGAGGACCGGATGACCTTTCGGGTGTTTTCATTTTTCGACGTCATCTCGATCGTCTTCGCCTTATCATCGCCGGACTCGCGGCTCAGAGACACGAGAAACTGATCGGAGACGCCTTCGAGGATCGACTTGCCCTTTTTCTTTTCGCTCGGCACGCCGAGCAATTTCTCGGCGGAAGGGTTCATCATCAGCACTTCACCGTTCTTGTTGACGACGACGAGGCCTTCGGCGATGCTTCGCACAACGGCATCAGTCTGTTTTTTTTCGGCCTCCACCTTTTTGTAGCTGACTTCGATTTGGTCGTACTTTTCTTTGACGTTCTGATACTGCTTTCGCACCACCTCGACTTCCTTGTTTTTTTCCTGAGCGATGACCTGATATTTGACCGAATACTCCTGCTTGATCTCCTGAAGCAGCTCGTCGGCCTCTTCTTTGACGATCTTGGTCAGGGCTCGAGCCGTCTTCTCGGATTCGGAGCTGTTGACCAGGACGCGGTCCAGCTTCTCGCGGATAGCGTGCTCGCGCTCAGCGGCGTCAAGAATAGAGCGTGACTCCGGCAGACGTATCTTTTCATGAGAGCTGGTGACGCGGACTTCGCGCCGGAGAAGAGCGGTGCGGTATAGCAAGAGGGCGGTCAGCAGACCTGCAACGGCAGCCGCGAAGATCAGTGTGTTCAAAAATGGAAATCCTTGTATTATTAACTATTATTAACAGTTTTGTTTAATATACTAATATTATGACTCTTTTTATGCAATTTTGCAAATTCAATTCGCACTAAGGATTTCGTTGACGATTGAATTCCAAACCGTTAATCTCATGCAATGGACCCTATAAGCCAGCGCCACGTCGAGGATATCCGCAGTTTTAAGGCCAAAAAACTGCATAATCTGCGCATCGAATACGCGGTCAAAGCTCTGGAGAGCCGGGAAAGTTTTCTGGAGGTGGGGTGCGGAGAAGGTTTCTGCACGCGGAGCATCGCTCATTGGTCAAAGAAGCCCTTTCGCCGCATCGAAGGCTTCGATCTGGACGCTATGCGGATCGCCCGGGCTCAGAGCCTGTGGAGCGACGACGGAAGGATCCGCTATCGCGTGTCGGATGCGGGAAAGCCGTTCCCTTACAGGGACGGTGAATTTGACGCGGTTGTTCTGCTTGATATACTGGAACATGTGCCGGCGCCCGAATACATCCTGCGCGAATCGCTGAGGGTGCTCAAGAAAGGCGGCATCTTTTTTTTGGTCGTTCCCTGTGAGGGGGAGCCCGGCACGCTCCATAGCCTGCTTCACCGCAGGCGCTGGAAGGGGAGTGAGAAATACGGCGGGCACATCCAGCAGTTCCGTAAAAAGGATATCGCCGATCAGCTCGAG
>CAZJAX010000152.1:0-2971 GCA_964543965.1 uncultured Planctomycetia bacterium
CGTCATCGGAGATGACGTGACAGATGAAGATATGTTCAAGGCGCTGAGAAGGCGGGGTGTGACCATCCGCGTGGGTCGATCCAAAAAATCGCTCGCCAAGTATCATCTCGGGTCGCCCCGGGAAGTGGTCCGTTTTCTGGAAAGATCAGCCGGTATATGAGCAAATACTCCTACGGCTTCATCGGCAATTGCGTGGCTTCGGCCCTGGTATCCAAAGATGCCAGCGTTGATTGGATGTGTATGCCTTACTTCGACTCTCCCTCGGCTTTCGGCAAGCTCCTCGACTCGAAAAAGGGCGGGTCTTTCAAGATCGAGGGTGTCGGCACCGTGCAGATCGACCAGGAATACCTGCGGCATACACCTATCTTGAAAACGAGGGTCCAGACGGAGGACGGGGTATTCGACATTTACGATTATATGCCTCGATTTTTGAACGACTCCGGCGACTATTATTGCCCCGCGGAGATCCAGCGCAGCGTGCGGGTGATCTCGGGCAAGCCCAAGATCCGCGTTTTGCTGGACATCCGGCCAAATTATGGAGCGTCCGGGTGCCGCGTTGAAAAATACCGGGAACATACGAAGTTTCTTTCTGACACGGGTGATTACTACACCTATTATTTTTATACCAACGCAAAAATGGACGATGTCCTGGCGGGCCGGGAATTTTGTCCCGAGGGAACGACGTACTTCGTGTTGTCCTATCACGAAAAGGTCAGGCCGATCGACACGGACCGCATTTATTCCGAATTCGAGCGCACAAAAAGCTACTGGCTCGGCTGGATAGACAAGACGAACATTGCCGTAAAGCACCGGGAGATGATCATTCGGTCCATGATCACTCTGAAACTTCTCATGTACCAGAGGACGGGGGCGGTCATCGCGGCACCCACCACATCCTTGCCGGAGATCATTGGCAAGGAGAGGAACTGGGATTACCGGTATTGCTGGATCAGGGACGCGTCCATGATCACGGAGCTTTTCGGCCGACTGGGGCACATCGAATCTTCTTCGAAATATATGAATTTCATATTGGACCGGATGCTGCTGAAAAATGACGGAGTGTCCGTAATGTACGGTATCCACGGGGAGAAGGCGCTGACGGAAAAATTCCTCGGCCACCTGGAGGGCTATGAAAGCTCTAAACCCGTGCGCATCGGCAACGACGCTTACCTCCAGACGCAAAACGATCTCTATGGAGAATTGATCGACGCCATCTACACTCATTTCGAGTTTCATGAAAAAACGGGCTTTCATTTCGATCAGGAGCTGTGGACCGCCGTCCGCTCGCTGGTCATGCTGTCCAAAAATTCATGGGAAAAACCGGATAACGGCATATGGGAATACCGCGGCGGGGTCCAGCATCACGTGTTTTCGAAGCTGATGAATTGGGTGGCTATGGACCGTGCGGGACGCATTGCCAGGATCATCGGAAAGAACGACTACGCCGACGAGTGCTTTAAAACGGCCGAGAAGATACGCCAGGACATCTACCGGAGCGGATGGAATGACGAAGTGGGAGCGTTCACGATGTATTACGGCTCTCGCCAGGCCGACGCCGCCGTGCTTTTGATGCTGCATTATGGTTTTCTCCAAAAAGACGATCCCAAAATGGTCCGAACGGTGGATTTTTGCTTCCGTGAGCTCGTGCGGAACGGCTTCGTGATGCGCTACACGGCCGAAGACGATTTCGGCCAGCCTGAAAATGCTTTTCTCATATGCACGTTCTGGATGGTCAACGCGCTTTATCTGATCGGCCGTCGGAAGGAAGCCCGCGAGATGTTTGATCGGGCCTCCGGCATAGCCAATCATCTGGGCTTGATGTCCGAGGCGCTAGAGCCGCTCACCGGCCGCCAAACGGGCAATTTTCCGCAAGGATACTCACACATGGCCTTCATTCAATCCGCACTTCTTTTGGAAACGGATTATCAGTGGGGCCCCACGGGCGTGCAGGAACAGGAGATAAGATAGTGGGCTTTTTAAAAAGTTGGTTAGAGGTGACTATTTTTAACAACACGGTGAGAGATTATGCCGTCGCGGCGTTCCATCTTATCGCTCTGACGATCGTGTTCATCCTTTCGAAGAAGCTCATCGTCGGCCGTCTTAAGAAACTGGCCGCCAAGACGGCCAATGACTTAGATGATTTTTTAGTAAGCTTGCTGGCGCAGATTAAAGCGCCCATTTTCATAACTCTTGCTCTTTATCTGGCTACGCTGCAGCTAGATCTGGAGGAGCAGGTGCGTTCGGTCATCCGGTACGCGCTCGTCATCGCCGTCACCTTCCGCGCTGTCCTTATCTTGCAGGAGATCGTTCGCTACGGCATTCGAAAGTCCTATCGCCGGACGCGTCCCGACAATCCTGCCGACGAAGCGATCATCAAGAACCTGACCAATGTAGTCCAGTGGGCGGTATGGGCGCTCGGCGGCGTCTTTATCCTGGATAACCTCGGGATCAACATCTCGACTCTTGTCGCGGGTTTGGGGATAGGCGGCGTTGCCGTTGCGCTTGCCGCGCAGGCTGTTTTGGGAGATCTTTTCAGTGCGCTTTCGATACTGGTCGACAAGCCGTTTGAAGTCGGCGATTTCATCATCGTCGACGGGCTGATGGGCACGGTGGAGTATGTCGGCCTCAAGACGACGCGCATTCGGAGCCTTTCCGGTGAACAACTCATCTTCGCGAATTCGGATCTCACCAAAAGCCGCATCAAAAACTACAAAAGGATGGAGATCCGAAGGATTGTTTTCAAGGTTGGCGTCGTCTATCAGACGTCCTATGAAAAAGCCAAGCGGATACCTCAGCTCGTCAGGGAGATCTTCAATTCCGTCGAAGGCACCAGGCTCGATCGCGTGCATTTCGAAAGCTTCGGAGATTTTTCCTTGAATTACGAGATCGTGTATTTCGTGCTGTCGGCGGACTACAACGTCTACATGGACAGGCAGCAGGAGATCAATCTTGCCATCAAGGCGGCGTTCGA
>CAZJAX010000153.1:0-2929 GCA_964543965.1 uncultured Planctomycetia bacterium
TTCCTGCGCCAGAACAGCCGCACGCTCAACAACGAAATATGCACGGAGCTCGAGCAGATCATCGAGTACGTTGACGAAGGCGACTCGCTCTATACCAATCTATCCGACTATGTCGGCTCGATGGGAGAAAAAGAAGAGGGCGAGATGACCAAGGAAGAGAAGGAAAAGCTTGCGATCCTGAGAAGCCGCCGCCGCGAAGCTATCAGGCAGAACGATCTGCGCATCGAAGTCAATCAGATCATGATGAAGGGCATCAGCATCCAGGAAGGTTCGGCGCGCAACGGGACAGCCGAGAGGCTGGACGGTACCAAGGTGAGTATTTGGACCAATAAAATCGTCGAAGTCACGGACGATCTGCAGTACTTCAAAGAAAATTACGATAACACGGCAAAACCGATCGTCTACGTCAAGATGACCGACCGGGAAACGCTGGTCAACGAAGGCGTCACTGAATATTTCAAAAAGAACCGCGATCTCAATGTCGGCACCGACGACGACTATAAGGGTCTTCACCTGGACGGCCTTGACCGCGGCCACTTACAGACCGTCGCCGCCGTCTCGCTTCTCGGCGCCGGAGAAGTCGACGGTTTCCGGCACGTGACGTTCGAAAAGGAGCAGAACCGCTTTATTTACGTGGCTGCCGGCCAGCTCAAGACGAGTCAGATCCCCGGCGATCTTCAGCTTCTGCAGGCTCTCAACCACCGCCGAAAGCAATTAAATCTCGAGGCGCTCGACGCTGTCGAGAAGTCCAGGCTCACCTACGCCGAAGATTTCTCCCGTGTGCAGGTGCTCGATACTTCGGGCGGCGTCTCCGGTTTTGAGCTCTTCCGCAAGCGCAGCATCAAGGATCTGATCGAGGAGAGGATCGCGGAAAAATACGGTAAAGACATGAAGCTCAAGGCGTTTGGCAGCGAGGCCGCCGAAAAGGCCTGGGTCGAGCAGTGGCAGAAAGACAATGAAACATGGATGAAAAAGCAGGCCGCCGAAATGGGCGAGAAGGCTCAGGGAAAGATCCAGGAAAAGATGCAGGAGGACATGGAGGCAAAGGCTTTCCGCGACAAGGATGAGAAGGAGGCCTGGACGAAGAAATGGGAGACCGAAAACGCCGCTTGGGTGACCGATACGCGCACCCGGTGGCGCCGGGACAACGAGAACTTTATCCGCATGGCCAGCGCCACGCAGGGAGAAGTCGTCGAGTTCGGTATGATCATGCAGGGTGTCGGCGTCTTTGATGTGGATAATTTTAAAACCATCGAACAAAGCGTCGGTTTCGACCTCTGGAAAGGGTACCGCGACCGCATGATGGAAGATTCGGGCAAGAAGGATGCCCAGGGTCAGCCGATCCTGGTGCCGTCCAAGCGGTTCAGGACATTCGAGCGCTCGACATTCGCTGAAAAACTCAAGTTCCTCAAGAACGAACTCGATCTTTTTATCAATGCTCAGGAAGGCCCCCGCTACGCCGCGGACGTGCGCGACCAGGATGGTTTCCGCAAAGGGGACTTGATCCGTCACGAGAAGGACGAGGTCGACCGGGACGGGATCGCGCGCAAAGAAGGCGACTTACGGCAGGATTCCTCGATCCTGTTCTCCTTCAACGAAATGGACGACGCCCTCAAAGCCGCTCTCGCCGATTACATCCATTCGAAAGGCCAGAAGTACTCGGACATGCTGGAGATGATCGACGGCAGAAAGACCAGCGACGCCCGCGAGTCCGATAAGACCGTGAAGAACGTGAAAAAAGGCCGCCGCATCATATTCACCGACCTCGTCGGTACGCGCGGAAACGACTATCAGTCGGATCTTCTCATCGTGAACGTTAACCAGCGTCTTACCGGCGGTGAATTGATGCAGCTCTTCGGCCGCGGCGGCCGCTTCGATATGTCGAAGGGCGGTACGTACAACGTAGCCTGGGCTAACGTGATCGACAGCAGCGTCATCAACTCGATGCTCAGCGATTTTTTCCAGATGAAAGACGCGATGCTGAAGTTCATCGCCGGTCCCTATTTCAACAGCGAGACGCGCAAGCTTTTCGAGCGTCTAGGGAGGATGGACCAGGCGACCGCGCTGAAAGTCCTCATGGACGAAAAGAATCAGCTTGAGTGCACCGTCTTCCAATCCGAATGGAACCTGATCCAGAAGAAGCATCAGGCGATGATGCGCCTGTTCACCGCCGGTCTTATGTACACGGGTGTAACGCAGTACATCGTGAGGGCGCTTGTCATCGCCCGCAAGAATCCGAAAGAAAATGCCAAGCTGATCGAGCTGCTCGAGGGGATGAACAACGAGCTTTTCGCAAAAGAAGGAAACTCAAGCGGCACCGAAGAGATCAATCTTTCCAACCGCGCCCGGACGGGTGCCGAGACGGCGCAGGTCGCTTTCGAAGGCGTCATCGCGCGCGCCCAGAAACTTTTCAAAGATTACATAGGCAGCGAAACTGACATCACCGCCAGCCAGGAGATCAAGGAGATCCTGCTTGAGGGCCGCAGCAAGCTCGAGGACATCCCCCGCCAGCTCAGTCAGCTCCCAAAAGTCACCGATCGCGATCTTCACGCGGGCAACGCGAAGGATATCGCCGAAATGGCCTCTTTGCATCCGAGGTTCGAGGAAGCATTTGCACCGTCTCACACGACGAGCGAAAGGCCGTTTGAGAATATCGCCCAGCTGATCCAGGAGAAAAGAGAGGGCTTCGACCGGCTTACAGCTTCGCCTCCCGCAGCTTTCGCGGATCTCGGCGAACTTGACGTGGAAGCTCTGGCGCGCCGCCGCCGCGAAGCCTCTGCGGCTACATCGCGTTTTTCCCCGGAATACACGAAAGCGCTCCCGACGATGCCGGACGATGAGGTCGCGCGCGACCAGTATCTAAGCGAGCAGTTTGAAACGCTCTGCCGCGACGGGCTCTCGTTCATGCTCGCCAAGTATCATTCGGGCA
>CAZJAX010000154.1:0-2916 GCA_964543965.1 uncultured Planctomycetia bacterium
CATCGAGAAGGACTCGGCGATCAACGAGGACATCGACCGCCTGCGTCTGCGCGCGACGAGCTCGCTTCTCTCGCGGCGCGACTGCATCGTCGTCGCCTCAGTGTCGGCGATCTACGGGCTGGGCTCTCCGGCTGAGTACCGCGAGATGCTCGTGTTCCTTAAAAAAGGCCCCGGCCTCGGCCGCGACGTGATGCTTAAAAGGCTCGTCGATATCCAATATCAGCGTAACGATATCGATTTCAAACGCGGCACTTTCCGCGCCCGCGGCGACGTGGTCGAGATCTTCCTCGCCTATGAGGAGACCGCCATCCGCGTCGAGTACGAGTGGGATGAGATCCAAAAAATATCCCGCATCGACCCTCTGACCGGCAAGACCCTGCATGAGCTCGATGAGATCGCCGTGTATCCCGCCAAGCATTTCGTGACCACCGAGCCCCGGATGGAGCGCGCGCTCGTGCAGATCGAGTCCGAGCTCATCGAGCGCTTAAAAGAACTCCATTCCCAGAATAAAATGGTCGAGGCTCAGAGGCTCGAGCAGCGTACCCGCTACGACATGGAGATGATGAGGGAGCTCGGTTTTTGCTCCGGCATCGAGAACTATTCGCGCATCATTTCTGCCCGCCAGCCCGGCTCTCGCGCCGACTGTCTCATCGATTATTTTCCCAAGGATTTTCTGCTCGTCATTGACGAGTCGCATATCACGATCCCGCAGATAGGCGGCATGTATTTCGGAGACCGCTCCCGCAAGGAGACGCTGGTGGAGTTCGGCTTCCGTCTTCCGGCGGCGCTTGACAACCGCCCGCTGAAATTTGAGGAGTTCGAGGCTTTGACCGGCGACACGATCTATGTTTCGGCGACGCCGGCGCCCTACGAGATCAAACGGTCAAGTCACGTGGTCGAGCAGCTCATCCGTCCGACAGGTCTGCTTGACCCCGAGATCGAGGTGAGACCCTCGAAGAATCAGATCGACGACTTGTTTGAGGAGGTCACGGCCCGCGCCAAGAAAGGCGAGAGATCCATCGTCACGACGCTCACCAAGCGCATGGCTGAGGATCTAGCCGCGTATCTCAAAGAGGCGGGCATCCTCGTCAAATACCTCCACTCCGAGATCGACGCTATCGAGCGCGTGGAGATCCTGCGCGATCTGCGCCTGGGCAAATTCGACGTCATCGTCGGCATCAATCTTTTAAGGGAAGGCATCGACCTGCCCGAAGTCTCTCTTGTGGCCGTGCTCGACGCGGACAAAGAAGGATTCCTGCGCAGTCAGACGTCGCTCGTCCAGATCGCGGGGCGCGCGGCGCGCCATGTGAACGGCTATGTGATTTTCTACGCCGACAAGATCACGGACGCTATGCAGCACACGATCACGCAGACGCGGCGGCGCCGCAAACTTCAGACGGAGTTCAACGCCAAGCACGGGATCACCCCGACCTCCATCAAAAAGGAGATCCGCGACGGCATCGAAGCCATCAAGAAGGCGCGCGAGATCGTTCAGGAGGCTTCCGGTCTCTCGGCAGAGTCGAGCGACACCTTCCAGGCGATCAGCGATCTCGAGGCTGAGATGGAAGAGGCTGCGCGCAATCTCGATTTCGAGACCGCCATCCGCCTGCGCGACGAGATCAAGAAGATCCAAAATAAGATCGAAGGGGAAAAGCCGGAAAGACCCGCCAAACCCAAAAAAATAAAGAAGCACAGCCAGTGACAAAGAGCGCCCAGATCCTCAATTTTTTACGCCGCCACCGCGAAGACTATATCTCCGGCGAGGAGATCTCGGATAAGCTCGACGTCTCGCGCGCCGCGGTCTGGAAGGAGATCCAGAACTTGCGCGCCCTCGGATACGAGATCGACGCGCAGCCTCATCAGGGCTACCGGCTTGTCCGCATCCCCGACAAGCTTTTTGCTGACGAGATCGGTTACGAGCTCGCCACAGAAGTGATCGGGAGCCGCATCTTTTCTTATGACGGCCTGGATTCGACCAACGACACGGTTTTTAAGATGGGGCAGGACGGGGTGCCTGAGGGCGCAGCCGTATTCGCTGAATATCAGAAAAAGGGCCGCGGCCGTCTCGGCCGCACTTGGGAGGCTCCCAAGGGAAAGTCGGTGCTTTTTTCCTATCTTTTGCGCCCCCGGATGCGTCCGTCCGAGATCGCGCGGGTGACGCTCGTGACCGGCGTCTCCATCATCAAAGCCGTCCGCCAGATCACCGGCAAACCCTTTGGCCTCAAATGGCCCAACGACATCTACTATCAAAATAAAAAGGCCGGAGGAATTTTGACTGAAATGAGCGCGGAAGCTGATAAAATCAACTTTGTCGTCGTCGGCGTCGGCCTCAACGTCAATTCCGGCAGCGCCGACCTTCCGCCGCAGTCGCTGTCTCTGCGCGAGGCTGCGGGACGCGAGATCTCCCGCGTGACCCTGGCTCAGCTGCTCTTGCGCGAGATCGAAAATGATTATCGGCGTTTGAAAGAAGGCCGCTTTGAAGACATCGCGCGCGAGTGGGAAGAGTATTCCGTGACGACAGGGCAGAGGGTCGTGGCTAATCTGCCCGACCGCAAGATCGAAGGGCAGGCGACCGGCATCGACGCGGACGGCGCTTTGTGGATACGCAAGGACAACGGGCTTCAGGAACGCGTTTTATCGGGGGATATCCAGCAATTAAGATCCTAAATGAAGTGACGGCCAAGAGCCTGCTCGCCGTCGACATCGGCAACACGAGCGCCCATTTCTGCTTAAGCACCCGCGGAAAGCTGGGCCGTGAATTTCGCGTCAAAACGTCCGAGCTGCGCACGAGCGCTGTTTCGGCCATCCGCAAGCACGCCGCGCTCAGGCCTGAGACCGTCGTCGTCATCGCCAGCGTCGTGCCCGCGGCAGCGCTTGAGCTCAAAAAAGCCGTTTCATCACATCTGCGTCTGCCGG
>CAZJAX010000155.1:0-2868 GCA_964543965.1 uncultured Planctomycetia bacterium
CTTAAACGTGCGGCACTCGAGCCAGTGTTTTTGCCACTTAGGCTCGATCGTTGCGAAAGGGTACAGGGTTTCAGGCATAACGGGCGGTATTCTAGCAGGTTGGCTTGATTCAGGACAGGCCCCGGTGATATAGTCGGGGCTCCCCTTTATCCGGGCCTGTAGCTCATCTGGTAGAGCGCCTCAATGGCATTGAGGAGGTAAGCGGTTCGATCCCGCTCAGGTCCACCAATTTCAATTAGAGGCTTGCCTGCTTCGCCGGGCCTCGTCGACGCGGCTCCGCCATGACTCCACGGGCCGCCTGGAGATGACAGGGCTTCCATAGCCTTGGCCGACGTGACGTGATCAAGAGATTGCGGCCTAGCATCCAAGCCTCTAATTGAAAATGGTGAAAGTTCGTAAGTCGTTAATTTTTGCCGAAGTGGCGGAACTGGCATACGCGGCGGTCTCAAAATCCGCTCCCTTCACAGGGTTGTGGGTTCGACTCCCACCTTCGGTACTATTTTTGGACCTAATGGCGGCTGGAGTTGAGGGGAGCCGTATTTTTTAAACGAGACGGGAGTGGAAATGCTGAAGCACCGTAAGATCATGTACGCGCTTCTCGGTTTCGGTCTCGGCGCCGCCTTTCCTCTCGGCGTGCTTCTTTTTCCTTCCGCTCAAAAATCTTTTTTCTATATCTATGCCCTGGTCTCCATGCCTTTCGTTTTGGCGGGGTTCGGCTATTTTCTCGGCATCGATTCCGACAGATTAGAAAAGCAGGCAGCGCGTCTCGAGAAGCTTGATATAAGACTCAGGGAGCAGGCGCTTACCGACGAGCTGACCGGTTTTCATAACCGGCGCCAGATCCTTATCGAGGTGCAAAGAGAGATCGACCGTGCGCGCCGTTATAACCGCAATCTTTCGGGCATCATGATCGGGATAGCGGATTTCAAAAGGGTCAACGAGCGCTATGGGGTTAATTACGGCGACCACGTGCTCAAAGAGATCGCCAAGACCATCCATCATTGCATCCGCTCGACGGATGTTTTCGGGCGTTATAGCGGCGATGAATTCGTGATCGTCATGCCCGAAGCGGACTCTGCGACCGGAAATATCGTGGCCGCCCGCATTCAAAAGGAAGTCTCCCGCCACCAATTCGAGTCGAAGGGGGAGCCGCTGAAAGTCGAGGTCCATATCGGCATCCATTTCTTTGATGATATCAAAGACATCGAAAAAACCGTTTTCATCGAGACGCTTGAAAAAAGCCTGACAAACGCCAAGCTTGCGAGAAAAAAGCCTGCGTCCGGCCGGCCATAAATGTCGGATCCGCTTTACCCGTTCCAGGAGAACGAGCCTACCTGGCAAAAGCACTGGCACGACCACAAGACTTTCCGCACACCCGATCCCGTCCCCGGCGCCTCCGGTAAAAAGATATACATTCTCGACATGTTTCCTTATCCGTCCGGCGCGGGTCTCCACGTCGGCCACCCGGAAGGGTATACGGCGACGGATATTTATGCCCGATTCAAGCGCATGCGCGGTTACCACGTGCTCCATCCGATGGGGTGGGACGCGTTCGGCCTGCCGGCCGAGCAATATGCGATCGAGACCGGCACGCATCCGCGCGAGACGACGAAAAAGAACATCGATAAATTCCGCCAGCAGATCCGCCGGCTCGGCTTAAGCTACGATTGGGACCGGGAGGTCGACACGACCGATCCTGAGTACGTGCGCTGGACGCAGTGGATTTTCCTGCAGCTCTATAAGAAGGGACTTGCGTACATCGCGGAGATTCCCGTGTGGTGGTGCGAGGCTCTGGGCTGCGTGCTGGCCAACGAAGAAGTCATCGACGGTAAATCGGAGCGGGGCAATCATCCGGTCGTGCGCCGCCCGATGCGCCAGTGGATGCTGAAAATCACGGCCTACGCCGACCGCCTGCTCGATGACCTTAAGCTCGTGGATTGGACGGAGTCGATCAAGGAGCAGCAGCGCAACTGGATCGGGCGATCCGAAGGGGCTTTTGTGGATTTCGCTATCGGACCACGTCCCGGGGAATACGTCAGCGAGTCAAGAGGGGATTCTAACGTGTCCCCGCGGGACGTGGCCCGGTCTATCCGCGTATTCACCACGCGGCCCGATACGCTCTTCGGCGCGACGTATATGGTGCTTTCGCCTGAGCATGCGCTGGTTCCGAAGATCACTGCAGCCGGGCAGAAAAAGGCCGTTGAAGATTACCAGCAGCAAGCCGCATCGAAAAGCGAACTGGAGCGTACGGAGCTTGCTAAGGACAAGACCGGCGTTTTTACGGGCGCTTACGCCCTGAATCCGGTAAACGGGGAAAAGATTCCGATTTGGATCGCCGATTATGTTTTGGCCGGCTACGGTACGGGCGCGATTATGGCCGTGCCGGGCCATGATCAGCGGGATTATGAATTCGCCAAAAAATTCGGCCTCCCGATCATCGAGGTTATCCGCGGCGGCGACGTGTCGAAAGAGGCATTCACAGGCGACGGGAAAAACGTAAATAGCGGTTTTCTCGACGGGCTCGACACGCCGAAAGCCAAAGATAAAATGATCGCCTGGCTGGAGGAGAAGAGACTCGGCCAAAAAACAGTCAATTACAAGCTGCGCGACTGGCTTTTTTCGCGCCAGCGCTATTGGGGCGAGCCGATTCCGATCGTCCACTGCGTGAAGTGCGGTCTTGTGCCGCTGTCCGAAAATGAACTGCCGCTCCGCCTGCCCGAAATGACGGATTTCAAGCCATCCGGCAATGCAGAGCCGCCGCTGGCCAAAGCCAAAGAGTGGGTGAGTACGAAATGCCCGACGTGCGGCGGTCCCGGCACGCGTGAAACCAACACCATGCCGCAGTGGGCGGGCTCGTGCTGGTACTAC
>CAZJAX010000156.1:0-2756 GCA_964543965.1 uncultured Planctomycetia bacterium
GAGGAAAAAGGTCGCCTGATGCGCGTTGTGGTGGCTCACTCTGGCCGGTTCGCTCATGAAGATCTCGAATGATATCCGCTGGCTGGCTTCCGGCCCGCGCTGCGGCCTGGGCGAACTCGTGATCCCAGAAAACGAACCAGGCTCCTCCATCATGCCCGGCAAGGTCAATCCGACGCAGTCCGAGGCGATGACGATGGTCTCCGCCCAGGTCCACGGCAACCACGCGGCGATCAGTTTTGCAGGTTCCCAAGGCAATTTCGAGCTCAATGTCTTCAAGCCGGTGATGATCCACAACTTCCTGCACTCCGTGACGCTCTTAAGCGACGCCGCGCACGGCTTCGTCGACTACATGGTGAGCGGCATCACGCTGGACAAGGCCCGAATCGACAACTACCTGAAAAATTCACTGATGCTGGTGACGGCACTGGCGCCCAAGATCGGCTACGACAAGGCCGCCAAGATCGCGCACACCGCGCACGTGGAAAAAACGTCTCTGCGTGAGGCCTGCCTCAAACTAGGCTACCTGTCCGGCGAGGACTTCGACAAGACGGTCCGCCCGGAAGCGATGATTTAAGGGCTTCCGGAAATAAAAACCGCCTGCCGCGGATTCGAACCCGCGGCAGGCGGTTTGTTATTTGGGGTAAGTGACGGGATTTGAACCCGCGACCTTCTGAGCCACAGTCAGACGCTCTAACCAGCTGAGCTACACCTACCATAAAATTGTCGGCGCACGGCGCCGCATAAAATCTGTTCTTCCGCTTGGACGCGGAGCGGCGATTCTCATAATCGCCGCGGAGTACCGCTCGCATAGGCGAGCGGCCTCTAACCAGCTAAGCTACACCTACCATAAAATTAGGAGTCTTAGTATACCAAAAGACGCTGAATTCGCTAATCGGGAATTTAGCTCCGGCGGAGGGCTATTTTACGGCGCTTCGGGTCTTATTGTGACGGCTTCTGACCGAGTGTCTGGTTGATGCACTCGACAAGCTGGGGCCGCGAGACCGGCTTCGCCAGATACGTTTCTCCGCGGATGACGCCTTGCGTCTGCTCCACCTCGGAAGGCGTGATAATTCCGGTCAGAAAGATGATAGGGACTCTCAGATAGCCGGGCAGCTTGCGTATAAGCGTCGCGGCTTCAGGGCCGTCCATGTCCGGCAGCATGACGTCCAAAAATATGATGTCAGGATCGAAGTAGCTGACTTTGGAAACCCCTTCGTTTCCGTTCGGGGCGGTCATCACCTGATATTGCCCCAGCTCTTCGAGGCTCATCTTCACGAAGTCGGTGATGGACTGGTTATCGTCGACGATCAAAACTTTTATCATGGGCATAGTATAGCAAAAGACCTCGGGGTTTAATAATCAGAAAAATCGGCGCAGAAGGACAGTGCAGATCTCAATATTTGAAGAAATCTTTGATCTTCTTGATCTTCTCTTCTACCCCGCCCTTCTTGCCGGGGCTGTCGCCGCCTTCGCTGACTTTTTGCAAGGCGTTCATGAGGATATTGCCGACGTTTCCGATCATCGTCTGGCGCAGAGAGCGCTCGATGCTTTGGCGGAAAACGTCTTTGAGCTTCACCGATCGATCGGCGGTATTCCATTTGACGGCGATCTGAAAACGGAAGCGGCCGGAGGAATCCTTGAGGAATGAGAGCACTTCGTTGGCCTTCAAGCCGAAGAGCTGATCGTCGGATTCATACGCTTCGAAGAGAAGCCCTGAGAGCTCGAAACCCGCATTCAGATCCAGGACGCGGTTTTCCATCTTCACGCCCGCGTGGACATCCGCATAGCCGTCTTCCAGAGCCGCGCCTGTGATCTGCGCGTAATAAGGCCTGAAATAAGGCAGGTGCGCGCCTTCGAGCGCGAGGGTCGCGTCCGTGTCGTACGTCTCAAAATCCGTCCAGCCGGACGCGCGCACTTTTGCGCGGCGCTGGTCTCTGGACTGAAGCGCCTCGGCCTCGATGCTGTAAGAAGTCTTGCGCGCATGCGGCGGCAGATAGATATCCCTGATCTTCGCGTTTATCTTATCAAACACCATGACGAAACCGCTCGACTGCACGTCGTAGTCGATGAACTTAAAACGGCAGTTTTTAAGCTCAAAGAGGTGGATTTCAAGCGGCAAGTTCACGCCGGCGGATTTGCCCGCGTCCGCGGAAGCTCCGGCCTCCGAGGCCGGGCGCGGCCGCTTCGGCACGCCGGAAAGCACATGGTGAAGCTTGTCATCGAGTTTTCGTATCACGATGTCGGCGCTTTCGACCTGGAGCTGAGTGATGATGAGCGCCTTCTGTGAAAAGCTCATCGGGGAAAGATGGAGCGTGACCCGGTCGACGTAAAAATTCGTCTCGCCGTCGAACGGCTGGCCGATCTCAAGCACTTGGAATCCGTCCAATTGGAATGTCCGCGGAAAACGGTATTCGATATTTTCGATCACGACTTTCTTATTGAGCGAGCGGCCGATCGCCTCGCGCAGGAGGTCCGGCGCCTTTCGCCGGATAATGTTAGCCGCCCCCACTGTCAGGGCCGACAAAACCACGATGAGGACCAGGATCCAGATCAGGACTTTTTTGAGCATAGGATTATCGGTGTCTCCAGTTCATGAAAAGCGTCCCCGGCGCGATTCGAACGCACGACCTACTGCTTAGAAGGCAGTTGCTCTATCCAGCTGAGCTACGGGGACAAAGAAACAAAAAAATCATAAAAAATGGTCGGGGCGACAGGATTTGAACCTGCGACTTCTTGCTCCCAAAGCAAGCGCTCTA
>CAZJAX010000157.1:0-2708 GCA_964543965.1 uncultured Planctomycetia bacterium
AACTCCTTCATCCAGTCGGCGAGTTTCAGACGGTTCCCATTGATCATGATCGACAGGTTCTTTTCATTGCCTGCCAACTTCATCACGGCCTGGAGCTGTTCATCGCCCGTACCGGTCTGCAGAATAGCCGTCAGCTTCTGGGCCCAGTCAGAAAGGCTGTATGCGGGACCTTTTGATCCGGGCGTCGATCCCTCGGAATCTCTCGCGGCGGCTTTCAGATCCGAGGGCAGAGGGATCTTATTCTCCCGCCTCTTGGTCTCTTCCCGTGTTTTGTCCAGTTCCGCCTTGCCTGCCGCCGAAAGCATATAAGCGCGCTTCCTTTTTCCTGCGGATTTCAACTCGTTTTCGTATTGACGCGCAAACTGATCGTCGATCTTTTCGTCGATTTTTTTGTGTTCCTTTTCGAAGTATTTCGCGGCAGCGGTCAGCGCGGCGGCGGGGTCGTCGGGGTGACCGCGGAGAATATTTTTAGCCTGGCCGATAAGCCCCGAGAGGCCGGGGTTCTTTTCGGAGATCTCATCGAACAGCTTTTCAAAAACCGGGATCAGGGAGCTTTCGACGACTTTTTTGGCGAGCGCCTCGGGAAGTTTGTCCCCCGTGACGACATCCCCCATCACAGCCGAATCTCCCGCAAAAAATGCCACAAGCACATCATCGGGCTGGAAGTTTTTGTCTAAAACATTTTTTTCGATTCCGAAGATCTTGTCCTGCAGCGCGCTCGAGCCTTGAGTCCTGGCCTTGTCGCGCGCGAAGCGGCGGTAAGCGATTTTATCGCCCGCGGCCTCACGGTAGACCCAGGCAAGGAGTCCGTCGCGGCTCTGCGAAGGCGCGTTGAGAAGAAGTCCCGCCTCGATCAAGTCTTCTTCGGCCTTCTGCAGATCATCGGCGCCTACAAGCACGATACCGAAGGCTCGGCGTGCAAGATCGATGGTGTCTTTCAGACCCTCCGTATCGGCGCCGGACTTGAGCGCGATGACGCTGCCCGCCAGAGACAAGTAGGCGTTCTCGTTTCCGGAGTGTCCGAGGCGTGCAGCGGCGACCGGGGGGGCCGCGACGCCGGCCGCAGCGGCCGCGCGCTGATACACCCCGCCGACCTTGCGGTCCGCTTCGGCGACGGCGGCCAAAAATCCCGCATCGCCGGTCTTCATCCAGTCCAACTCCCCTTCGATCTTGATAAGCTTTCTTAGGGCGTTGGCATAAAAGTTGACGATGTCGTCGCGCTGGAGATTTTCCGTGGCCACTTCTTCGGCCAACGCCAGAGCCTGACGCCCCAGAGCGGCGTTGACCCTTTTCCAAAATTTACTGTCGTCTTCTTCGACGGCAGGGACCGGGCTTCCCATGATCGCGTACAAGATCCTTTTGACGCTGTCTTTGCCGGGCTTCGGAGCGGGCGCCCCGCCGGCAACAGTTCCGAGAGGGTCTTTGGGAAAGAGCGACGCTTCCCAAGGCTGGGGATCGCCGTCACCAGGCGGATTCAGAAGCTCGCGGTCCAAAACGGCACGCAACGCCGGGAGGATGTGTTCATCGGCCATTTTCTTAACATCTTCTTCGTGATTTGCGGCGGGCAGGGACGCCTTCATCGGCTGAGCCGTCTGATTTGGCGGCGACGGATTGTCAACGCGGAGCGTAGCAAAGTCGAGTCTCGATTCCTCTGTTTTCAGGATATCCACGACCGCATCGCGGTACCCCTTGCCTTCGTCTCTTTCGAAGATCTCCACGAGTCCCATCATCACGTTGCGCATACCTTCGAGATTGCCCTCTTTGGCGGTATCGCTGAGAGAAAAACGGTCGACATTTTCGGTAAATTCAAGCGTCGGTTCTTTGCCGCCGTATTCCCTGAGGGTAGCGGGATCCTTGGCCCAGGCTTCCAGCCTGTCTTTGAATTTCCGCTTCAGAGAATGCAGGATACGCAGCGTCGGGATCTTGTAACTCTCCTTCCACCCGTCGGTGTCGGGAGCCATCGAGTGATACCCGTAGATCTGCTCCAAAGCCATCAGACCGTTGGCGCCCAGCATTGATGCGAGGTGAGCGATGTATTCCTTGTCACCGCTCGACGTGGCGCCGTAGGCGCGGGAGCCGATGCTGAGCTGGTGCAATTCATGGCCGAATTCGTGCGTCGTCAGCATGTCCTTTTCGGCTTCCACGATCGTGTCCAGCAGGAGCTTCTTGTCCGTCCTGATGCTGTCGAAATTACGGTCCACACTGCCTTTTTTGTGGATGAGCGCGCCGGCTCCGTCAAACACGTCTGCTTTATGCCGCGTCGCGATAATGCGGCGGAAAAGCTTGGTCCTGAAATCCGCATCATGTTTCAGAGAATCGATCTTGCGGCGGATCTCTTTGCGTTCGGCGGACAGGTCGCCCTTAGCGATCTGTCTCTTATCGCGGGCGCCTGTCAGCGCCTGGTTGATCTGCGTCACAAGCCCCGAGATCTGCTCGCCGCGCTTGCGCGCATAGACGTCCACCATGTAATTGGGGATCTGCAAGACCCCGCCGACCGTGTAATCGTCGATGACTTGGCTACGGAAGCCTTTGCGGATGACGGTGACGCCGTCTTCACCGAGCTCGTCGTCCATGAATTCTTTCCAATTGTAGGCCGGGTTGTTGTCGGTGGTCAGCCGTATCAAGCCGTTAGGCCCCTTTTCGCGGACAGGCGGCGGCGCGCCGGGCACGGCCGGCGTTTTCGCGGCAGCGATCGCTTTGTCGGCTAA
>CAZJAX010000158.1:0-2625 GCA_964543965.1 uncultured Planctomycetia bacterium
AGACAGGATCGATTACAACTCGTCTCTCATCACGATCGACCCCTGGACGGAAGAGGTGAGGAATCCGGGGTCCATTGCTTTTGACGGCAGCGGCGACTATGTCTCGGTGCCCGATAGCGAAGCGTGGAATTTTGCTAAGAACGATTTTACGATCGATTTCTGGGTAAACATGAAATCAAAGTCTTCGGCGGTGCCCTTTGTTTCTCAGGGTTTGGCGAGCGGGGACAGGTGGCAGATGTATTGGGCCTCCAGCGCTATAAAGTTCAATTCTTACACGGGAACATCGACCGTCAGTCTGAGCTCTTCCTGGTCCCCGTCGGTCAATACGTGGTACCACGTCGCGTTGATGCGAAAGAACGGCGCATTCAATCTTTATATCAACGGCGTTTTGAAGACGAGCTGGGCGACAAGCAGCTACATCTCTAAAACGCTGCCGAATTCGGCGCTCGACTTGCGGGTCGGCTACGCGCAGTTGACGGACGGCGTTCACAGCTATCTAAACGGCTATCTAGACTCGTTCCGCATATCCAGCGCCGCTCTTTGGTCTGCTGCTTTTACACCGCCGTCGGCTTATGCGGCTGCGGCTTCGACGAAACTGCTTCTCAAATCAAACGGCATCGCCTTAAGAGACGTGAGTATTTCCGGGAATGCTTTGAGCGTCCAGGGAGATGCCAAGCTGGATACCGCCAAGTACAAGGTCGACAGCAATATCGTCATCACGCATCCGTCCGCTTTGAAGACGATCGGACGCGCTCTCAAGGATTTTCTCGATGCGTCGCCCGAGCTGGCCGAAAGAAAGCTGTATGTTCAGAATATCAAAACCCGGATCGCCTCGGATCTGCGAAGCTATGTTGCGAAGCCGGCGGGAGAGCGGTTGGCATTTGCTCAGGGCCTGGGTCTTGCCGAGACCGACCTGATCCCTTTGAGCGAAGCCGATGTTCAAAAAATACTTGATTGGCTTTCCACGCGCAGCCTGCATTTTGGTCAGTCGGCCTTCTTGTCGCTTGAAGCTCTCCTGGATCAGAAAGGGATCTCCTATGCCCGGGAAGACATCGCCCAAAAAGCGATCATGATCGACGTTCTGACGGGCGTCATCTCACCGTTGGATGATGGGGATCTGGTGATCTCCGCGTTCGCGTTGAATAAAGCCGCCCAAGGTTTCGGTCTCGCCCTTTCAGGAGCGAGCCTCACCTGGGAAGATCTCCTCTCCATTTACCAGTCCGATCCCGCCGCAAGGATCATCGCGCATGTGAACGGCAATCATTACGTGGTGATCCGTTCGATCACGGCTGATTCCGTCACCTATATGGATCCGGGCCGAGGGAAGGACAAGCAAAACGAGGTCATGACCCTGTCTAAAAAGGACTTTGTCGGCGGTTGGAGAGGAAGCGTCATTTTGGAGGGAGTCAAGCTTCAGCAGATTTCCGGATACCAAAACAAAACCCTTTCAATTCAGCAAACCAAAGCGATTAGGGGCGCATTCTTATTCTTTTTTATTCCCGCTGTGATCGGCGCTCTCGCAAGCATAGGCGGAGCCGTCTCTGCGGTCATAGCCGGCGTTACCGCTGTCATCGGCAGCGTCAGCGCGCTCGTTGGTTCTATCCTGTCCGGAATGGGGCAGCTCCTGAGCGGTCTCGGAGGCCTTCTCCAGGGAATAGGATCCTCCATTTTCCACGGAATATCTTTCGCCGCCTCGAGTTTTTTCGGCGCCATCGGCAACGCCGGATCGCTTTTGTCGCAGAATGTGTTCGGCTCGCTCGTGAAGGCAGGTTTCGAGGGCAATCTTTTCAATGCCGCGGTCAAGGTCGGGCTCAACTTTACGGTCTCTAGAGGTTTGGAGTCCCTGGGGGTTAACCCGCTCATTTCCAATCTCGCTTCAGCCTTCGTGACGGGCGGCACCAATGCCTTTTTTGATCCGAAGCATGCCGTCAGTCTTGGCGGTTTCATGGCCGGAGGAGTCAAAGGGGTGGCGTTGCAGGGGAGTCAGACGCTTTTGCAAACCGCAGGGATGGATGTCAACCTTTCGGCCGCCCTATCGTTGGCGGCGGGGCAGTTTGCGGACGGGATCCTAACAAGCGATCTCGATGGGCAGATGATCAATATCGGCCAGAATCTGAGCATCAATTTAGCCCAATACGGGATCGAGGCGCTTGGAAGCTCTGCCGGAATCTCATCCCTAGTCATTCAATCCCTGAGCAGGCCTGCGCTCTCAAGTGTCACGAACCAATTTTTTCAAAACGGAGATCTATTTGGAGCGAATATCATTCAGTCGGTGCAGGAAGGGTTTGTAAACGGCGCCATCGCATACTGCGTCGATCTTGCCTCCAAAAACATCACTGACAACGCAATCCTCCAAGCGCTTAGTTCTCGAGTGATCTCCGGCGCCATCGAGGGCGCGTTGCTGCAAAAGGATCTGTTTAGAGGTATTTACGGGGCACTGAAACAGTCTGTTTTGGGCACTTTCCAGGTCAATCGGGCCGATATACTAGCCAACGCCGTTAGTTTCACAGCGCTAGCAGCCCAAAAGGGCACGCAAAACGCCTTGGAAATATATCTCAACAATATATTTACGCGCCAATCCATCGAGTCTATTCAAAGGAGCGGCGGAGTCGCGGGTGCTTTGGC
>CAZJAX010000159.1:0-787 GCA_964543965.1 uncultured Planctomycetia bacterium
GCCCAAAGAGCATCGCCGTTATTTTCCTTTTTCTCGCAGCCGGCGCGCTGATCCTTTGGTACGGAGCCCATCCGTTTCTCGATTCGATGCTGGCGCTGGCGGTCATGTGCGGCATCTCACAGTTCGTATTCGTTCAGTGGGTGGCGCCTTTCCTGAGCGAATTTCCGGAGAAGCTGTCCGCGTTCCATTGGGCGCGGAAGATCTCAAAGGCGCCGATGGCGCTGGCCAATTTCGTGTCGTCCTCGATCAACCAGTGGACCATCCTTGTGGCGATGATTCCGTTCATTTATGCCTACGGCACCCGCACGACGGCGCCGATCGTATTCGATGACCACCAGAAAGTCGAGATACTCTTGACGATCATCCAGTCCTATCTAGGCTTTCTCTTTCTAGCGAGCATGACTTTCAACTGGTTCGAGGCGACCGGTCTTTTCGTGCTTTGGCTCGCACAGTTCATTTTCCCCGGCATCCGCGAAGAGATCATGTATGTTTACGGCGCTTGGGCTTTGATCGAGACGGTCAGAATGCTCAAAAACATCCGGAAAAGGAACGCCTTTACGATCTTCGGCGCCATCGCCCGGGAACGCTTTTTCCGTAAAAAATAGCCGGGAGCGCTTTAAATGTTCGGCGGAATTCAAAAGGCGCTGCGGAACATCCTGATATTTACGGTTCTTTTCTTTGTTTTTATCCTGGGGTACAAGTTCGTTTTTGAATACATGACGCTCAGGAACGTCGTCCGCAACCTAAAGGCCGACTCGCGCATCGCCGAAGTCCTCGTCGAAATCGG
>CAZJAX010000159.1:797-2598 GCA_964543965.1 uncultured Planctomycetia bacterium
CAGTCTCGACGAATACACCCGCAAATACACGACCACGATCAAATTCCTCGAATACGACGTGAAGGGTAAGCCGCTTAAAGCGAAGTACTTTACGTTCAAGGGCAACCTGATCCAGTTTCAGACCCTCGTCGTGCGTTTCGATGACAAGTATGTGGAGGAGGGGCATCGTCTGAAAGGCAAAAGCATCTTTCTTTTTCTGAAGGCATTCGTGCTCGATGGAAAAAATACCCAGGAGATGGTGATCACGCAGGCTCACGAGATCCCGGCAGGGTACAAGACCTCGGAGACGCCGAATTATTACGAAAAGGAGATCTGGGCGCGGTTCTGGAAATACGCGCTGGATCCCGCGGAACGCGTGCGGAGAGGCATCAAGAACGCGCAGATCGAGGCGCCGGGGTCGGTTTTCATCCCGGGGACAATATACACGCTCGTTATCGAGCATGACGGGGGCATCCGCATCGATACGCGGCCTATCCCTGAGATATTAAGATCCGAGAAAGCAGCCTAAGACAGTGCAAAAAGATTTCATCTTCGTCAAAAACGCCCGTGAGCACAATCTGCAGGGTTTCGACCTTAAGATTCCGCGCAACGCGATGGTCGTGTTCACAGGGCTCTCCGGCTCCGGTAAGTCGTCTCTGGCCTTCGATACGATCTACGCCGAAGGCCAGAGGCGCTACGTCGAGAGCCTGTCGGCTTACGCACGCCAGTTTCTCGATCAGATGCAAAAGCCCAACGTCGAATACATCGAAGGCTTATCTCCCGCGATTTCCATTGAGCAGCGCATTGCCGGATCCAATCCCCGCTCGACGGTGGGTACGACGACGGAGATCTATGATTATCTGAGACTGCTCTTCGCGAAAGTCGGCGTGCCCCACTGCTATCAGTGCGGCCGCAAGATCACGCGCCAGAGCGCCCAGGAGATCGTCGACCAGATCCTGAAAAATCCCCCGGACACCAAGATCCAGATCCTGGCCCCCGTCATCGAAGGGCGCAAGGGCGAGTACCATAAGATATTCAAGGATATCCAAAAGGAAGGCTTCGTGCGCGTCCGCGTGGACGGCCAGACGCGTGAGATCACGGAAAACATCACGCTTGATAAGAAGAAAAAACACACGATCGAGATCGTTGTCGACCGTCTCATTCTGAAAAGCGATATCAAGAAGAGGCTCACCGATTCTATCGAAGCGGCTCTTAAGACGGGTAAAGGCACGATCCGGATCGGTTATGAGGGCGGAAAAAAGCCCGACGACATGTATTCCGAGCTTTTTGCCTGCATTCACTGCGGCTTGAGCTTTCCTCCTCCCGAACCGCGCCTTTTCTCGTTCAACAGCCCCTACGGAGCATGTCCCGGCTGCGATGGCCTGGGCAACTGCCAGAAGATCGACCCCGAACTTGTTGTACCCGATAAGACGAAGTCCTTGCGCAACGGCGCCATCGAGGCTTGGAAGCGCGGCGGCAAGTCCCTTATCATTTATTACCGCCGCCTGCTGCGTTATGTCGCCGAGCGGCACGGCTTCAGTCTCGATACGCCGTTTAAAAACCTGACCAAAGAGCAGCGTGAGCTGATACTCTTCGGCGAGGGCGGGGAGCGGGACAGCTGGAGAACATTCGAAGGCGTCATTCCGAACCTTGAAAGGCGTTTCAAGGAAACGGATTCCGAGTTCATGAAGGAAGAGATCAACAAGTATATGAGTCTTGAGCCCTGCGCCGAGTGCGGCGGCAAGCGCTTGAAGCCCGCAGCTCTTTCCGTGAAGATCGCGCAGAAGAACATCATGGATATGACATAGTTTTCTATCGAGCA
>CAZJAX010000160.1:0-2586 GCA_964543965.1 uncultured Planctomycetia bacterium
CTCGCCTCACGTATGCGTCAATGGCACCTGCCAAGCCTCGGCGGCCGGCACAACGATCTTCTTGGAGTCCCCGACATTCAAAGACAGCATCTGTTTTTCCAAGCCTTCAATGATCATATCCGCGCCTTCCATGTAAGTCAGAGGCGGCTTGGCCTGCGAAGAGTCCAGGGTCAATCCTGTTTTATCCTTTAAGGTGTAATGAAATGAAACAACGCGGGGCATGTGGCCTCCTTTGATTTTAAAAATGGCGACCCCAGCGGGATTCGAACCCGCGTCATCACCGTGAAAGGGTGATGTCCTAGGCCAGGCTAGACGATGGGGTCAAAAATTTATTTCTTTTCGGAGGCTGGAGCCGCGGAAGCTTCCGGAAGGGCATTATCGTCTTCCGGCTCGACTTTGGCAATAGCGGTGACTTTGTCGTTGGCCTTCTTCAAATTGATGACGCGGACCCCTTGGGCGACGCGGCCGGTCTCACGAATGTCCTTGATCGAGCAGCGGACGCTCATGCCTTCCTTGCTCATGATCATGAGATCGTCCTTGTCGGTCACGACCTTGACGCCGACGACTTCCCCGTTCTTGTCGGTGACCTTGATATTCGTCACGCCTTTTCCGCCGCGCGAGGTGATCCGGTACTCTTCGATCTCGGAGCGCTTGCCGAAGCCTTTTTCGGTGACGGACAGGAGCTGTGCCTTCTTGTCCACCACTTCCATGCCGATCACGTAGTCTTTGGCGTCCAGCGTCATGCCGCGCACGCCGCCGGCGCCGCGTCCCATGCTGCGCACGAGCTTCTCAGGGAAACGGATGGCCTTGCCCTTGCGGGTGGCGATGAATATCTCGCTGTTGCCGTCGGTCATCGCGGCGTGGATGAGCTCATCTTTGTCGTCCAGGCCGATCGCAATGATGCCGTTCCGGCGCGTGTTCTCGAACACCGTCATTTCGCACTTCTTGATCTGTCCGTTCCTGGTGGCCATGACGAGGTACTTGTTGGGCTCGAACTTACGCACCGGGATGTAGGACGTAACGCGCTCGCCCTGGGCCAGTGAAACAAAGTTCGTGATGAACTTGCCCTTGGCCTGGCGCGACGCCTCGGGGATGTCATACACCTTCAAAGCGAATACCTTGCCGCGCGAAGTGAAAAGCAGGAGATTGTCGTGCGTCGAGGCGATGAATAGGTGTTCGACGAAATCTTCTTCCTGCTGGCCCGAGGTTACCCCGACGCCGCCGCGGCGTTGTTTACGGTAGGCCGTCACGGGTAGGCGCTTCACATAGTTCTGATGGGAGATCGTGACCACCACATCTTCGTCGGCAATGAGGTCCTCGACGTTAAAATCGGTGTCGGCCTCGCGCGTGATCTCGGTGCGGCGTTCGTCTCCGTATTTTTCCTTGAGGGCCAGTGCCTCCTTTTTCACGATCTCCAGGACCTTTTTCTCCGACTTCAGGATGGACTCTAGCTCTTCGATGCGGGCCTTGAGCTCCTTGGCTTCCTCTTCAAGCTTGTGGATCTCGAGGCCGGTGAGCTTCTGGAGCTGCATTTCCAGGATGGCCTGCGCCTGTTTCTCGGAGAACTCGAACTTCTCGATGAGGGCGACTTTGGCGTCAGCCGGGTTCTTCGAAGCACGAATGGTCTTGATGATCTTATCGAGAATGTCGACGGCCTTGATAAGACCGCCCACGATGTGAGCCCTGGCACGCGCTTTTTCGAGGTCGAACTTGGTGCGGCGGACGATGATCTCTTTGCGGTGCAGAATGTACTGGTCGATGATGGCCTTGAGATTCAGGACCTTCGGGCTTCCGTCGACGAGCGCCAGCATGATGATGCCGAACGTGTTCTGCATCTGCGTGTGTTTATAGAGGAGGTTCAGGACGACCTGGGCGTTCGCGTCGCGTTTCAGGTCGATCACGAGACGCATGCCATCTTTGTCGGACTCGTCGCGCACGTCGGAGATGCCCACGATCTTCTTGTCGTTCACAAGGTCGGCGATGTTCTCGATGAGAGAGGCTTTGTTCACCTGGTAAGGGATCTCATTCACGACGATGCACTGCTTGCCGCCCTTCAGTTCTTCGATGGAGATCTTGGCTCGCTGTTTCACGATGCCGCGGCCGGTCTCGTAGGCCGACTTGATGCCGTCGGTGCCGCAGATCATGGCTCCCGTCGGGAAGTCGGGGCCTTTGACATATTTCAGGAGGTCCTTGGAGATGAGGTCCGGGTTCTCGATCACGGCGATGATAGCGTCGACCACCTCGCCGAGGTTGTGCGGCGGAATGTTCGTCGCCATGCCGACCGCGATACCGGCCGAGCCGTTGCAAAGGAGGTTGGGAAGCGCCGCGGGAAGGAGCGTCGGCTCTTCGAGCGATTCGTCGAAGTTCGGCGCAAACGGAACGGTGTCCTTGTCGATGTCGCCGAGGATCTCGCTCGTGATACCGGCCATGCGCGCTTCGGTGTAACGCATCGCGGCCGCGGAGTCGCCGTCGACCGAGCCGAAGTTGCCCTGCCCGTCGACGAGCGGGTAGCGCAGCGAGAAGTCCTGCACCATGCGGACCAGGGTGTCGTACACGGCCGCGTCGCCATGCGGATGGTATTTACCG
>CAZJAX010000161.1:0-2487 GCA_964543965.1 uncultured Planctomycetia bacterium
GTGATCCCGTAAAGGATGGGCGTCGGCAGATGCGTGGGCCACGCAAAAAAATAATCAGCTCCCGTGCCCGCAAAACCGTTGATCCACAGGAACGCCGCATGATCCCACCGGAGAATAGCCTCGAGCATCAGCGCGCTCCCTTTGCGAGTGCTTCGATGAAACCCTCCCGCTCGACGCGCGCCAGACCGTACTTGTTGACTCCCATCATGGTCCAGTAATCAAGGCCTTGGGCGTCGGCCTCGCGCCCGAAATATTTTCTGTAAAACCCGGCGATCTCCCTGCGGTAACGGATCTTTTCCGAGTCATAAAGAAACTGGTGCATGCATCCGAGCGCGACGATCCACACGATCGCGAAAGCCGTCAATCGTACGCGGGCGCCGTCCGCTTTCCGGATATCCTCTAAGTACAGGCTTTCGGCAAAGACGGGACGTATCAGGCGCCGCACAAAGATCTCGTAAGACGCAAGGCTCAGAACCATCGCAGAGGAAAACACTGCAAGAAACTTCAGCGGCACCGGCCAAGACACGCCCAGAAGAAGGATCTGCGCCGCCCCGACAAAAGGAAAATGGATGAGATAGATCCAGTAGGAGGCGTCGGCCGCATAGCGCACCCCTTTATTCTCCGCGGCGAAGGCACGCGCGAAAAGTCCGAGCAGGCCGAAAACAAAAAGCCAGGCAAAGAGAGCCGCTGAGATCGCGAGCGCCGCCGGCATCCAAGGCTCGGCCGTCCCCGCAAGCCCGCGCTTAAGACAGATCTCCGCCAAAGCGAAAACCGGCATCGAAAAGATCAGATAATACGGCGCCGAAGCCGTCAGATCATCGAGGTCGCGTCGGAACGAATGCAGCCAGGCGCCGAAAATAAAAAAAATAAAATAATGAAGCAGACGCTGAGGCTACGGCAGAAAAAAATATCTGAAATTGAAAATCGCTCCGGGGTTGAGCCAAAGGATGGCAGCCGTTGGAACGGCGAAGAAGAGCGGTCTGAGCGCCGACGTGTACACCGGCCATGAAAACGCGGGATCCGAAAAGCGCCTCAGGCCCCGCGCCCATCCGAATCGGCGCGCCGCGGCAAAGAGCGCGGTAAAGATCATCAAGTATTCCAAAAACCACAGATGCCCGGGGCCGTAGAGATTGCGCTTGATCTCGGGGTCGAAGAATTTTCCCGCAACGACGTCGCGCAAGTCGCATAGGCCTGACAGCGTCCAGCCATACCCCCAGAGAAAGTAGACGGCGGGCATCAGCACCAGGAGACACCCGAGAAACGGCAGGAAAAGACGCCGCACGCGGTGCTCGATAAAGCGCTTTTCCCCGAGAAAATCGTGAAGCGACACCGCGAAAAAACCGGAGATCGTAAAAAACACCGGCATCGCGAATCCCTGCACCCAGATGAAAAGGCGGTCGAAGAACGGATGGGAGCTTGAGTCGTAAACGTGCCATGCCAGATCCGGCATGCGGAGGGTCATGTAGCTGACCGACGCGTGCAGCGCGACGACCGCGAGCATCGCGGCCGAGCGCAGCGCGTCGAGAAAATGAAGCCTTTCAGGGGACTTCAACGGGACTTCTTTATTCCCAGACTTCTTCCTCGGAAACGACGTTTCCGTCCTTGTCGTATTTGCGGTAGATGTGCTTTTTGGGCTGGCTGGAAGACGCCGGCTGGTTGCCCTGGCTGCTCTGGTCTGCGTATGGCTGCTGCGGAACTTGTACGTACTGCGCCTGCTGCGGAGGAGCCTGGACATACTGGACCTGCTGCTGTTGCGGTGCCGGCGAAGAGAAAAGAGAGTCGAGCACAGCGCCGCCGATCACGTTTGTGCCCGCGCCGATCAGAGCGCCCTCGCCGGCGTCGCCGCCCGAGGCGCTCGCCGAGATGGCGCCTACGCCTGCGCCCAGGAGACCGTTCTTGATGATCTTCTTGTTAGGGTCCTCTTCATAGGCCCAAGCAGCAGTCGTTAAATACGCCGTTATCAATACCAGCCCAAGCAGCGCCTTTTTCATAAGGATCCTTGTCATTAAACATAGTTTTCGAAGTGATCTGATCGGGAGATTCTACTATTTTCGGCTTGGCAGGGTCAATGAGCGTCCTACCAGCGCACGGACGCGCCCGCTTCCGCCGAAGACTCCTCAAGGCTGCGGCGGAGCCGCAGGAAAAGTGCGCCGTCCCCGCCGAAAAACTCCCGTGTCAGCACGAGCTCGATACCCAGCAGCTCGCCGCTGCGGGTCTTTAGGTTGACGGTGATGCGGCGCCCCCCGGCCATATCGTAATCGCCGCTGAAAACGAGAGATCTCCGACCGTCCCGGCAGCTCATTTCGAATTCCAGCGCCAGATCCCGCGAGATCTTCCATTTCCCAAAAAGAACGACAGCCCGCGACCTGGCGCCGCGGGAGACTTCGGAACCGAGCTGGTAGCGGATCTCCCCTTTTTTGGCGAGTACGCTCTTCGACTGAAAAGCGCCGCGGAACGAAAGAGCGGCGCTGCTGTCGCCCGCCAGCC
>CAZJAX010000162.1:0-2479 GCA_964543965.1 uncultured Planctomycetia bacterium
AGCGGCGGCTGAGGGAGCGGCAGCTCCGGCAGCGGCAGGTAAGCCGGCGGAAGGCGCAGGAGCGAAAGCTGACAAGAAATGAGCGAAGCTCTAACCTTCGCTGATTTTAAAAAATGCGATCTCCGAGTCGCAAAGATCATCGAAGTCGCTGAAATTCCGGGGGCGGACCGCCTCTGGAGGCTCACCGTTGACGTCGGCACCGAGAAAAAAGATATCGTTGCCGGCGTCAAAGCTTTTTATACGCGCGAACAGCTTCTCGGCCGATCTATCATCGTCGTGAACAATCTTGAACCAACAGTCATACGCGGCGTTGAATCGCGCGGCATGCTCCTGGCAGCCTCTACCGTCAAGCCCGCCGACCTATCGACGGGCGCAAAAGAAGAGAAGCGGCTGACCTTGCTTGGTCTGGAGGCGGACCTGCCGCCCGGCAGCTCCGTCGGTTAATACCCATGAAAACGGTCCGCGTCGATCTCGGCCAAAAATCCTATCCGATCTGCATCGGTGCCGGCGTACTGGCGGATGCGGGTCGTTTGATCCGTAAACAGCGGATCAATTCCTCTCACGCGCTCATCGTATCGCAGCGCGAGATCGCTTCTCACCATGAAAAGGCGCTCGCCGCAGCCCTCAAGCAGGAAGGTATAATCACCAAGACCTTTTTGACGCCTGCCTCTAAAAGCTCTGAAGCTGCAAAGTCATCCGAAGTGTTTATGGCGCTTGTGGAGGAGATGGCTTCTTTGGGAGGAAAAAATAGATCTCTTTTTGTTTTGGCGCTCGGCGGCGGCGTCATCGGTGATCTGGCAGGCTTCGCTTCGTCCGTCTACCGCCGCGGCATCCCTTATGTGCAGGTGCCGACGACTCTGACGGCGCAGGTGGACTCGGCGATCGGAGGTAAGACCGCCATCGACTTGCCGGAGGGAAAGAATCTGCTGGGAGCAATACACCAGCCAAGCCTTGTTTTAAGCGATGTATCCGTGCTGAAAACTCTGCCGGAAAAATATTTTTTGGACGGTTTTGCAGAAGTCATCAAGTACGGCGTCATCGATGACCCGCTCCTTTTTTCACTGCTAGAGAAAAGGGGCAGAGAGCGCGTGATGTGTGAGGCGGGCTTGCTTGAGGAGGTGATCGAGCGCTGCGCGCGTATTAAAGCCCGAGTCGTGGCCGCGGACGAGTTCGATAAAAAAAATATCCGCATTATCCTGAACTTCGGGCATACGGCGGGACATGCGCTCGAAGCGGCCTCAAGCTTTTCGCATCAGTACACCCATGGCCAGGCCGTCGCGATCGGCATGCTTGTAGCCTGCGATATCGCCACGAGCATGAAAGTGCTGAAAGATAAGACTCTTCCTGTGAGACTTGAGACTCTTTTGATCAAATTCGGGCTGCCCGTGTTCTATAAGAACCTGGATACCGGTTCCATCCTAGAGGCGATGGGGCATGATAAGAAGGCTGAAGGCGGTAAGAACCGTTTTGTGCTGCCTGTCCGTCTGGGCAGAACCGAAGTGGTCTCGGATGTGCCCCTGACGGTCATCAACCAGGCGCTTTTAAAGAGGCGGCGCTGATATTGTCGGGGTCAGCGGTTGACCCAAAGATCTATCGTTTTTCCTTCGTGGTTCAGCGTTGCCTTTTCCGGAGTGATGGCTATCAGCGTGGCTCCGTCGATCTTTTCTCCCACCCGCACGACTTTACCATTGATCAGGCCGTATGAGTCCGGCGAAGAGTACATGATTCCGTTCATGACGAAGTTTTGACGTTCCGCCACCACGGGTGTGCCGATGTAATCCGGTCTCATCAAAGCACCTGACTGCTGCGGCATGATAGCTGCTTCTTCTATCGCGAACTGAGCCTGGCGGTTTTGAGTCGAGAGCGTCTCCTGGTAAGACTGACCGATGAACGGCGCGCTTGTGCTGCGGTAAGGGGAAGAGAATATCGGAGCGACCAGCGGTCCGGTGATGAGCGTGAGCACGAGGATCACGAATACGGGACCCCAATTGATCTTTTTCTTCTTTTTTCCCGCAGCCTCGAGGAGCGGGGCGTGGGCAGAGCGTCCGAGGCTTTGCGCCGGCTGAGATGTGGTTTCGCCGGTCTGAAGAGTCTGGCCTTGACCAGCCTTTTTTAATGCGTCATTGATTATGCTCATTGAAGATGCCCCTCGATTTCGTGGATCGATTGTTGGATGATTCCCTGGTTTATCTGCCTGCTCTCCCGTGCAAACCCGTTCAGGAGAGCCTTATCGCACAAAACATTGATCAGGCGCGGAATCCCTTCGGAATACCGGTAAATCTCTCCAAGCGCCTGCTCGTCAAATCGAGGGCCGTTGCCGTTGGCCCCCGCGATGCCGAGGCGGTGATGAATATACTTTTCAGTTTCGCTGCGGTCAAGCGCTTCGATGTGATAGCGTACCGATATGCGCTGGCGCAGCTGCCGGAGAGCGGGATCCTTCAATTTTTCTCGGAGCTCCGGCTGCCCGACAAGGATGATC
>CAZJAX010000163.1:0-2453 GCA_964543965.1 uncultured Planctomycetia bacterium
GAAGAGCTTCGGGACGATCTTGAAGATCTGGCCGAAGACGCGGACGAAATCCTCAGAAATAAAGTTTTCGTCGCAAGCGCCAAAGACACCTACGATGAATTCACCGATTATCTTGAAGACACCGCCAACCCTGACCTGGCGCTGTACAAGACTCTGGTCAGCGACTCGCAAAAGATCGCTTTTCTCCGCGAGGTCGAGCGCCAGGCCATCCGCACAGAGATCCGCCGCGAGCTTGACCGCATCAAAGGGGATCTCGATCTTGAGCAGCAGATCGCGCAAGCCGAGCAGACGCTCGACGCTCAGACGGGTAAGGTTTTTAAAGATATTCACGGCAACCGCGTCCGTGTCGATCAGTACATTTTCATGCCTAACAATCAGAGCGTCGAAATCCTTTCTTTGACACTGCGCACGGCCGAAGGTCCTCAGCGCGGCATCTCAGCCTTCAGCTTCGGAGTTAATTTCAACCGTCCGATGACGGAGTCCGACGGATTGCTTCGCGATCTGCCCTGGTCGGATTATTTGAATGTCGTGACGCAGGAAGAGCTCACTCCGAAACTCGAAAACTATTACGACGACCCGGGCTATGATCAGTATATCGTCCACGAAAACCATGCCGAGCTGGCTCAAGGTGAAAACGCGCTATACCCCAAGCACTTTTATGCCGAATTCCGCAACCCTCAGGGCGACCGCGAAGGCGGTGATGTGATCCGCTTTAGCGAGACATACTCTGACCCGCTGACCCTTGAGTTTGCCTCGGAAGAAGAGGGTGAAGAGGAGTATTATCCCCCCACCGATGTTCTTGTGCAGGGGAGAGAGATTGATTCGACCCTGATACAGCCTTTCGGCGGCGACCAGATCGAGCTGACCAACACTTACGACGCCTGTGAGATGACAAATTACAGAACTTTGAGCATCAACGGATATGAGATGGAAGATTTTTACGTGTCCGGCGACGACGGCGTACAGTCCTCGGGCTTTTTTGACGACGCCAATCCCGAGGGTGGTGCGTTTATCGACCGATTCGGCGACATCAACTACTATAGAAACCATGAGTCCAATCAGGAGGGCAGCGAGGATCCGCATGTTCATCCTGCGTTCTTCGAAGAAAGCTATTACGTTCCCGGATATTTCGAAGGCGAGGGAGATTTCTCCAAGACCTTGATCGGAGTCTTCGTGCCGATCGACAACAGCGGGAAAATCATCCACCAGCCTGGATTCAGCATCGAAGGTCTGCGAGATCTCGTGAGCCCCAATCCCCTGGTCAACGGCGGCAACTACAACCTGGAAGTCATGTTCTACTACGGCAGCGTGGAGTACACTGAGGAAAGCGGCGAAAACGGCACTTTTGTTCCGGATTTCACGACAGACGTCGTCATCACGCCGGAAATCTTCAAATACTACGATATCGCCAACCACAGCGATCTCTTTCCCGCATCTTTAAGCGAAGACGATCACGACAACGGCGAAGAAGAGTAAACGACGGGCTTTTTTGCCCGATTAGTCTTGACTTCGACTCACGCCCTACCTATAATATTCAAAAATTAACAGGAGGCCTTTTCAAAATGAAGAAGTTCTCAGTACTACTGCTCGCAGCCACGCTTTCGCTCAGCTTTGCATCTACGTCATTCGCCGAAAGCAATGACGCTGGAAACGGATTCACGGATTTCTTCAAGAGGCTTTTTAATTATCCGGCCAAAGCCACTAAAGAGACAGCCGGCATGACCGCTAACACGCTGAACAACACGGGTGAGAAGGTTGTCTCAAAGACCGGCGAAAACACCGCCGCTGTTCTTCAGGGCGACGTCGCCAAGACCGTCAATATCGTTACGGACAACGTTCAGGGCGTGGCAGAGACGACCGGACAGACCGTTGCTGAGACGGCGCAAATTCCCGTAAATTCGGCCGAAGCAGAATAAGCTTAATCAACAAAGACGTTTTTACGAGGAGTTTGTGGTCCAAAAGATCACAAACTCCTTTTTTGTTTACCAGGTTTTTCAACAGAAAAGAAAACCCATGTCGCTAGTTGCTCAAATCGAACAAGATATCAAGTCGGCCATGCTGGCCAAAGACGAAGTAAGGCTTTCGGTCGCGCGCTTCCTTAAGTCTGCGTTGAAATATGCGGCCATCGAAAAAAAAGTCGACGAGCTGAGCGATCCCGACGCTCAGGCTGTCATTCAGCGTCAGATCAAGCAGCGGAAGGAGTCTATCGATCAGTTTAAGACGGCAGGCCGTTCGGATCTGGCGGAGAGGGAGATGAAAGAGGCTGCGGTGTTGGAAACGTATCTGCCCAAACAGATGCCCGACGGCGAGCTCGAAGCGCTGGTGCAGGCAGAGATCAAGGCGCAGGGCGCTTCGTCAAAAAAAGATTTCGGACGCATGATGAAAGCGCTGAATGAGTAGGTTGCGGGCCAGGCTCAGGCGGGCCGCTTAAGCGACGTGTTGGGTATTTTTCT
>CAZJAX010000164.1:0-2352 GCA_964543965.1 uncultured Planctomycetia bacterium
TCGTCCAGAGCACGGTCTGGTTCCTGTCGCGCGATCATTATGTGAACCTCTTAAAAACGAACTCAAACCTGGCGCGTTCCCTGAACCGCCTTTTCGCCGAGCGCCTGAAGTGTTTTAGCGGGCTGATCGAAGAAGTTTCGCTGAAGGACACGAAGAAGCGGCTGATCAAATTCCTCCTGGACGCGCCCAAAAGGAATGCGGCCGATAAGGCGCATTCTGCGGTGTCTACCCGCGAAGAGCTGGCTCAGCAGATAGGAGCCGCCCGGGAGACCGTGACCCGTCACCTGCATGATCTCAAGCGCAAAGAGCTTATCGACATGAAGGGCCGCCAGATCCTCATCCTGGACAAAGAAGGCCTGAAAAAACTGCTTTAACCCCGCCGTTTTGGCCTGGGATGTGACGGCCGTCACAGATTTTAGATCCTGCCGCGTTTATACTTCCTATTAGATAGGTAAACTATATCCGGCGGATCAAAATCATGCGGAGTATGGACCGCTTGATCGGTAACGTAAGATCTTAAGCCGAAGAGAAGGGGATAGGATGAAGACGATGGCTTTGCAATCGGCAGCGGTCTATGGACCTGTCGCCTCAAGGCGCTTCGGAAGATCGCTCGGCATCAACCTGCTGCCCGATAGTTTTAAACTCTGCTCGTTCGACTGCGTCTATTGCCAGTACAAGGATGTCCCGGGGAACGCGAAGTTCCGCAGTTTTGAGGAGCTGTATGCACAGCTTTCTTCGGATCTGGAGGCTGTGAGGAACTCGGGAGCCGCCATTGATTGGCTGATGTTGTCAGGCAACGGAGAGCCCACACTTCATCCCGAATTTCCCGATATCGTGGACGGGCTTCTGACGCTGCGCGATCTTTTCTTCCGCGATGCGTCCCTGGGCGTGCTTTCCAATTCCTCCACGTGCCACAAAAGCGAAATAAAAGAAGCTCTGCTTAAGCTCGACGGCCGGTTCATGAAATTGGACGCGGGCAGCCTAAGCCTTTTCCACCGCATAAACCGGCCTGTATCGGACCGCCTGTGGGGAGATGTCGTGCAGGGTCTTTGCGGACTTGGCAGCGTGACGATCCAAAGCATGTTCGTGAAAGGTCTCGTGGATAACACCGGCGAAGCCGATCTCGAGGACTGGATCGATGCGGTCGGATGCATCCGGCCCAATGAGGTCCAGATCTATACCGTCGACAGAACTCCAAAAGACGAAGGCGTGCTGCCGGTCGGCGCGGACGAACTGAACCGCATATCCAACAAGCTCTTTGATATCACGGGCGTCCGGTCCTATGTCTATTGAAGCGATGAGCGCGGCCGCGTGCCGTCCGGAAACCGAAAAACCGGCTCTCGAAGCCTGCGATTTTTCACAGAACCCTTTCATCGTGATATGGGAGATGACCCGATCCTGTGCTCTTAAGTGCGTGCATTGCCGGGCCGAAGCCTTAGATGCGAGGGATCCTGGGGAGCTGACGACCCGTCAGGCTTTCGCGCTACTCGAAGAGATACGGCGATTTGGAAAGCCTTTGGTTGTCCTGACCGGCGGCGATCCCTTGCGCAGGCCTGATGCGGCTGAGCTCGTCGAGTACGGCAGTCGGCTCGGGTTGCGGATGACGATGACGCCCAGCGGTACGCCGGAAGTCACCCTCGAAAAGCTCCGAAAACTGAAAGACGGCGGGCTGGCGCGTCTCGCTGTAAGTCTGGACGGATCCAATCCCGGGATCCACGACGCTTTCCGGAAGGTGAACGGTTCGTTCGAATGGACGATGAACATCATCCGCTGGGCCGAAGAACTGAAGCTTCCGATACAGATCAACACGACCGTCACGCGATACAATCTCGAGGATCTCGAAGATCTTAGCCGTCTTCTGCGGTCGATACCGATCGTCCTTTGGTCCGTTTTTTTTCTGGTTCCTGTCGGGCGGGGACAAGCCAAGGACAGCATCAGCGGCCGGGAGTATGAAAAAGTGTTCCACTGGATGGCAGATCTGTCCGAGCGATGCGATTTCGACATCAAGTCGACCGAAGCGCCGCATTACAGGCGTGTGCTTATTCAGCGCCAGAGGTCCGGCGCTTCAAAAGACCGCTATCACGGATCGTTTTCGCGGGGGAGCGGAGAGGCTCCGGGATCTGTGGGCCGAGCCGCCAAGGGAGTCAATGACGGCAACGGCTTCGTTTTTGTATCGCATAAAGGCGACATCCAGCCCAGCGGGTTTCTTCCTATGAGCGCGGGAAATGTCAAAAGGGATTCCCTGGTCGAGATATACCGCCATTCGGATCTTTTTCGGGGTTTGCGCGACGCGGCGCAGCTCAAGGGAAAGTGCGGCGCCTGTGAATATAAATCCGTTTGCGGGGGTTCCCG
>CAZJAX010000165.1:0-2275 GCA_964543965.1 uncultured Planctomycetia bacterium
TTTTGAATGAAGCTGAAGATAAGCGTACCACCGTAAAAAGACCAAAAGGCGCGGCCGCTCGGAGGCGTCTGCACATGCTTTTGATCCTTGTTGCGTATGACGTACGACCAGTTGAGCACGCTCAGCAGCACCATCATGAACAGGACGTAAACGACCGCCGCGATCAGAACAACGCCTATGAGAAGAGGCAGAGACAGGATGATCCCCTGGCCGAAGAGCACGAAAAGCACGGCCGGAAGCACCGAAAGGATCAGAGCCGCCGTAAAGATCTGGATAGGCATCCAGAGATTCACGAAAAAGCCGAGGCCGATATCGTCCATTTTTATTTCCGTGGGCCAGAACGAGCGGGAAAGGTATTCTCCCAGCGGAGCGCCCAAAAGATAGGTCGACACGCCATGGCGCGACATTTCGTCGCGGTTGCTTTGGAAAGCAAGTCCGATGACCTTGATACTGACGGATAAGAGCGTCAGCGGAAGGAAGATCGTGCTGAGCAGAAAACGGATGATCCTGAAGCTGAACGGCACAGGGATGGTCGCTTTAACCGGCGTCTGATCGCCGCCGTTCGCGTCATCCCGGACCGCGAGCCGGAGCCTGAGCGTGGTGATATCTTCCTGGCGCTGGATGAGCTTATCTCGGACGACATCAAGCGCCGCTTTCAGGGCGAGGACTTCTTCTTCAAAAGCATTCTGATCAGCCCAGATCAGGCTCAGAGGCGCCGGAAGAGGTACGCCCGGCTGTGTATTAAAATGCTGCCTTGCCGCAACGCGCTCATCGGCGGTAAGAGACAGGATATCCCGATCCGTTCCGGCCACCTGCACGCGGACACGGTTAGCGACCATATCCTTTGCATCGCGAGCCGGATCCGCCGGATTCTTGGTACGGCCGGCATCAACCAATTTTTTCTCCCGATCCTGCAAAGAGACTAACGACTCAGGGTTTGATTTGTCGATCTCGCGGCGGGCCAGATCCAGGAAATCAGCGATGCTTTGGCGGTCTTTGAAAATGACGGTCAGGTCCTCGTAGGTGACGCGTCCGTCCTTCTTCAGCAAATGAGGCGAAGTGTTTCCCATGTAATACTGGGTGTCCATGAAGGATGCGATAAGCTCTCTCTCCTCTATCAACGCATCCAGCGACGGCTTCTGATCGGCGGCGCCGGTCAGCGATTTCCCGCGGAAATCCGTGGTCTTATCGACGGCGCGGTTTAAGAGGTTGAGCGCCAGATAATACCGCGCGCTGTTGGCCTCGGTGCGCATGTGAGAGCCCGATTCAAAGGAAGCTATCTCGAGCAGCATGATCGCGTAAAACGGATTGTCCTTAAAAAGTTTTTTGATGCGGCCGATCTGTTCGGCGGGATAGCCTGTGTGGTCAAGCCAGTGGAAGAACGCCTTTACTTCGGCGCCGGAACGGCCCAAGTGCACCGGCCCGTCGGCGGCGGTATGCGAATCGGATGCCGTAAGACGCATCTTATCGTCAAAGCCGAGGACGCCGAAAGCGAAGTAAGTCGCCCAATCATGGGTCATTTTTTTGACGAAGGCCATTTTATCCAAGTCGCCTGCCCAGCCCTTTGCCGCACCTGATATCTGCTTGATAGCTCCATCGACGATGTTTTTCCTTGCGAGCGCATACTCGGATGAAGTGGGATCGTCGGGGATCGCCGCGATGTCCTTCGTCGCCTTGTCGATAGCGTCTTTCAGCTTCCCGGCATCCACATACCACTTGCCGACCTCCTTCTTAAGCTTATCTGCGGCGTTCGGGTCCGAGTTGGATATCCAATCAGGGCTGATGCTGTCCAAAAAGGCTGTTTTTTCATCCAGTGATCCGTAGATCGCTCTTTGCACCGTCATCGTCAGCTCTTTTGTCGTGGCCTCGATGATCTCCTGACGCTCTTTAAGCTTGAAGGCCTCGTGCTTATCAGGGTCTGCCGCGATCGCGGTCACTCTGGCGCTCGTCTCGTCGATCAAAAGACGCAGCTCGCCGCGGCGCGCGTCGTCAATGAAGTGCCAATCATCGAGACCCGCCTTCAGGCGTTCAAGATTTCCGAGAGTGCTTGTGACGACCTCAAGCGGATGGGCAGCCAAACGTGCGGCGGCAACCCTTTCTTTGACGACCGCCTCCGCGCTCTCAGCCGGGGAAACTCTCGAGAGAATATCCTTCATCGCGGCGATCAGAGATTCGCTGGCGATCCGCTGGGGATGCTCCGGCTTATAAATGCTGCTGTAGAAAGACAGGCTTTTTTCCGCGTGAGGGGTCATGCTCTTCATGTACCTTCTAACAT
>CAZJAX010000166.1:0-2250 GCA_964543965.1 uncultured Planctomycetia bacterium
GACCGTCGCCACCGACGGCGCAGGGCGGTTCTAATACTTTTCTGAAGAACAACGGCTCCGGCACTTTGAGCTGGTCGACAACAAGCGCCAATTTTGCATTTTCCACGAAGACAGCCAACTATACGATCACGTCGACGGATGATGTGATCGCAGGCGATGCTTCCGGCGGCAGTATCACGATCACACTGCCTACGGCGGTCGGCATCACGGGCCGTCAATTTACGGTCAAGAGAATTAGCACCGGAGCTAATACGGTGACGGTAGATACGACGGGCGGTCAAACCATTGACGGGGATACAACGCAAATACTGACCTTGCCGCAGACCAGTATATCTTTGGTGTCTGACGGATCGAATTGGGTCATTGTCTAATTCAGGGGAGATCTGGCATGAAGAAATTCATTACATTTTTTTGGGTTGCGTTGTTTTTGCTCGGATCGATCACGGGGGCTTCCGCCAAGCCTGAGACGACAGAGGGTGTGGTGACCATATTGAATGTTGAAAGCGACAAGCCGAGCTTTATGTTGAAATCAGGCGGAAACCGTGAAAAGAGGGTTGAGGTGGAGAAGGGTGCCAAGATTTCATTCAAGGGCGCCGAGATGAAGCTCTCCGATCTTTGGGCAGGCGATCAGGTCAAAGTCGACTATACGCTTTCAAAGGATGGTTTTTATCAGACAAAATCGATCGAGGTCACGGAGAAAATTGAAAGACCTTTAGCACCCGCAGCGGAAGAGGGTGCGGCGATCGGAACCTCAGCTCCCGAAGCTGAAGCCGCAGAGGCTGGCGCGGAGATAGTGAAGCCTGTTGTAAATGAATCAGAACCTGCCAAGAAGAAAGGTTTCTGGGAGATATGACGCAGCGGACATTAAGAGCTTTTTTAGCGGCGCTTTTTTTATTTGATACTGCCGCTCATGCTGCCTACGTGCCTTCAGGCACGCAGACTGACAAAAGCTCTTACACCGAGGGCACAAACCCAACGACCTCTATCGGCGGTGTTGTCAACGACACTCCGGGAGCCGACCCTTCAGAGGATCAGGCGGCAGCCGCGCGCATCACTCCGAAGAGAGCTCTTCACGTCAATTTGCGCAGCAACCTTGGAACAGAGATCGGTTCTACTTCGAATCCATTGATCGTCGGCGGAGTCGGCACCGATGATACCGCCAACTCGACGGCCAAACTTCCGGTCCTTGCAGCTCGAGCCAACTCTTCAGCGCCAACGTGGACGAATGGGAATATGGTTCCTTTATCGGTGGACACCGCGGGAGCTCTGCGTGTCACGGGCGCTTCGGGAGGCGGCACGGAGTTTGCCGAGGATGCGGCGCATTCTACGGGAGCCTCGGGGTCCGAGATCCTCGGTGTTCGCCGTGATGCTGACACGTCACCTGTGGATTCGGACGGCGACTATCATACATTGATATTTGACAGCTTGGGCAACCTAAAGGTCAACGTAAAATCAGCGATCGATACGGAGCTGCCCGCTGCCGCATCGCTGGCGGACGCCGTTTCCGCGTCACCGACAGCGCCGACATCCGGCGTAATACCCCTTCTAATGAATAGCTCAACCGCGGACAGGCAGCGCGCCGTATTTAATACCATGAATTCCTCGGGGACTGGCATCGCGGCAGCGGGCATCGTGGGCCAGATGGATGATACTGGTACAACCGCAGCTACTGAAAATAATTTTGCGCCTGTGAGGATCACGTCCACACGCGCACTTCACCAAAATATGGTAGAGATCGCAGGCACATCCATTTCCACCGGCAACGGTGTCGCGGGAGCGGGTGTCCAGCGTGTAGCCATATCGTCGGATAACACCGCTTTTCCGATATCGCAAATCACGACATCTATCGTCCCGGGCACCGCCGCCGCCAATCTCGGCAAAGCCGAAGACGCCGCCCACACAAGCGCTGACACGGGTATCTTTGCTCTTGCCGTCCGCAACGACGCCGGAACAGCGCTGGCTGGAGCTGATGGAGACTACATTCCTTTTTCAACGGATGCTTCGGGTGCTTTGCGCGTAACCGGCGGCGGAGGCGGGACTCAATATACTGAAGACGTCGCGGCTGCTGGAGCGGAGCTGCTTACGCTTGCAGGTTCTGTGCGTCAAGACACGCCGGCATCGAGCAACGCTGATGGCGACTACGCCAATCTGAAAACAGACTCTGTGGGAAGACTTTGGGTCAATAATTCAGGTGTCACCCAGCCTGTCTCAGGTACTGTGACCTCCAACCAAGGCACCGCCCAGACCGCT
>CAZJAX010000167.1:0-2208 GCA_964543965.1 uncultured Planctomycetia bacterium
ATGACAAGAAGATCGAGGGTATCTCCGACGTCCGCGACGAGTCCGACAAGGACGGTATGCGGCTTGTGATCGACCTCAAGCGCGACGCCAATTCCCAGGTGGTGCTGAATCAGCTCTACAAGCACACGCAGATGCAGTCGACGTTCGGCATCATCCTGCTGGCGCTGGTCGACGGCAGTCCGCGCGTGCTGAAGCTCAAGGAAATCATCAGCGAGTACGTGAAGCACCGCAAGCAGATCATCGTGCGCCGCACGATTTTTGATCTCGACAAGGCCAAAGCCAGAGCGCACATCGTCGAGGGCTTGAAAAAGGCCGTCGATATCCTCGACAAGATCATCAAGACGATCCGCAAGTCCAAGAACCCGCAGGAAGCCAAAGTCGCCCTCGTCGAGGAGTTTGAATTTTCCGAGAAGCAGGCGCAGGCCATCCTCGAAATGCAGCTGCAGAAGCTCACGGGCCTCGAGATTCTCAAGCTTGAGGAAGAGCTGAAAGAGCTGATGAAAAAAATCGAGTACTACGAGTCGATCCTGAAGTCCGAAAAGAAAGTCCTCGAAATCATCAAGGAAGAGCTCGTCGAGCTGAAGAAAAAATACGGCGACGAGCGCCGCACGGCGATCTCCCGCGACGGCGACACGGATTTCAACATCGAAGACCTGATCGCCGACGAGGAAATGGTGATCACGATCAGCCACCAGAACTACGTGAAGCGCCTGCCGATCGGGACGTACCGCAAGCAGAAGCGCGGCGGGGTGGGCGTGGGCTCGGGCGGCGTCGAAGAGGATTTCGTCGAGCACCTTTTCACGGCGTCGACGCACGACAACCTGCTCCTTTTCACGTCCAAGGGCAAGGCATTTGTCATCAAGGTGCACGAGCTGCCGCAGGCCAGCCGCACGTCCAAGGGCAAATTCATCACCAATTTCGTATCGCTGTCGCAGGGCGAAAAAGTCACCTCGTATATGCCGGTCAGCGAGTTCAGAGAGGGCAGCTACATCGCCATGGTGACGCGCCTGGGCCAGATCAAAAAGTGCGAGCTCACGGATTTCGAAAATACGCGCCGCTCCGGCATCATCGCGATCGGCCTCGACGGCAAGGACGAGCTCGTCGCCGCCGCGCTCACCAACGGCAAGCAGGAGATTTTCATCGCCACGCGCGAAGGCCAGGCGATCCGCTTCAACGAAGAGGATGTGCGCTCGATGGGCCGCGGCGCCGGCGGCGTGCGAGGCATTACGCTCGAGGGCAAGGATTACGTGATCGGCATGGAAGTCGTGAATCCCAAGGCGCAGCTTCTTTCGGTCACGGAAAAAGGATTCGGCAAGCGTTCGGAAATCGGCGAATACCGTCTCACGGGCCGCGGCGGCAAAGGCGTCACCAATATCAAGGTCACCGACAAGAACGGCGAAGTCGTCGGCATGAAGTGCGTGACCGATGCCGATGATCTCATGATCATGACGGCAACGGGCATGACGGTGCGCTGCTCGGTGAAGGATATCCGCGAAACCGGCCGCGTCGCGCAGGGCGTGCGCGTGATCAATCTGAAGAAAGAAGGCGACAAAGTCTCGACAATCGCCAAAGTCGAGCCCGAAGACGATGCCGCCCCGGCTGAATCTGCCCCAGCCGACAAAAAATAGCGCTTTTCAAAAAATACGCTATACTAGCCGTCCCAAGTTTGACCTCATCGTCTAGCCTGGCTTAGGACACTACCCTTTCACGGTAGGAACACGGGTTCGAATCCCGTTGGGGTCGCTGAATAAAAAACCCTCCCATTTGCGTGGGAGGGTTTTTGTTGATCGGGAAGGCGGCTTATTTTTTGTCGGTGGGGGCGGTTACAGGGCCCGCGGCCGAGTCGATATCGTCTTCATTCTCGACTTTGGCGATCGTCGAGACCTTGTCGTTGTCTTTCTTTAAGTTGATAATACGCACGCCCTGGGCCACACGGCCGGTTTCGCGGATATCCTTGACGGAGCAGCGCACGGTCATCCCCTGCGCCGACATGATCATCAGATCATCGGCGTCAGTGACACAGCGCAGGCCGATCACCTCGCCATTCTTGTCGGTGACCTTAATATTCGTCACACCTTTGCCGCCGCGTGATGTAATGCGGTATTCGTCGATCTCCGAGCGCTTGCCAAATCCTTTTTCGGTGACCGACAGAAGCTGGGCCTTGGGCCGCACAACTTCCATACCGATCACGTAATCTTTGTCCTCGAG
>CAZJAX010000168.1:0-2146 GCA_964543965.1 uncultured Planctomycetia bacterium
CCGCCCCCTCTTTTAAAAAAAGGGGGGGCGGGGAGTTTGGACAAAAGGAATTTCGCATGGAAAACATCGGCATTATTAAGGAAGTCCTGGTCCAGCTTCTGGGCTTCGGGGTCGTATTCCTGATCCTCAAAAAATTGGCCTGGAAAAACCTGCTGGGCATGATCGACCAGCGGCGCGAGAAGATAGAGAACGAATTTAAGGGCATCGAAGACCGCAAGAAGGGTCTCGATCAGCTGGAAAAGGAATATCGTGCACGCCTGGACAACATCGAGCAGGAAGCGCGCGTGAAGATCCAGGAAGCAGCCAACGTGGGTTTGGCGCTGGCGCGGGATATTCAGGACAAAGCCCGCACCGATGCCCAGAAGCTTGTCGACCGCGCCCAGGCGGAGATCACTCAGGATATCGCCAAGGCGCGTCAGACGATGAGGGTGGAATTGGTAGAGATGTCAGCGCTTATGACCGAGAAGGTCGTCCGCGAGAAGATGGACTCAAAAGAGCACGAAAAGCTCGTCGACCAGTTTCTGAAGGATCTGCAGAAGGCCTGACGATGATCAAAGACCTCTTGGTAGCCGAACGGTACGCGCAGGCGCTTTTTGAGCTGGTGCGTCCTATCGGACGCGACGAACAGGTTGAGGCTGAGCTTGAGAATTTCTCTGCGGCGCTCAAAAGCGACCCGGGACTCGAGCGCCTTTTCGGCAACCCGTACCTGAAGACGCACGAAAAACGCGTGTTTCTCGAGAAGCTTTACAGCGGCCGTGACGAGGCATCGAAAATCCTCGTGGATTTTTACACGGTTCTTTTTGAAAAGGGCCGTTTCGCGCTGGTGCACGAGATCGCGGTGGTTTTCAAGCGCATCGCCGACGAAGCCCAGGGCCAGGCGATAGCCCAGATACGCTCGGCGGCGCCCTTAAGCGCCCAGCAGGAAGCGGCGATCGTCGGCCGGCTTGAGGCGATGGCCGGTTATAAGATCGAGGCGGAAAAAACCGTGGATCCGTCGCTTATCGGCGGCGTGGTCGTGCGCCTCAAAAACAAAATATTCGACGGCTCGGTGCGTCACCGCATCGACGAAATGAAGATAGAGCTTTCAAAGATACAGGCAAATTAGAAAACAGTTTTAAAAATAAACTAATCGAAGGAGTCACGGCATGGCGATCCGCCCCGAAGAAATCACGAATGTATTAAAGCAGGAGATCAAAGACTTCCAGACCGGCGTGAAGATGGAGTCCACCGGCGTGATCCTCTCGGTCGGCGACGGCATTGCCCGCATCTACGGTCTCGACGACTGTATGGCCGGAGAGCTGCTCGAATTTCCCGGCGGAGAGCAAGGGATCGCTCTCAACCTTGAAGAGTCCAACGTCGGCGCCGTGCTCTGCGGTGAAGGTAAAGGCATCAAAGAAGGCGATACGGTCAAGCGCACGGGCAAGATCGCTTCGATCCCGGTCGGTAAAGCGCTTCTGGGCCGCGTCGTGGATGCGCTCGGGCGCCCTATCGACGGTAAAGGTCCTATCGTTTCTTCTGAGACCCGCCCGATCGAGATCAAAGCTCCCGGTGTGCTCGTGCGTCAGTCCGTCAAAGAACCTCTCCAGACCGGCATTAAGGCTATCGACGGCATGATCCCGATCGGCCGCGGCCAGCGTGAACTTATCATCGGCGACCGCCAGACCGGCAAGACCGCCGTCGCGATCGATACGATCATCAACCAGAAGGGCAAAGACGTTTACTGCATCTATGTTGCGACGGGCCAAAAAGCCTCGAGCGTGCTCTCGGTCATCAAGAAGCTTGAAGAGTTCGGCGCCATGGAGTATACGACCATCGTCAGCGCCGCCGCGGACAACCCGGCCACCCTGCAGTACCTTTCGCCTTATACCGGCGCCGCGATCGGCGAGTACTACCTTTATAACGGCATGCATGCGCTCGTCATTTATGACGATTTGACCAAGCAGGCTTCCGCGTACCGCGAGCTTTCGCTGCTCCTGCGCCGTCCGCCGGGGCGCGAAGCGTTTCCGGGCGACGTGTTCTATCTCCACTCCCGTCTTTTGGAACGGGCGGCCAAGCTCCGCTCGGATCTTGGCGGCGGAAGCCTCACGGCGCTGCCGATCATCGAGACGCAGGCCGGCGACGTGTCGGCCTACATCCCGACCAACGT
>CAZJAX010000169.1:0-1684 GCA_964543965.1 uncultured Planctomycetia bacterium
CACGCACGTGCGCATCCATCCTCTGTTGGAATGGAGCGAGCTTGACGTGTGGGAATACGTGAGGCGCGAAGAGATCCCGAGCGTGCCGCTTTATTTCGCAAAGGACGGCAAGCGCTACCGCACCTTGGGCTGCCAGCCCATCACCAAGCCCGTCGAGTCCAATGCCGACACGGTGGACAAGATCATCGAGGAATTGAAAACAACCAAAGTATCCGAGCGCGTCGGACGCGAACAGGACCATTCGCAGCGCTACGCGATGCAAAAATTAAGAGCCAAGGGGTACATGTGATGATCAAAGCCGAACTCCAGAACCATTCGATCGAAACCGAGACCAAAGAAGGCTTGAGCATTGTCTTCAACGGGCACGTCGATCACGGCAAATCGACCCTGGTCGGCCGGTTGTTGGCCGAGACAGGCGCCGTTGAGCCCGCGCGCATCAAGCACGTGGAAGCGATCTGCAAGGAAAAGAACATGAAATTCGAATATGCCTTTTTACTCGACGCCTTCGAAGAAGAACAGGACCAGGGCATCACGATCGACGTTTCGCAGGTGCGTTTCCGTTCGAAGAAGCGCCCGTATCGCATCATCGATGCGCCGGGCCACAAGGAATTTTTAAAGAACATGATCTCCGGCGCTTCGACGGCGGACGTGGCGATCCTCCTCATCGACGCCGAAGAAGGCCTGCGCGAACAATCGCACCGCCACGCGACCATCCTTTCGCTTTTGGGCATCAAACAGATCCTGGTCGTCATCAATAAAATGGACCTCGTGAATTATGACGAGAAGGTGTTCGAACGCATCAAGACGGAGTATTCGAAGCATCTGGCGTCTCTCAAGCTCGCGGCGCGCGCGTTCATCCCGCTGTCGGCCTACGAAGGCGAGAATCTGGTCAAAAAAGGCGGCAAGATGCCCTGGTACAAGGGAGGTTCGTTCCTCGAAACGCTGGATGGGATCGAAACGCCCGATTCGACCGAGGACAAGCCGCTGCGCCTGCCCTTGCAGGACGTTTACAAATTCGACAAAAAGCGCATTTATGCCGGCCGCATCGAATCCGGCTCCGTTTCCGTCGGCGACGAAGTGTTGTTTTCCCCGTCGAACAAAAAGACGCGGGTGACTTCGATCGAGAAATGGCATGCACCCGTGCAGACCAAGGCCGTTGTCGGAGAATCCATCGGGCTGACGCTCGAAGACCCCATCTTCGCCGAGCGCGGCGAGATGGTCTGCGCCGCCGGTAAGAGCGCCCCGCAGGTCGGCTCGCGTTTTGTTGCGAATATCTTCTGGATGGGCAGCGAACATCTGGAAAAGGGCGGAAAATATCTTTTGAAGATCACGACCGAGGAGGTCGAATGCGTGGTCGATTCGATTCTCAAGGTGATCAATTCTTCGACTCTCGAAGAAGCGGGCGGTCATTCCAAGGCCGTCGCGAAGAACGAGGTGGCGGAGATCATTTTGCGAACTAAAAAGCCGGTGGCATTCGACAAGTTCGATTCCATCACGGCCACGGGGCGTTTCGTTTTGTCCGCCAAGCAGCAGATCCTGGGAGGCGGCATCATCCTCAACGAAGCGGGGGATTTCAGTGCCATTTGATCTCGCAAAACTCAATGCGGAATTCGAAAAATCGACCGCCATCGCACTCTTGCAATGGGCGCTCAAGAATTTCCCCGGAAAAATAGCTCTCGCTTCC
>CAZJAX010000169.1:1694-1997 GCA_964543965.1 uncultured Planctomycetia bacterium
GTCGTCCTGATCGATATTCTGATGAAACTCGAGCCCAAGACAAAGGTATTCACGCTGGATACCGGCCGTCTCAACGAAGAGACCTACGAGGTCATGGACAAGGTCCGGAAAAAATACGGCATCCGCATCGAATCTTATTTCCCCGACAAAGAGGCCGTGCAGAGGCTGGAGCGGGACAAGGGTTTTTATTCGTTCCGAGAATCCATCGAGAACCGCAAAGAGTGCTGCGCCATCCGAAAAGTGGAACCGCTGAACCGCGCTTTGAAAGAGCTCGAGGCCTGGATCACAGGCCTTCGCAGGGAC
>CAZJAX010000170.1:0-1987 GCA_964543965.1 uncultured Planctomycetia bacterium
ATTCCTTTTGGCGCCCGTAAGCCTCGATAGCGGACGGCACCGGCATTCGGTCCTCGCTTCTCAAAGTCCGTCGTCGCCAAACGCCTGAGCCGTCCGCCCATGAGTAAGCCGGTCCTGCAAGACGACCGCTACTGCTTCGTTTGCGGCGAAAAAAACCCGCTCGGCTTCAAACTCAAGTTCGACCATCCCCAAAAAGGCCTGCTGCGTTCCCAGGTGACGTTTAAAAAGGAGCATCAAGGCTATCTCGGCATCGTCCACGGCGGCCTCGTCGGCACGCTGCTCGACGAAATGATGGTCAATCTCGCATGGCTCGAGAAAACCCCGGCCGTGACGGGCGAGCTCACGACCCGCCTTTTAAAACCGGTGCCGGTGGGGGAGGTTATCCGCCTGGAGGGGAGGCTTGAAAAGGACGGGGGGAGGGTGCTTTATATGAAGGCCTTCGCCCGCTCCGAAGACGGCACGCTCCTGGCCGAAGCCTCCGCGTCTTGCATCCGAATTAAGGACGCGCTACAGTAGGGGCGTATCGCGATACGCCCCTACAAGGATAATTGATGCCCTACGTCAACGTGCGCACCGCCGGCAAACTCTCCCGGGAGCAGAAACTGGCTATCGCCAAAGACATCACCGAATCTCTCGAAAAGCACGCCGGTAAACCCAAGAAAACCACCTACATCACGTTTGACGACCTGCCGCGCGACGCCTGGGCGGTCGGCGACGAATTGCTGGGTTAAGCGATGCCGATCGAAAAACAATTGTCCGTCTTTCTGGAAAATAAGCCGGGAAAACTATCGCATCTTTGCACGACGCTCGGCGACAACGGCATCAACATCATGGCGATGTCGATCCACGACACGGTCGATCACGCGATCATCCGCCTCATCGTCGACAATCCCACAAAAGCGCATCTGATCCTCGAGCACGAAGGCGTGTACACGATCGCGCAGGATGTCGTGCTGCTCGACATCGACAACAAGCCCGGCATCATCTCGACGATCGCCAAGCGGCTTTTCCGCGCCGATATCAACATCGAGTACGCCTACTGCACGGCCACCAAAAACCAGGAACACGGCTGCCTCGTCATCAAGACGAACGACCCTGAGCAAACGCTCGAAATTTTGGAAGACGCCTGAGCTGAAAAAGTTCGTCCTGCCCGTTTTACTTCTGTCTTTCTGCGCGCCGCTTCATGCGGCTGAGCGCCAAACCGCAGTCGTCGAAACCGCGCTGGCCGGCGATATCGTGCGCCTCAAAGGCGGCAAAGAACTCCGTTACACGAGCCTCGAATCCCCGTCGCCGGAAAAAGGCGTCGAGCTGTCGCGTCAATACGGCCGCGAGGCACTTGAATTCAACCGCAAGCTCGTTGAAGGAAAAACCATTTCCGTTGAATGGGGTCCGCAGATCCGCGACAAGAAAAACCGGCTGTTGGCCTACGTCTTTCTTGAAGACGGCACGTTCGTGAACCGCGAAATCGTGAAAAACGGCCATGCGAAGGTCCGGATCGCGCCGCCGAATCTGCGCTACGCCGAAGATCTCCGCAAAGACGAGCTGGCCGCAAGGCGCGCCAAGGCCGGGCTTTGGCTAAAAGAGCCCGATAATCCGCTGATCTCGGCGGATATGTGGGGAGACAAAGTCACGAAGACCTACTTTTATCCGAATTCGCCGGAATTGGACGAGGTCCCCCAGTCCCAGCTCGTGAAATTCCGCTCCCGGGTCGAAGCGTCGGCCGCCGGTTATAAACCCTGTTATTCCTGCCGCAACCACGCCGCCGCAACTGACGACGCGGGAAGCCCTTGACAACTGGGTTTGAATCTTCTAAACTTTACTTAATAAGTTCAAAACTGTGATTCGCTCGGATGCATTTAAGTCGGTCTACAGTCAGAAAAGTTTGGAACTTCGGTAGAAACCGCCAACCTTGGTTGAGCGGTTTTTTTGTTTTTTTGTTCGTCGTAGCAGTAGCAAGTAGTTCATCAGCAAAGGAAGAAGGAGAACG
>CAZJAX010000171.1:0-1957 GCA_964543965.1 uncultured Planctomycetia bacterium
GCTGGCGTCGTCGATGACTGCACAGCGCTCATCTCCGCGATGCAGGCGGCTGCCGACGGGACGCCCAAGACGGAGATGGACGCGTTCTTCTCCAGCGCCCCCGTCCGGGAGCTGATCGCCCGCATGAAGCAGGCGATCGCCGACAAAAATCTCAAGGAGTACAACCGCGCCTTGCTCACGCTCTTCACCGGCGAAACGGGTGACGGCAAGCGTGTTTTTGAGGGATTGGAGTATCGTCACGGCTGGCTTCACAACAGTTCCAATCTCGACCTGACACAGAAACTCGAAGCCGAGAGAACGCGGCTCGAGGAATACCAGGCGGGTTCCGACGCTCTTTTGACAGACGAGTGGTTCAAGAAAGTTGATCTGGAAAAGATACGCAAGATCCTGATGGACTCATCCGGAGAGAACGAGCGTCTCCTGATCAAAGTCCAGTTCAACAACAGGGACGGGGTGCTGACGACTTACCGCTTGAGCCGACTGGGGGCGCTGCGCCGTCTTTTGAGCGAGGATGAAAAGCAGGCGGCAGCTTTGATTAAAGGTTTTCAAGATGCCGAAGACGAAGAACAGATCCATGAGTTCTACATGCAGAAAAAAAAGTACGATGACGATCATACGAAAGGCCCGTTTGTCTATAAAAGTGCGTCAGGAACGTTTAAGTTCCATCCTGATGCGATCAAAGCGGCGCTGGCCTCATTTTTTGCCGAAAAAGATTCCCTCGAATTATTGGAAATGAGACTTAGGAAGCTGACCCTCGACCCCGCCAGCCCCAAGCAGTTCCTGGATGGAAAGAATAAAACCCAGATCGCAATGGAGACGCTCACCCCCGAACAAATAAAGGCGATGAATGTCGAAGTCGCGCGGCTCAAGAGTGCTATCACCAAGGCTCGCTATACACTCCGCCTCGCGACGGAAGAGGACATTAGGGGCGCAGAAGAGGATCTGGAGAAAGCGATTAGAGACAATGCCGGAGCTGACTACCTTGGTTTTTATGCAAAACATTTTCTGTCCGGAAAAATTGCTGCCGAACAGCTGGCGCAGCTGCAAAATATGATCAAGTATAGGGAGCCGTCGAAGAATAAGGACAAGAACGAGCCTGAAATTGAAAAACTCGTCTACGGGGACGAGTCTTCATCAGATCCCAATGCTAAATACGGTGTTCTCGAGATGATACAGAAGTTGACAGCTGAATCGATGGGTAAGGACTTTGAGAAACTTCGGCTAGGAAAGTTGATATTCGATGACGCTGTGCCGGTCAACGACATCACCTATGCTCTTTTCGAGCGCCTGATCCAGCTCGATGTACAGCTTGATCCGAAAAGCAATCGTAAGAACCTCGTCAAGGCTCTGGACAATCGCAACGAGTCCGAGATCCCGAATACATTCTTTGACCTGACCGAGCAGGAAGAGACTATCATGACGGCCTTTATCTTCAAGCGAGCCACCGGAAAATATTTCATGAATAAGCAGCTTGTTTCTATCGCGAAGATCCGGGATTACAATCTGGCTGCAGGCACCGGTACCGGTAAAACTTTCGTCGAGCTCGCAGCCGCTGCCCAGCAGATCGTAAGAATGATCAACGGCCGCCGTGCTCAGCAGGGCGCGGTCTTCATCAACGTGCCGAACCTTGCGATCGGCGAACAGTTTCTCTCGAACGACGAGCATAAACGCTTCATCAGCATGATGACGGGAGGCCGCGCCCGCCTCGGTGACGGCAAGACCGAGCTTCTGGACCGGCTGCAGAAAGACCAGGATGAGTCGGGTGTGCTGAAACTTCTTCGGCGCGACGCTCCCAAGACCGCCGCTGATACCAAGACTGATCTTTCGGCCAAAACCGAGACCCAGGCGGCGCAGAAGGAGCAGCCGTACAACATCTTTGTCATCGACATGCAATCGGCAGGTTTCCTGCGCCAGAACAGCCGCACGCTCAACAACGAAATATGCACGGAGCTCGAGC
>CAZJAX010000172.1:0-1931 GCA_964543965.1 uncultured Planctomycetia bacterium
GGCGTGAACCTCTACTCCAATTTTTCGCAAGGGTATCGTCCGAAAATATTCACACAGGCCGTCCCCAACGGGACCAATCAGGTGGTCAACCAGGACCTGCAGTCGGGCCGCTCTTGGCAGACGGACGCGGGCGTGAGGGGCAATCCTGTTTCCTATTTTTCATGGGACGCCAGCTACTTTTACATGGAGTTCGACGATCAGATCGGGAGCGCCACGATCGGCGGGCTAAGCTCGGTCCAAAACGTCGGCGATGCACGACACCAGGGCGCGGAGTTGGCCGCCGAGCTGGATCTCGTGGGTCTTTGGGACGCCGCCTCGGGGCAGAACTGCGCCGAGCAGGCCGGTTCGCTGAACTTGTTTTACAACGCGATGTTTCTCGACGCCGAATTTACCGGCGGACCCAACACGGGCAAAATTCCGCAGTACGCGCCCGACTATATCCAGCGCGCGGGAGTGCAGTACGACTGGCACGGCCGTTTCAAGGCGCGGCTGGCCGGGACGTTCGTCGACGATCATTTCGCGGACGACAACAACACCGTCCAGAGGATCGTGCCGTCTTATAAAGTTTGGGATCTGACGATGGAGCTTAAGGTGTGGAAGGATGCCGTCACAGTTTTCGGCGGCATCAATAATTTATTCAACGAACGCTATTTTGCCCGCGTCCGGTCGGACGGGATCGATCCGGCGGACGGGCGGAACTATTACGGAGGGATGAAACTTGTTTGGTGAATCTACGTTCGCTGTATTTCTAGTCGTATTCCGTGAGGCTTTGGAGGCGGGGCTCATTCTCGGGATCATTCTTACCGTTTTGGCCAAGCTCAATGCCGGCAGATACTTTTCGCATATCGCGCTGAGTGTCGCGGTCGCGCTCGCAGTGAGTCTGGGTCTGGGAAGCTGGCTCGCAGGTTTGACCGATACCCTGCAGGAGAAGGCGGGCGAGATCATCGAAGGGGTCATCTCGATCGTGGCGTGCGGTATGCTGACCTATATGTTCTTTTGGATGGAAAAACAGGGGAGGAGCATCAAGACCTCGATCGAGACCAAAGTACAGACGGCTGTCAGCGCGAGCGACTATTGGGCGCTCATGGCGCTACCTTTTTTTGCCGTACTGCGTGAAGGTGCAGAGACGGTGCTTTTCCTCAAAGCCGTCTCGCTTCAGAGCGGCGGCGGTGTATCGGCTGCCGGAGCCGTGACAGGTTTGGCGGCAGCGGCAGCGGTGACCCTGCTGATCTTTGTCGGGGGCAAAAGGATACCGCTGAAGACCCTTTTCAGAGTCACCGGGATCTTCATTGTTTTTGTGGCGGCCGGTCTTTTAGCTTACGGCGTCCATGAACTCAATGAGGCCGGCTATATTCCATCGGTGATAGAGCACGTGTATAATATAAATCCCTACTTCAATGAAAAGGAGGGGCTGGGCTTGTTCGCAAAAGCCGTCTTCGGATACAACGGCAACCCTTCGCTGACAGAAGTCATCGCTTACTGGCTGTATTTGGGCCTGATGTTTCGGGGTTTGCGCCGGGAAAATAATTTTTCGGACAAGAAGATCGGATAATTTATAAATTAGAGAAGGCTGGTATCTCGATGCTTGAATTTTTCCGCAGGGGAGGCCCCATCATGTGGCCGATCCTCGTACTTTCCGTGATCACGATGGGTGTCGTGATCGAGCGTATTATTTTTATTTTCATAGAGACGCGGCGCCGGAACAAAGCCGTCGTCCACCGTATTTTTGAAGCGGTGCAGCACGGGGAGTTTGATGAAGCTATCAAGACGGGGCGCGGCTCAAGCGACATGATCGCCCGCGTGCTGACCGAGGGACTCGAGAACCGTGACAGTTCTCTCGACGATGCGCTTTTGGAAGCAGCCAGCCGCGAACTCGACGAATACAACCGCGGCCTCGTCGTTCTCGACACGGCCGTGACTCTCGGTCCGCT
>CAZJAX010000173.1:0-1826 GCA_964543965.1 uncultured Planctomycetia bacterium
GCGCACTACGCCTGCCATATCGTCACCATCGAAGACCCGATCGAATTTTTATTCACCAATAAAATGGCCAAGGTCAGCCAGCGCGAAGTCGGCGCGGACACACACTCGTTCACACAGGCTTTGAAGCACGTGCTTCGTCAGGACCCGGACGTCATCCTGATCGGAGAAATGAGAGATCTTGAGACCATTGAGATCGCTTTGACCGTGGCGGAAACGGGGCATCTGGTCTTTGCGACCCTGCACACGCCGGACGCGGTGCAGTCGATCAACCGCGTCATCGACGTATTTCCCGCGCATCAGCAGCAGCAGGTGCGCGTGCAGCTGTCCTTCGTGCTGCAGGCCATTGTTTCGCAGCAGCTTTTGCCCCGCAAGGGGGGCGGCCTGGCGTTGGCGCCGGAGATCTTGCTGGCCACGCCGGCCATCCGCACGCTGATCCGTGAATCCAAATCGCACCAGATCTACTCTTCCGTGCAGATGGGGCAAAAGGAAGGCATGAAGACTTTGAACATGAGTTTGACGGACCTGGTCAAGGCGGGCCATGTGACGAAAGAGGAGGCGATCTCGCGCTCTCTGGACGTGCTGGAGTTCGAACGTCTTCTCATGGGCAATAAAGGAAAGTGATTCCGCGTCCGCTTAATTAAATGCAAAGGCCGGTAGGGCATGAAAAAAATTCTGCAAAAGCAGCTCGGGGAACTTTTGATCGACTGCCGCTTGATCACGCGCGAGCAGCTGGAGGAGTGCCTTGTCCTTCAGAGGGAAAAAGGAGGGCTCTTGGGCCAGATCCTTGTGACACTCTCGTATACTTCCGAGGAAGCGATCGCGCAGGCTCTGACGGCGCAATACGGTTTTCCGTACCTGCCTTTGGGCAGCTACGAGGTGGATCCGGAAGTCGCGAAAGTCATTCCGGAGTATGTGGCAAAACAGTACGGCTTGATCGCCGTCGACCGCGTCGGCAGTATTCTGACCGTGGCGATGTCCAACCCGCTCAACACGCAGGCCATCGAGGACGTGGAGATGCTGACCCACTACAAAGTACAGGTGTTCGTCACGACGGCCACCGACGTGTCCAACGCCATCAAGAATATCTATAAAGCATGAGCACCCCCGTGAAGTCGGCGCTCCGCGCCCGCATCGGACAGATCCTCATCCAAAAGAAGCTGATCACGCCTGAACAGCTCATGGAAGCGCTCAAGATCCAAAAAGAAAAAAAAGAGCGCCTGGGCGAACTTTTGGTGAACTTGGGGTACATCTCGAAGGACGCTCTGCTCGAAGTGTTGAGCATCGAGCTGAACATTCCGGCCGTTCACCTGGCGCGCACCAAGATCCTTCCTGATGCCATCGCGCTCGTTCCCAAAAAGATCGCGGAGCATTACTGCCTGATCCCCGTGGCCCTTGATGACAACCGGCTTTCGGTGGCGATGTCGGACCCGGTGAACGTGAACGCCATCGACGATTTGAAACGCGCCACCGGCAAAGTCATCCACCCGCTGTTGGCCATCGACAAGGACGTGAAGGAGGCCATCGAACAATATTACGGCGAGAACGTGACGCAGGCCATTCAGGATGTGATGAAGAACATGTCCGAAGGAGGCCTGGAGGTCGACGAAGGTTCGTTCGGTTTTTCCGGCGGCGACGGGGGCTCGGCACAGGAGCTTTTGCGCCTCACCGAAGAAGAGCCGGTGGTGAAATTGACGAACACCATTCTGGCCGAAGGCGTCAAACGGCGTTCCAGCGATATCTTCATCGAACCCGAAGAGAAAGGCCTGCGCGTGCGTTATCGCGTGGACGGCATGCTGCAGGAAGGGCTTTTGGCTTCCCGCGCAATG
>CAZJAX010000174.1:0-1787 GCA_964543965.1 uncultured Planctomycetia bacterium
AGGCGTAGAGCAGGGTCTTCGTGCCGGTGAGGCGCATCGCCTCGAGCACGTTATTGGTGAGGAGCGTGCCCTCGCGGAAATCGATCTCGGGGTCGGAAATGGCCTTCGCGATGTCGGGGTTGGAGGCAAAATGGTAAACGACGTCGGCGCCCTTCATCGCCGCCGCGAGCGTCTTCTTGTTTTTCACGTCTCCGCGGACGATCTTCAGGTTGCCGGGCCGCGAGATCCCCTCGAGGTGCCAGCGGCGGCCAGATGAGAAATTATCATACACGACGACCTTGGCGACTTTCTCCTCCTGAAGGATGCGTCGGACGAGGTGGCTTCCGATGAAACCCGCGCCTCCGACGACGAAGTACTTTTTCATTTGATAAGATTCACCACCAGGTGCGAGATCACCATCTGCCAGCCCTCGGCATGCGGCGTGATGGCGTCCTTGTTGACGACCGGGATCAGCACGCAGGCGTCGGAGAGCTTGAGCGCCATGCCGCCGTCGCGAGAAACGCAGGAGACGACCTTGGCGCCGGCCTCCTTGGCCTTCTGCATGCCGAGCACAAGGTTCTTCGACGTCGTCTCGCTGCCGCCGCCGACCGAGAATACCATCACGGTGTCGTCCTTACGCACCTTCGATTCCGTCAGCCATTCGCTGAAGGTGAACTCGAAGCCCTTGTCGTTGGCCCAGGCTGAGAACTCAGACAGGTTGTCGCACGGGCTGTAGGTCTCGATGCGGGCGATCTTGCGGAAATCGTTCACGGCGTGCGAACAGTTGCCGGCCGATCCGCCGATGCCCAGGAAGAAGAGGCGGCCGCCCTTATCCTTCGTCGCCTGGATGATCTCGGTCATCTTCGCGATCTGGCCGCGGTCGATCTTGGCTACGATCTGGTTCGTTTCGTCCAAATAGCGGTCGATGGCTTCTTTCAGCATGACGCCTCCTAGCAGTTCAGCTTGAATCCCGACGACGTGGCGTCGTCGTAGAACATTTTGACGGTGTCGACGGAAAGCTTGTCGAGGTCGTAGCCGACCATGCTCAACTTCTTCAGGATGTCGGGCGGCACGGTGACGATGTCGCAGCCAGCCTCATCGGCCTGGAAAATATTGAGCAGCTCGCGCGTGGAGGCCCAGAGAAGCTGGATGCCTTTGTGGCTGGAGCATAACTTCTTAGCCTCCTTCATCGCGGGCATCGGGTCTACGCCCGTGTCGGCGATACGGCCGGCGAATACCGAGACGACCGAAGGCGCGCCGCCTGCCAGCGCCTTCACGACGGTCTCGACCTGGGCGCGCGTAAGAATCGCGGTGACGTTGAGCTTAACGCCCGACTGCGAGAGCTCGCGCACGAGCGCAGCGGTGCTCTCCTTCTTGGTGTTGGTGACGGGGATCTTTACGTAGACGTTCTCGCCGAAGCCCTTCAGGCGCATCGCCTGCTTCTTCATCTCGGCGAGATCGTCCGAGAAAACCTCGAACGAAATCGGGTGCCTGCCCACGATCGGCAGCACCTCCTTGATGAAGGCCTCGTAATCGGTGACGCCGCCCTTTTTCATGAGCGTGGGGTTGGTGGTAAATCCCTTGATATGCGAGAGCGCGATCATGGACTTGAAATCCTCCATCTTCGCGCCGTCGGAGTATATGTGCACTTTCAGGTCATTGATCGTCTTCATTTTTCGGCTCCTTGAAGATAATCCACAAAATCCTTAATCCCTGCGAACGAGAGGTCCGCGCCCTCGGCGGCAGCTTCACCGCCCACTGCTACCGTGCGCACTCCGATGGAGCGGCCAGCCTGCACGTCCTTGGCG
>CAZJAX010000175.1:0-1744 GCA_964543965.1 uncultured Planctomycetia bacterium
AGGACCTCGAAACGCAGCGCGAAAAAATGCCCCCCCAGAACCTCGAGGCTGAGGTGGCCGTCCTGGGTTCGCTTCTCATCGAAGAGGACGCCATCGCGCACTCCATCGAGCTTTTGGCCCCCGAGTATTTCTACAAGGATTCTCACCGCAAGATATTCCAGAGCGTCATCAATCTTTTCAACGAAAACAAAGCCATCGACCTCGTGACTTTGACCGAGCGCATGAATGCGGACGGCACGCTCGACGAAGCCGGCGGCCCCAGCTACCTGGCGTATCTGACGACGGCGGTGCCGACCGCGGCCAATCTCATGTATTACGCGCGCATCGTCAAAGAAAAATACGTGCTCCGGCATCTCATCTCAAGCGCCACGCAGATCGTGACGGACTGCTACGACAGCACCGAAGAAGTCGAAAGTCTTCTCGACCGGGCCGAAAAAGCCATCTTCGACATCGCCAGCAAGAAATTCTCGGGCGGCCTCGTGCCGATCAAAGACATCGTCCGCAACCAGATCGAGGTCATCGACCGTTTGTACCAGCGCAAGGAACATGTAACCGGCATCGCAACGGGTTTTCACGAGTTCGACACGCAGACGGCGGGCCTTCAGCCGTCGGACCTCATCGTCATTGCCGCCCGCCCTTCCATGGGCAAGAGCGCTTTCATGACCTGCATCGCCGAACACGTCGGCATGGTGCTCAAACAGCCCGTGGCGATGTTCAGCCTCGAAATGTCGAAAGAGCAGCTCATCCAAAGAATGCTGTGTTCACGCGCGCGTGTGGACGCCCACAAGGTCCGCACCGGATTTTTGGCGCAGTCCGACTGGCCCAATCTGACCAGCGCCGCCGCCAAGCTCTCCGAAGCCCCCATTTATATCGATGACACGCCGGGACTCAGCGTTTTGGAACTCAAGGCCAAAGCGCGCCGTTTAAAAGCGCAGTTCGGCATCAAGATCCTCATGGTCGATTATCTCCAGCTCATGCAGGGCGCGCAGGGCATGGAAAGCCGTCAGCAGGAGATCTCCGAAATTTCCCGTTCGCTCAAAGGGCTGGCGCGTGAATTGGGTGTGCCGGTCATCGCCGTCAGCCAGCTGTCGCGTGCGGTCGAGTCCAGGCAGGACCACAAGCCCCAGCTATCGGACCTGCGTGAATCGGGCGCCATCGAGCAGGACGCCGACGTCGTGGTGCTTCTCCTGCGCGAAGAATACTACAATCCGACGGAAGAAAACCGTGGCAAGGCCGAGATCATCATCGCCAAGCAAAGAAACGGCCCCGTGGGCTCCATTTATCTGACTTTTGTGCGGGAATACACGCGTTTTGAGAATGCCGAACTCATGCGGCGCGAGGAAATGCCTTAGGCGTATTGGCCGGGCAAGTTGACTAGAAATATCACATTATCTGTGTTAGAGTAGACCACTATTATGAAGCTCAAAAGCATTCGATCCTTTGCCATCACAGCCCTTCTGGTCCTGGGCCTTTCTTCTCTCGGGCACGCGGAAGACGCCTCGAAATTGGTCAAATCCGTGGACGTCAAAGGCAATAAAACCGTTTCCAGCCTCACCATTCTCGCCAAGGTCAAGACCCAGCCCAATGAACCCTTGTCGTCCGTCACTCTCAACGAGGACTTGAAGCGTCTTTACGGCCTGGGCTTTTTCACCGATGTGCGCATCGAACAGGAAGAAGTCGCCGGCGGCGTGAACGTCCTTTTCATCGTCTCCGAAAAACCGGTGCTGGCCGAGATCAAGATCGA
>CAZJAX010000176.1:0-1731 GCA_964543965.1 uncultured Planctomycetia bacterium
TATGAGGTCCAAAAGGGGGATAACCTTACCCTTATCGCCAAAAAGCACGGAGTTTCCCCCGGACTGATCCGCACGGTGAACGGGATCCAGGGCGATCGCATCCGCTCGGGCCAGCAGCTGAAGATCCCCACCTACAAGATCACCGTTTCGGTCGACAAGTCCGACAATCAGCTCGTTCTTTTGGGTGACGGACAGCCCCTGAAGACCTACATCGTTTCCACCGGGACCGACAATTCGACGCCCGTCGGCACCTTCAAGATCACGGATAAGCTTGAGAACCCCACCTGGTATAAGGCGGGCGCCGTCATCCCGCCGGGCAGTAAGGATAACCAGCTGGGCACGCGTTGGCTGGGTTTTGATCTGAAAGGTTATGGGATCCACGGCACCACGGAGCCCGAAAAACTCGGTCAGCAGGTGACCGCCGGTTGTGTGCGTATGAAAAATGAAGAAGTGGAGGAGATCTTCGCCTGGCTGCCCTCTGGGACGCTGGTGACGGTCGCGGACTGACGATGATGACAGTGCTGGATTTCGAAAAACCCATCTTTGAATTGGAGAAGAAGATCTCCGAGTTACGCAATTTGAGCACGTCGGGCGATCTGGACCTGGAGAGCGAGGTCAAGAAGCTCGAGACGCGCCTGGCGCACGTGAAGAAAGAGACCTACGTCAACCTGACGCCATGGCAGCGTGTGCAGATCGCGCGCCATCCCAAACGCCCGTACGCGCTGGATTATGTGCAGATGATCTTCTCCGATTTCGTCGAATTGCACGGGGACCGCACCTTTGCCGACGACAAGGCGCTCATCGGCGGTTTCGCGAAGCTTGAGGGGCGCACCGTGCTCGTATTGGGCCATCAGAAGGGCCGCGACGCCAAAGAGAACATCATGCGTAATTTCGGCAGCGCTCATCCGGAGGGGTACCGCAAGGCCCTGCGCCTGATGAGGCTGGCCGAGCGATTCGGCGTGCCGGTCGTCGTCTTCGTCGACACTCCGGGAGCGTATCCGGGCATCGGCGCCGAAGAACGCGGGCAGGCTTACACCATCGCCGTGAACATCCGCGATATGGCTCGGATCCAGGTCCCGATCGTCGTGACGGTGATCGGTGAGGGCGGCTCGGGCGGCGCGCTGGGTATCGGCGTGGGCGACCGCGTGCTGGTGCTCGAGAACGCCTATTATTCTGTCATATCCCCTGAGGGTTGCGCGGCCATCCTTTGGAAGGACCGCACCAAGGCGCCCGACGCGGCCCTTGCGCTTAAACTGACGGCTCGCGACCTCTTTTCCATGAATCTTATCGATGAAGTGCTGAAGGAGCCGCTGGGCGGCGCCCATCAGAACGCTCTGGAGACGGCCGAGACCATGAAGAACGCTATCCTCCGGCACCTGTCCGAGATCTCCGGCAGCGACCCTCTGGCCCTGATCGAAAAGCGGTACGAGCGATACCGCGTGATCGGCGCTTATCAGACGCAGAAGGCCCCTCAGGAAAAGGCGCTCGTCAAAGCGGAAAAAAAAGTACGTGAAAAAAAAGTTTCAAGTCGATAGCGATCTAGCGGTCGTCCAGAAATCGAGTCAGGAGGTGCTGTCCTTCCTGAAACCTCTTTCTTTGAGCGAGGCGGCATTGTTCGACGTGAGGTTGTGCCTTGAGGAGGCGCTGATCAACGCCATGAAATATGGCAACGCGCTTCAGAAAGAGGTGCCCGTGGAGGTCGATGTCGAGTTCGACCCTAAACGGCTGTCG
>CAZJAX010000177.1:0-1598 GCA_964543965.1 uncultured Planctomycetia bacterium
TTCATATCCGGAGTACAGCACGGCTTCCGCCCGCGTCGAGGTCATGCCGCCGGCGGGATATCTGAACATAGTGACCGGGCGCCCGAGAATCTCTTCGAGCACCTTTTTAGAATCGATGATCTCTGTCAAAGCGTCGGCGTGAGCCGTCGAAGGAAGGAACGCGTGGCTTACCGTGTGGCTTCCGATCGTGATGCCGCCTTCGTCGAGGATCCTCAAGTCTTCCCGGGAAAGCCAGTCTTCTTTGTCGATATTGCCGGTGATCATGAAGATGACGGCGGGAAACTCCATTTTTTTGAGCACCGGAAATGCGTTCTTGAAATTGTCGAGGTTGCCGTCGTCGAAGGTGATCGAGACCGTATTCATCGGAAGCTTCTCCCCTGCCTTGATCTTGCGGATAAGCTCCTCGAGCGGGATGACATTGTAACGGTGAGTCTTCAAAAATTCCATTTGAGATTCGAAAACTCGCGGCGTGACGAAAAGACCGGGATTCTCGTTAGGAAAGCCGATGCGATGATACATCAGAATAGCGGGCTCGTAATGCGGCCGGGCGGCGATAGGGATAGCGGCCAGGATCAGTGCCAGAACGATGATCGGAAAAGCGCCTCTCTTCATAGGCTTTACCCTGCGGAAGGACGGCGGACGGCGCTTTCCAGGCCGCCGGCAGCTTCCTGGCGGACGACGATCTCGCCTGGCTTCTCGTTGGCGAAAAACAGCGCAGCATCAAGGATCTCCTGCACCGTGATCTTTTTCATGCAGGTATGGCCTATAGGACAGCTGCGGAGATAGCAGGGGCTGCATGCCAGCTCCTTCCAGAACACCTGATGACGGGGCGGAGCCACAAGATGGCGCTTGGGATCCGTCGGCCCGAAAATAGCCAAAAGCGGGACGCCCGCGGAGGCCGCGATATGCATCGGCGCGGAATCCGAACTGATAAAGACTTGGCAGCGCCGAACAAGCGCGGCGAGCTCCGTGATCGAAGTCTTGCCAACGGCGTTAATGGGTTTATTGCGCGTCTGCCTGAGAAGTTCCTCCGCCAAAGCCGCATCTTCCGGGGCGCCGGTGATAACGACTCGTATGTTTCGCTTAGCCAGCTCGTCACAAAGGCGCGCGAAGTTCTCGACCGGCCACTGTTTGGTCGGCCAGCGCGGCGAGGAACCCGGGTTGATGCCGACCAGGGTCTGACTCGGGGACAGCCACTGCGACTGCAGGAACAGGCGCACGCGCTCATCCTCGTCCTTACGCGTCCATATCTCCAGACGCTTATCGAGGTGATCGACACCGGCAAGCTTCAGCACCTGGAACTGATGCTCGAGCGCGCCGAGCCCGGCGGGTATATTTTTTGTGCGCCGGTTCAGGAAGAATGACCACTTGCGGTTATGGTGGCCGGCTCGGATGCGGGCGCCGGAGAAAAATGCCAGGAAGTGGCTGATTCGGTTGTTCTGCAGATCGACGACCATATCGAAATCCTCTTCGGCCAGCAGCTTAGCGGTTCTCCACACCGAAAAGACAGCCGACTTTTTTCCTTCGTCGTAGACAATGGTGTCGTTCACATGAGGGCTGTTACGCACGATGTTGCGTGACTTGCGCCCCACCAGCAC
>CAZJAX010000178.1:0-1596 GCA_964543965.1 uncultured Planctomycetia bacterium
CCGCGGAGAGAATAGCTTGCAATAGCCTTTTATGGAGGTGAGCGTTCAATCCTCTGGCATTTTTCGTTTTGGACATGATCTTTTTTAGATCATCCGGCCGGGCCAGCGAGGGGTTGATCTTCACGAACTCAGACATCGCGCCGATAGCTGCCGCCGTTGTCGAAACATAGACATCCTCTTCTCCGAGAAGCTCCGCGACACGGTTGAAATTAACGGCATCGGCGTAAGCGGGCTCGATCGTGACCGCCGCCGCGAGCACGTCCAAGGAAGCGGCTCGGACCGTAAACTCATCCCAGGATAACCCGTCGATAGCAAATCTCATGATCTCCGCAGACAAGTGGGAAGGGTCGGCTTTAAGAAATAACGGAACTATTTCCATCGCGGAGGCTCGAGCTTGCGGATCCTGGGCGGACAGCCGGGTGAGAATGAACCGCATCTGATCGTCAGTCGCCAATTCGGCGTTGGCTTCGATAAACAGGGCATACATCCGATAAACATGAAAAAGGGTGCTGGGATCCGTCGATCTAAGCGCATCGTTCGCAAGAAAATAGGTAAAATTTTCCCGTGTAAAGGGATTGGCGGCCTGAGGCAGCTTTCCCGCCGCTTCCCTGAAATTTTTGAGAGCATTCAATATACGTTCATTTCCGGGGAAGTGTTTGTCAGTCAATTGAGCCAGGATCTGGCGCAGCGCGCCGGAAGTCGCAAGGGCGGGGTTGTATTTCAACATTTCTCCGGCGGCGGAGATGACCTCCAGCCGGACCGCCCAATCCGCATCCCAGATCCTCTTCAAAATGATACTCATGTTCTCGTCGGTTGCGCGGCTGCCGGGATCTTGGGCGGCCCAGTTTTTGACGTCTGCCAGTCCCGTGCTCACGAGCGGCGCCCCGGGAGCGGGTCTCAGTTTGACCCATTGACCTTCAGAGGGCATAACGAAGATCCGCATCGTTATCCAGCTTGGCAGGAAAAATGAGAGCAGCCGCTTAAACCAGCTTGGGAGCGCGAGGCGAGCGCCCGAATCCGATGAACCGATCAGATTGTACAAAGCCAGCCGGAAAGCGTCATCGGCCAATTTCTCCGAGTCCTCCAGCTGAGCCGCTTGGTTTATAAGCTGCTGACGCAGTCTCCAAAGCCCGGTCAGATCGGCCTGAAGACGGCCGTATTCGGCTTGGTCGCGGGACCTGGATCGTATCCATGCGGCGACAGTGCTGCGGCGAAGAACCCTGAAGCGGATCTCGCCGGCATCGCCCGAAAGATTGATCACTAGGTTATCGAAAAGCAAGGCGGACAGGCTCGCCTGCGCAAACGCATTCAGCGCCTCGTCACCGCGCGTGCCCTCCGCAAACGATGCGATGATGCCCGGCATGACCAGATCCCACCCTGGACGGGGATAATCCGCGATCTTTTCGATCAATCGTCTAAGCACCGCGGATGTGAACGGGCTCTGTCCCGGGGCGAGACTCCCGGAGGCTCGTGCGAACACCCCGATAGTTCTCGCGGCGGCGCTGCGTGTCGACTCGCTAGGGTCGGATATTTTTTCAAGGACCGCCGTCAAATGCGCTTCCGTGGCATACCGGGCGTCGGCACTGACAAAAGCGC